>NZ_JAPWBS010000001.1:0-345746 GCF_041433575.1 Granulicatella sp. 20925_1_28
TATGAATCGTTCTAATTCTTTTGCAGTATGTTTCTTAGCCAATCTAAAAAATACCCCCTCTAAAGTAGTTTACTTTTTTTAGTGTCTACTTTAGAGGGAGCATATCACAGTAACAAATATGTTACATTTCAAAAATTGAAGTATAATTGGAAGTTTGTTATTACTTAAGTATTTATCTTTCTTAATTGACTAGTATCGATACTACTCTTGAACTTAAAAAAATCGTATTGTAGTTTGATTAAGAATGGAGTGTTTTCGACTAGTAAAGATTACTAAAAGTGTTTCGGGTTAGTCGAAATTGTTAATAAAGCCGCGCATATTGAATTAGAATTGAATCGTGATAGCAAAAATAATGTAATATCAAAAGCAGATTTAAGAAAAAATTGCGACGTTCTTGGAGTAGAAGGAAAATACTTAAACGACTAGCATTAGTCGATAACTAAAACTAAAACGATGAATAATTAAATTAATGGAATTGCCCAAAAACTGTTTAAAAGATTGTTCATTACGTAATAACATCAGACGTCAGTGCGTATCGCTAGCGTCTCTTTATTTGGACTTATCAACTGCCCAGAAAACTGTTAAAATAGTGGAGAATAAGCAGTAGAAAGGAAATCGCCATGACTAGAAATTCTGTATGGATTCAACAAGAAATTGAGGGTGTGAAGCTATATGTTTATCGTTCCAATGTCAAAGATGCTACGACCATTTATTTTTTAGATGGAGATCAATTCGAAGAACCTTTTAATCATTGGATTCGTAAACATCAACCTGCACTCAATTTTGTACTCATCAATTCTGATAATCGAAAAGATGATTATACTCCTTGGCCACTACAAGCCACTGAAGCCTTGCCGATGGATTTCGGTGGAAAAGCTGCAGAACATCTTTCGTTTTTAGCAACACAAGTTATTCCATTTTGTGAGAGTGAATATGGTTTTACTTCAAGCACAGAAAAGAGAGTTATCGGGGGTTATTCGCTAGGTGGATTATTCAGTCTGTACGCAGCGGTGAACACTGATTTATTCGGAACTGCCCTCAGTTGTTCTTCGTCGCTGTGGTATCCGGATTTTCTAGACTATTTAAAAGCACATCCCTTTAAAGCCTCTCATCCAAAATTGTACATGAGTGTGGGCGATCAAGAAGGAACGACCTCTACGAATTTAACAGCAGCCCAAACTTGTAATACGATAGCATTAAAAGATTTTTATGAGCCGAAATTTCAAGCAGGTGATTTCAAGTTTACTTTGGAAGAGGGAAATCATGGAAATGATATCTCAGGACGTGCCTGGCGTGCTATTGAATGGGTAGAAGAGAATTGTAAATAATCAACAAAAAATCCACTGGTTAAACCAGTGGATTTTTTTCTAGCGGTGCCAAAGGGTCTCGAACCCCCGACCTAGCGTTTAGGAAACGCTTGCTCTATCCAACTGAGCTATGACACCCTGATACATTTATTGAACCACAGAACCCGCTATCTGTCCATACGAAGTTACTTAATCTTAAAATAAATGAGCAGTAGCAATCTTCATCATAGCAGCAGATTTAAATAATAAAAATAGACTATTTTTTGGTCTACTCAGAAGGTTTAGAAAAAACCGATTCTATGAAAAAAAGATGGAGTGCCTTGGGATTCTATGGTAGGAGTAAGAGCGAGAGGTAACTGATACGAATATGAGACTCTAGGAATTTATTCCGTAGAGACTCATTGAGGCTCAGTAGGTGAGAGACTTCGGCTCGAACCGGTACAGCTCTTATCCCTACCATGAAGATATCCCAAAGGGACGGAATCCAAAGACTTTCTTGATGAGTTGGTTTGTGATGAAAGGGTGTGGTTATAGTAGCCATATTAGGGAATCGCATTGAATGTGAATTAGCTGGAGTTTGGAATGTATTCCTTACTCCAGCTTTGAAGCTTCAAAGGTGCAAGACCAAGGCTTGCACCGGTGCCCTAATTTAGCAACTATAACAAAACACACCATTTCAAAAACAAACCAACGGTAAGCATAAAAAAACCACCAAAGAAAATCTTTGGCAGTTTCAAGTTCATTTATTTAGTTTGCTGACTGACGGCGTGAAGATTGCCAATGCGAGTACAGACGGAAGATTGAATCGACCGTAAAGATAGCAAGTGCAATCATCCCGGCAGTAATCATTGTTTGACCGAAGAAGAATTTTCCTTTTTCAACATCTCCTACAAAGAAGGCATATACGGTACGATACATGCCTGCACCAGGAACGAGTGGGAAAAATCCAGGGATAAAAAATACCGTTACGGGAGCTTTAAAATAGCGTGCTGCTAAGTGCGATAAAAACGCAATTGTAAGGCCGCTATAGTAAGTAGCTAGTTGTAATCCAGAACTGTCCAAGAAGAAGAGATATACAAACCAACCAATGCCTCCAATAATCGAAATATGAATGAGGAGACGTTTTGGAGCTTCAAAGACAATACAACTGAAGTAGACAGCGATGAGAGCACTAATCACTTGATAAATCATAAGGGGTTTGCACCTCCTGCTAACACGAGTCCTAAAGCAACAGCAATCGCGACGGAAAGAGCCGTCACAAACGCTTCAATTGCCCGAGCTGCTCCTGAGTTGTAGTCTCCGCGTAATGTATCGCGAATGGCATTTGTAATGGCGGTTCCAGGAACGGCCGGCATGATTAATCCTACAATGGAGATGCCGATTCGAGCATCCGGAACGAAATGTTTCTGAATCAAAATAATAATGACAATCGCTGGAATAATCGAGATGAGGTTCAACACGAATGTCCCTAATTTTAATTTCGGATCTAACTTATAAACAAATGGCATGATAATCGCTGCTACTGATGCAATGACGAGTTCAATTGGCGTTGCTCCAAATAGAGCAGCGTAGAACCCACACATCAGAATAAGGCCTAAGTCTTTTAACCACTGTGGATATTCGGATTCTTTTAAATCTTGTAATCGTTGATAAGCTGTATCGAGGTCAATTTCTTTTGTCACTAATTGACGAGAGATTGCGTTGACCTTATAAATTCGGTTCAAGTTCGTGTCGCGATTTGGAACACGGCGAATTTCTGTAATAGAATCGATGCAGTCATCATCGAGCGTTGCAAAGATTCCAGTCGCCATTGCGAAGGCTTCGCAAGTTTCAAAGTTTGAAGTGGAGAGAATATAGTTCATTGTTTCTTCCACGCGATACGATTCCGCATTGCATTCGAGCATGATTTGACCTGCCAGAATAGCGGTATCCATTAATTTTTTTGCATATGATCGCACAAAGCCTTCCTCCTTACTAAAATACTCTCTAAGTATAGCATACTAGCGGTGTTTTGCTAAGTAGAAATTTTTATAAAATGAAACTGTACTATTTTTAAATTGCAATCAGATTAGTACAGTTGTTTTTTTGATGATTGTTTTAACATTGTACTGTTTTTTTAAAAGTATTTAGTGTATTATTAAGATAACAAATTTTTGGAGGGATATCCGTGGAATTATTTGAAGAATTATCACTTAAAGTGAAAGGGAAAGACGTTAAAATCGTATTTCCAGAAGGAGATGAACCAAGAATTATTGGTGCAGCGGTTCGTTTATTAGCAGATGGACTTTGCAAACCAATCTTACTTGGAAACGTAGATGCCATTAACGAAGTAGCAGATGCTCGTGGATTTAACATTTCTCATTTAGAAATTATCGATCCAGAAACTTATGCAGACGATAAATATGCTGAAATGGTAGCAAGCTTTGTAGAACGTCGTAAAGGTAAAGTATCTGAAGAAGACGCTCAAAAATTATTACGTGACGTAACTTACTTCGGAACAATGATGGTATACATGGGATTAGCAGACGGATTAGTATCTGGTGCGGTTCACTCAACAGGGGACACAGTACGTCCAGCGTTACAAATCATCAAAACAAAACCAGGAGTATCTCGTACAAGTGGTGCGTTCATCATGATCAACAGCGACAAATCTAAGAAATACTTATTCTCAGACTGCGCAATCAACATCAACCCTAACGCACAAGAATTAGCTGAAATCGCAGTTGAATCTGCTAAAACAGCTGAATTATTCGGTATCGAACCAAACGTTGCAATGTTAAGTTTCTCAACAAAAGGTTCTGCTAAATCTGAAGAAGCATTAAAAGTAGCTGAAGCAACTAAAATCGCTCAAGAATTAGCTCCAAACTACAACATCGATGGAGAATTACAATTCGATGCTGCGTTCGTACCAAGCGTTGGTAAACAAAAAGCTCCAGACTCACCAGTAGCTGGACAAGCAACAGTATTCGTATTCCCAGAAATCCAATCAGGAAACATCGGATACAAAATTGCACAACGTTTCGGTAACTTCGAAGCAATCGGACCAATCTTACAAGGATTAAACAAACCAATCTCTGACTTATCACGTGGATGTAACGAAGAAGACGTCTACAAATTAGCAATCATTACTGCTAATCAGGCTTTAATGGAAAACTAAGGTGCGACAAAGTGCGCTCAAAAGCGATGACGGTTCGAACTTTGCCGTAAACGACTAGACTAGTCGTGCGGACAAAGTGAGAAAGGCTTGAGCTTTTGCACTTTGGAGCCCGATTTCAAGAGAAAGACAGAAGACAAAAAATGACTCGCAGTGCGAGTCATTTTTGCTTCGTAGTCTTTCCCCCACAGAGCTTATTAGATGTTCTCGAATCACGAGTGATGAAGAGAACGTCAATAAGCTACTGTGCGATGCGAGACTTCGCGATTTCTGCGATGGCGAACTCAACTACACGAAAACGACTCACAGTGTGAGTCGTTTTTCTATTTATACAGCCTTATTAGATGTTCTCGAATCACGAGTGATGAAGAGAACATCAATAAGCTACTGAGCGGTGTGAGAGCATAGTCGTGCGGATATTCTGGGAAGGAAAACTTCACAGTGCGAAGTTTCGGGCCTGTGAGCTCGAGTTCAACTACACAAAAACGACTCACTTGTGAGTCGTTTTTCTATTTATACAGCCTTATTAGACGTTATCGAATCACGAGTGATGAAAAGAACATCAATAAGATACTGCGCGGTACGAAGTTTTGAGCCTGCGATGGGAAAGTCAACCAAACTTTTGCAATTCTATTTGTCTCAAATTTTTTATCATTATAACGTATACATTATAATGATATTTTTCGTTTTTATTTTAAAACACCATGATACCAACGTTTATAAGAGTTTTTCCTTTTTTTAAGCAAAAAATTTTTTTCTGAGCAGATAAATTGCTTTAACGTTTAAGTGATGATAATCTAATTTCAATCCCAAGAGAGATGACGTCGCTTTCTTGCTCAAACCATTCACGAAAAGAGGAAAAGAATATGAAAAACATTTTATTTGTAGTAGGTAGCTTACGTAAAGGTAGCTTCAACCACCAAATGGCAGAAAAAGCAGAACGTATTTTAGAGGGAAAAGCAACTGTTACTTACTTAGATTACTCAAACCTTCCATTAATGAACCAAGACTTAGAAACTCCAGTATTACCTGAAGTACAAGCAGCTCGCGATGCATTTGGTAAAGCTGATGCAGTTTGGATCTTCTCACCAGCGTATAACTTCGCAATTCCTGGAACAGTGAAAAACTTATTAGACTGGATGAGCCGTGCCTTAGACTTATCAGATACACACGGGCCTTCAATTCTACAAGATAAAGTTGTAACGGTATCAGCAATGGCAAACGCAGGACATGAACCATTATTTGCAGCTTATAGTGCATTACTACCATTCATTCGTATGCAAGTAGTGGGTGAATTCACTGGTGCTAAAATTAACCCAGAAGCTTGGGGAACAGGCGTTGTGACTTTAGACGAAGAAGTAGTAGCAGGACTTGAAAAACAAGCAGAAGCATTATTAAATGCCTAATTAAAAACTAAAAAGGTAACTTTTAAAAGCAGTCTCTATAGGCACTGACCCCCGTAAATGAGAATTAAATAAAAACACCTCCAAGTTGGATTTGGTACAATATTATCAAATACGCATGGAGGTGTCTTTTTATGGTTAAAAATCGTGTTGCTTATTCAGCCGATATTAAAAATAAAGCCGTAGAAATGAAATTACAGGGATATAGTACAAAACAAGTAATGCAGGAGTTAAACATTAAAAACAAAACGCAAGTAGAAACATGGTTTAGATGGTATAAAAATGGAGAAACACATCGTTTCCACCAACAGGTGGGTAAACAATATTCTTATGAAAAAGGAATGGCTAAACTTTCTGAAATCGATCAATTAAAATTAGAATTACGAAGAAAAGAAGTTGAATTAGAAATATTAAAAAAATACAAGGAATTGGAAAGGAAGTGTCGCCTCAAGCAGTTGTAAAATTAGTAGAAGAATTGAAAGGTAAATATACAGTTCATTTAATCTGTTTTTGCCTTAATGTACCCATATCTACTTACTACCGATGGAAAAAGAAAGACTTTTCTCCAACCGTTATCGAGGAAACTATTGGTAAAATTTGTAAGAAAAACAAATTTATTTACGGGTACAGAAAGATTAAGCATTTGATTCAGAAGGAATTAAATCAGATTGTTAACCATAAGGTTGTGCAGCGGATTATGCAGAAAAATGGTTGGAATTGTGCCGTGAAAACGAAAAAAGCTATCAAAATAGGTAAACCTTTCTCAATTACTGGCAATACTCTGAATAGAGATTTTTCAGCGGATAAACCTATGCAAAAGTTGACTACTGATATCACATATTTACCTTTCGGCCCTAAACGATTATATTTGTCGTCGATTATGGATTTATACAACGGAGAAATACTAGCTTATACAATTGGTTCTAAACAAGATACTAAGTTTGTATTGGATACTTTAAATCAAATTGACTTACCTAAGGGTGTTCTACTACATAGTGATCAAGGCAGCGTTTATACTTCCGCCGAATACTACAATTTATGTAAAGAAAAAAACATTATCCGCAGTATGTCCCGTAAGGGGACACCCGCAGATAATGCGCCCATCGAAAGCTTCCATTCTTCCCTAAAGTGCGAAGCTTTCTACATAAAAGATGAAGTAATAACTTCATCTTCTATTGTAATTCAAATTGTAGAAAATTACATCAAATATTATAATGAAAATAGAATCCAACAAAAATTGGACTACCTGTCTCCGGTTGAATACCGGAGACGGTAGCCCTAGGGTGTTTTTATTAAATTCTCACTTTTTGGGGTCAGTCCCATAGATGGGGGCTGCTTTTTTGAACAATATGCGAACAGACATTTGCCCTAGACCTTCCTGTTATGCTAGAATTGTACTGATATAGACATAAAAAGGAGCATCATTCATGTATGAATATTTAAATGGAGAGTTAGCGCATATCTTACCAACAGCGATTGTTGTCGATGTGTATGGCGTAGGCTATCAAGTGGTTTTTGCAAACCCATACCGCCTACAAGATTCTCTGAAGAAGCAAATTAAAGTGTTAGTACAACAAGTCGTTCGTGAGGATTCCATTACTTTATATGGATTTATTTCAAGCGAAGAACGCGAATTATTCCAACGTTTAATTAGCGTTTCTGGTATCGGTCCAAAGAGTGCGATGAGTATTTTAGCAAATGACGATACAGAAGGTTTTGTGAATGCTGTAGAAAGTGGGAATGTCACTTATTTAACAAAATTCCCTGGTGTTGGAAAGAAAACCGCACAACAAATTATTTTAGACTTGAAAGGGAAGTTTGAAGCTGTCCCAGAAGAAACGACTAAAGCAGTTGTTTCAACAAACCAAGCAACTCTTGAAGAAGCAAAAGAAGCACTCCTTGGTCTTGGGTATTCTGCAAAAGAAATTACAAAGATTTGGAAGTCGCTGGAAGCTGCTGCTCCAAGTACGACGCAAGAGGCATTAAAAGTGGCCTTTAAACTATTGATGAAATAATGGAGGATTATCGTGGAGGAAGAACGTTTTATTGACCAAAACCCGCTTGACGAAGGGGAAGTACAAGACGAATTATCATTGCGTCCACAGACGTTACAACAGTATATCGGTCAACAAAAAGTAAAAGAAGAACTTGCTATCTATATTCAAGCGGCGCGTAGTCGTTCAGAAGCCTTGGATCACGTATTACTATATGGACCTCCAGGACTTGGAAAAACGACACTTGCGATGGTGATTGCCAACGAATTAGAAGTTGGCATTAAGACGACGAGTGGCCCTGCGATTGAACGCCCAGGGGACTTAGTGGCTCTCTTAAACGACTTGGAAGCCGGAGATGTTTTATTTATCGATGAGATTCACCGCTTGCCACGTGTCGTGGAAGAGATGTTGTATTCTGCGATGGAAGATTTCTTCGTTGATATCGTAGTGGGTCAAGGGCCAACTGCGCATCCAGTACATTTTCCATTACCACCGTTCACGTTAATTGGGGCGACGACTCGTGCAGGGGCTCTTTCTGCACCGCTTCGTGACCGTTTTGGCATTGTGGAGCATATGGAGTATTACGATGAGGCTTCACTTTCTGAGATTGTAAAACGTAGTGCGAATGTCTTTGATAGTGAAATTAAAGATGAGGCCGCTCTTGAGATTGCGCTTCGCTCGCGTGGAACACCACGTATTGCCAATCGTATCTTGAAACGTGTACGTGATTTTTCTCAAGTATACGAAGAAGGCATGATTTCAAAAGAAATTACGCAGCAAGCGTTAAAGGTCTTGCGTGTGGACGCTAAAGGGCTAGACCATATTGACCGTAAATTGTTGACGGCGATGATTGATTTATACGATGGTGGCCCAGTTGGACTAGGTGCCATTGCGGCAAATATTTCAGAAGATGCTGAGACTATTGAAGATATGTATGAACCGTATTTATTGCAAATTGGATTTTTAAAACGGACATCACGCGGTCGTGTGGTGACGCCTGAAGGATATGCTCACTTAGGGCGCTTATATCCTTTATCGTAAGAAAGGAACTAAAAATGAACTATACAACAAAAGATTTTGACTTCGATTTACCCGAGGAATTAATCGCGCAAACCCCATTGAAAGACCGTACGTCTTCACGTTTATTAGTGGTGAATAAAACAACACATACCATTGAAGATAAACATTTTTCTGACCTTTTAGAAGAATTGGAAGAAGGGGATACACTTGTTGTCAATAACACGCGTGTATTGCCAGCACGTCTTTATGGAACGAAAGAAGAAACAGGAGCTCATATTGAAGTCCTCCTATTAACAAATACGGAAGGCGACAAGTGGGAAACGCTTGTGAAACCTGCTAAACGTATGAAAGTGGGTAGTGTGGTTTCGTTTGGAGACGGTCGACTTAAAGCAACAGTTGTCGAAGAATTAGACCAAGGTGGACGTATCATCGAGTTTTCATACGAAGGAGTATTCCTAGAAGTGTTGGAATCTCTTGGTGAAATGCCATTGCCACCATATATCAAAGAACGTTTAGAAGATAAAGAACGTTATCAAACAGTGTATGCTAAAGAGAATGGATCTGCAGCAGCTCCAACAGCTGGATTGCACTTCACAGAAGAGTTAATGCAACAAATCCGTGACAAGGGTGTCAATATTGTGCCAGTCACATTGCACGTTGGTCTTGGAACGTTTAGACCTGTTTCTGTGGATTCACTAGAAGACCACAAGATGCATTCAGAGTATTATAATGTGTCAAAAGAAACTGCGGATATGATCGAAGCGACAAAGAAAGCTGGCAAACGTGTCATTGCCGTTGGTACGACTTCGATTCGTACGCTAGAGACGGTTGCTAGAGACAACGACGGGCATGTGGTGCCTGCGAGTGGGTGGACGGATATTTTCATTTCTCCTGGGTATGAATTCCGTGTGGTTGATGCGTTTGTAACGAATTTCCACTTGCCAAAATCAACGCTAGTAATGCTTGTCAGTGCTTATCTTGGACGTGAATTCACGCTAGAAGCGTATCAGCACGCTATCGAAGAACGTTACCGCTTCTTTAGTTTTGGCGACGCAATGTTTGTGCATAAATAAAGGGAAAAGACCTTCGGTCTAACTACGAACCATAGGGATATCTTCATGGTAGAGATAATAGCTGTATTGGATTGAGCCTTTTGTCTCAATCCTACCGAGCTTCAAACTGACTCTAGGAAATAAATTTCCAGAGTCAGTAATTCACATCGGTTACTAATCGCTATTACTTCTACCATAGAATCCCTATGGTTCTTCGTTTGCCCGCGGTCTTTTGTGCTATTTATACAGAACATCGCTAAAAGAAGAGGAATGTTTTTAGTATGTGCTTATAAAATAAAAAAACAGAAGTTAAGTTTTAAAGCTTAACTTCTGTTTTCTTTTGATTTCATAAATACGTGTTGGATGATAAAGATAGCTGCAGTTACGAGCACTCCTACGATTACAGCGCTCTGCACGTTGTAAGGTGTTTGAGAAAGTGCACTTCCTAAATAATAAGTCACTTGGCTAAGTATCAATCCCCATACGATGGTAACAATATATTTCACGGACAACCCTTCTTTCATTTCCCATTATAGTACAAGCAAGATTCTTTTGACAATAGATGGGCCAAAAAACTTTCCAAATGGGAGCGTGAAAGGGGAAGATATGCTATAATAAGACGACTAATACGAGAGGAGGAGACCTATGCCGTTTACAACATTACAAGTATTCAGTAGCTATTCATTACTCAAGAGTACGATTCGTTTAAATGAGTATGTAGAAACTGGAAAATTATTAGGTTATAAACAATTGGCCTTAACAGATGATGGTGTGTTGCACGGAGCAGTGGAGTTTTATGAGCTATGTATTCAAAATGGAATCCAACCGATTCTAGGGTGTACATTCGAGGCTGCATGGAAGAGTGATGCTTCTAGAAAAGAAATGCTTGTCGTCTATGCCAAAGGTGCGAAGGGGTACGAATCCCTCCTGAAACTTTCGACCCTTTATCAACAAGGGCTTACTTGGACAAAGGAGATGACTGAGTGGATAGCAACTCATAGCGAGGATGTGAAAATCGTTCTTCCTCCAATGGACAGTGAGTGGGTTGCTGCGCATTCTAAGGGTAAACTCGAATCAGTTCTTCGTGCTGTGAAGGAAGAATTTCCTGGTGTCGAAATTGCTGTAGGGATTACTCGTGAAATGGTTGAACGCGGTGAGTTCGACAAGATGCGTGCAGGAATTGAAGATGCTGGAGTAGTGCCAGTTGCTTTTAGTGTCGCTCGTTATTTAAATACTACTGATTATTTCTCATGGAAAGTATTACAAGCGATTCGACTAGGAGAAACGCTCTCGTTTACACAAGAAGATGCAACAGGAAGCGAATCCTTGCCAGAAGCAACTTCGATGACGAAGGTGTTCCAAGCGGCAGCAGATGGAGTCCTTCTTTCTAACTTAGAACACTTTACAAAAGAGTTAGTGGTGGAAATTCCTCTAAGAGATACCATGCTTCCTAAATTCCCAGTACCAGGTGGGAAGACGAGTGCACAGTTTCTTTATGAATTATGTGAAGCTGCGATGCTTGAAATTGGGGTAACGACGCCTATTTATGTGAACCGTCTCAAAGAAGAGTTAGCTGTTATTCATGAAATGGGATTTGATGATTACTTCCTTATCGTTTGGGATATTATGCGTCATGCACGTGAACAAGGTATTCAAACGGGTGCTGGTCGTGGATCTGCGGCAGGATCTCTTGTTGCGTATCTCTTGCATATTACAGGCGTTGATCCGATTCGTTATCACTTGCTATTTGAGCGTTTCTTAAACCGTGAGCGTTATACGATGCCCGATATTGACTTGGATTTCCCGGATGATAAGCGCGAAGATATTTTAGCCTATATCGTGTCGAAATACGGCAATCAGAATGTAGCGCAGATTGTGACATTCGGTACGCTTGGGGCGAAACAAGTGATTCGCGATGTATGTAAAGTCTTTGGTGAAAACATCATTACGGTTCAGAAGTTTTCAAACAATATCGCTCAGGGGAAAGTAACACTAGAGCAGACCTATAAAGAAAATAAGGCGTTTAGAGAACATGTAGAAAGTAGTGAACGTAATCGTAAGCTCTATCAAGTGGCGAAATCTCTTGAAGGACTTCCACGTCATTCATCTGTCCATGCGGCCGGAGTCGTGTTATCACAAGACGTGCTAACAAAGAACGTTCCTTTAATGAAACGAGATAAAGGATATTCGACTGCTCTACAAGAATCCGATTGGATGCTTACGCAGTATGCGATGCAAGCTGTTGAAAAAGTCGGACTTCTAAAAATGGACTTGCTAGGGTTGAGTAACCTGACATTACTGCATAAGGCGATTCAACAAACGCAAAAGGTTACGAAAAAGGCATTGGATATTACGAAGATTCCTTTAGACGATCCTCGTACATTTGAACTCTTCCAAAAAGCACAAACGAATGGCATCTTCCAATTCGAGTCAGACGGGATTCGTCGTGTGTTGAAAGACATGAAACCAACAGTCTTTGAAGATTTAGTAGCAGTTCTTGCACTTTATCGTCCAGGCCCAATGGAGCAAATTTCACACTTTATCAATCGTAAAAAAGGAACGGAAATTGTTCAGTATCCTCATGCATCTCTTCAAAAGATTCTTGAACCAACATACGGTATCTTGGTTTACCAAGAACAAGTTATGCAGGCGGCTAGTGAAATGGCTGGATTCTCACTTGGGGAAGCGGATATTTTACGGCGTGCCATCGGGAAGAAGAATAGTGATGCGATTGCTGCGCAAAAAGAGAAGTTTGTTCAAGGAGCACTTACAAAAGGGTATAAACAAGAAGATGCCGAGACGGTATATGATTATATTGAAAAGTTTGCCAACTATGGATTTAACAAATCTCACGCGGTGGCTTATGCGATGTTGTCTTATCAATTAGCGTACTTAAAGGCAAATTATCCAACGGCATTCTTTACGGCATTGTTCCAAAACGCTAGTGCGAAATCAGCGAAGTTACAAGATTATCTTGTTGAAGCGCGTCAATTAGGAATTAAGATTCTCGCGCCAAGTATCAATCGTAGTTTTGCAGACTTTGTGTCAGACGATAGTGGAGTCGTTGTTGGGCTCAATAACATCAAAGGAATTCGACGAGACTTTGTAGAAAGTATCGTGAAGAACCGTTATGAGTATGGTTCGTTCAAAGGTTTCCAAGATTTTGCTTACCGTATGGGAGCTCAATATACGAAAGAACCCCTTTTAATGGCATTGATTAATGCTGGAGCCTTTGATGAATTTGGTGAAACAAGAGCAACGCTGAAGGCTAACGTCGACGCTGTTGTCAAAAGCGTGAAGTTCCATGGATTGAATTTATCGCTGGAAGATGACTTAGAAGTGGCGTTCACACATGTGGAGGAAGAACCACTCCTAAAACGAATTGAAGAAGAAATCGAAGTGCTTGGATTTTCAGTTTCTCCGCATCCATCCTCTAAATACGACTCTCTTGTGAAGAGTGGATGGATTACTCCGATTCAAACCGTCTTTGAAGAAGGATATATGAGATTCATCGGCATGATTGTGGACATTCGTAAAATCTCTACTCGTAAAGGCGAGCAGATGGCGTATGTCACACTTCAAGATGCGTCTGGAATGATGGATGTTGTCGTCTTTCCGTCCACGCTTGCAGAAGTCTTTCAACACCTTCAACAAAACACGATGATTCTAGCGGAAGGCCGTGTGAAGAGAGGACAAAAAGGTCAATGGCAACTGCAGTTAAACCGCATGTATCCAATGAGTTTTGCCGATAAGCTACTTGAAGATTCAGCCAAAAGATTGCAAATCGCGATTCGTCCGGACAAACATACTCCTGAAGTGTATGCTGAGATTAAGCAGTTGGTGACTAAATATAAAGGGGTGACACCTGTTGAAATATTCCTCGTGAATAGTAAAACACTCGTAAAGAATTCTTTTGCAAACGGTGTGAACCTTGAGTCGAAACTAATCCCGAGTCTTGTCGACATTTTAGATAAAGAATGTATAAAAATTGTAAAATGAAAAAGTTTATGAAAATGAAAGACATTTGTAAAAAAAAGTGATAAAATAAGAACAAATGGGCTAGTTCCAGTAAAAATAAATCTAAGAGGTGAATCTTTGTGAAACGCATTGCTGTTTTAACAAGTGGAGGAGATGCTCCAGGAATGAATGCCGCTGTACGTGCGATTGTACGTAAAGGTATTTATGAAGGTTTTGAAGTCTACGGGATTAACTATGGATATGCCGGTTTAGTAGCTGGTGATATTCGTAAATTAAATCCATCAGACGTGAGCGATATGATTGGTCGTGGGGGTACATTCTTGTATTCTGCACGTTATCCTGAATTCGCAAATCGCGAAGGACAAGAAAAGGGTATCGAACAATTAAAGAAATTCGGAATTGAAGGGCTTGTTGTTATCGGTGGTGACGGAAGCTATCAAGGTGCCGTTGCTTTAACAAAACTTGGTTTCCCAACAGTTGGGGTTCCAGGAACAATCGATAATGATATTCCAGGTACGGAATATACAATTGGTTTTGATACTGCCATCAATACTGTATTAGAAGCGCTAGACCGTCTTCGTGATACTGCGACATCACATGTTCGTACGTTTATCGTTGAAGTTATGGGTCGTCGTGCTGGAGATATTGCACTTTGGACAGGGGTTGCCAGTGGTGCAGAACAAATCTTAATTCCAGAACAAGGTTTCGATTTAGAAACTGTCGCTAAAGAAATCAAACAAGGCCGCTTGAACGGTAAGAAACATACTTTAATTATTCTTGCTGAAGGCGTAATGTCTGGTGACGAACTTGCTAAGAAGTTACGTGAATACGATAGTGATTTCCACACTCGTGTTACAGTACTAGGACACGTACAACGTGGTGGGGCTCCAAGTGCTCGTGACCGTGTTCTTGCAAGCCGTATGGGTGCTAAAGCAATCGATTTATTAAAAGAAGATATCGGTGGCGTGTGCGTCGGCGTTAAAGCTGAAGAAATTATCTACAGCGATATCGTTGAAACATTAGCAAACGGCAAACATTTACCTAACTTAGAGTTGTATCAACTAAATAAAGAAATTTCATTCTAAAACTAAAGGAGTCAACAGAAAATGAAAAGAACTAAAATCGTATGTACTATTGGACCTGCTAGTGAAGCGCCAGAAAAATTAGCAGCATTAGCAGAAGCAGGGATGAACGTTGCACGTTTAAATTTCTCACATGGTGACCATGAAGAACATTTAGCACGTATCAATACAATCAAAAAAATCCGTAAAGAAACAGGACGCGTTATCGCGATTCTTTTAGATACAAAAGGACCAGAAATCCGTACACATAATATGGAAAATGGTGCGATTGAATTCCACACTGGTGATGTTGTTCGTATTTCAATGACTGAAGTTTTAGGAACAAAAGAAAAATTCTCTATTACTTACCCAGAATTAATCAACGATGTTAAACCTGGATCAATTATCTTAGTAGATGATGGTTTAGTAGGGTTAGCAGTTACTAAAGTAGACCACGCAAATGGCGAAATCGTCTGCGTAGTAAACAACAGTGGTGTTGTTAAAAACAAAAAAGGAATTAACGTTCCTGGCGTTAAAACAAAATTACCTGGTATCACTGAAAAAGACCGTGCAGATATTATCTTCGGTATTGAAAATGATATCGACTTTATCGCAGCAAGTTTCGTTCGTCGTGCTTCAGACGTTCAAGAAATTCGCGATTTATTAAAAGAACATAACGCAACTCACATCCAAATTATTCCAAAAATCGAAAACCAAGAAGGTATCGACAACATTGACGAAATCTTAGCGTTATCTGATGGTTTAATGGTTGCTCGTGGAGACATGGGTGTTGAAATCGCTGCGGAAGAAGTTCCAATCGTTCAAAAAATGTTAATCAAGAAATGTAACACATTAGGTAAACCAGTTATTACTGCTACTCAAATGTTAGATTCAATGCAACGTAACCCACGTCCTACACGTGCGGAAGTTGGTGACGTAGCGAACGCTATCTTCGATGGTACAGATGCAGTTATGTTATCTGGTGAGTCTGCAGCAGGGGATTACCCAGTTGAAGCTGTTCGTACAATGGCTAACATCTGTGTTCGTACAGAACAAGAAATCCGTGTACGTGACAAATTCAAATTAAAAGCATTCGATGAAACTGATGTAGCAGAAGCTATCGGTCGTTCAGTAGCCCATACAGCTAAAAACTTAAAAGTGAAAACAATCGTTGCTGCAACTGAATCAGGACATACTCCAAAAATGATTTCTAAATTCCGTCCTGACGCAACAATCTTAGGTGTGACTTCTTCTGAACGTCAACAACGTGCATTGGCGTTAATCTGGGGTGTGAAACCAGTAATCGTTGAACGCGCACATTCTACAGATGAAATGTTCGAAATCTGTATGCAAGCCGTTCGCGAAAACCACAATGCTCAAGAAGGCGATTTAGTAATCATCACTGCTGGTGTACCTTTAGGAATTAAAGGAACAACAAACATGATGAAAGTTGCTCGCGTATAATTCATTTAAATCATAATAAAAAGCTTGAACAAACCGTAAAAAGTTGTTCAAGCTTTTTTGTTATATGGAACCATTTGATAAAATATAGAGAAATCGGTAGAAATACAAGGAGTTAAATGACTGAAAGCCCTATTTTGTGTTAAAATAAAAGGACAAATGTAGAAGAAGGAGGTTTGTTATGACAAGTGAATTATCGACCGTTGTTCAAGCCATTATCACGGATGAAAATGAAAAGTACTTTTTCGTTCAAAAGAGTGGAGAAACATTCCGTCTAAAAAAAGACGACGCTACCGAATCACTAAAGATTGGTGATATAGTGACAGGATTCTTATATGAGAATTCTTCCCGTAAAAAAGTCTTTACGCTCCGCATTCCTGAAGTAACAAATGAAAGTTATGGATGGGCAAGCGTAACACAAGTCAGAAAAGACTTAGGCGTATTCGTGGATATTGGTTTAGAAGATAAAGATATGGTAGTTTCATTGGATGAACTTCCAAGTATGAAAGAGTTATGGCCAAAGAAAAATAATCGTTTATATGTAACGTTAATTAAAGATAAAAAGGACCGCACATGGGCAACGATGGGAGACGGTCAAGCATTAAATGAAAAAGTTGTTCGTGGTCATAAAGGATTATTGAATAAAGATTTAACAGGAACAGTGACACAAGTAAAACTTGTGGGGACAACGATTTTCACACCAGAAGGGTATAAATTATTCTTGCATCCTTCAGAACGACTGTATGAACCAACGCTTGGGGAAGAAATTACCGTTCGTGTGATTGGTCTTCGTCCTGATGGGGTACTGAATGTATCAATGCGTCCACGTGCTCACGAAGCTATTGGAGACGATGCAGAGATGATTGTAGCGATGCTGAAAAATCGTCCAACGCATACACTTCCTTATTGGGATAAAACAGATCCAAAAACGATTAAAGAGATTTTTGGAATTAGTAAAGGGCAATTCAAACGTGCCATTGGTAATTTATTAAAAGCAAAACGAATTACACAAGAAGAAGGATTTATCCATCTGATTGAAGAATAATGAGTGGAGGCGAGTCGCTTGTCATCTATTTCTATTGAAGGGATTCAAAAGAAATTACAAGAAGAAGGTTTTAAACTGACCCTGCAAAGACAGGCAACAGTTGAAATCCTTCTAGAACATCTGAATGAACTCCTGACAGCCGAAGAAATCTACATGTTCGTAAAGCAAAAGTATCCGGATATTGGATTAGCTACTGTGTATCGAACATTAGAAATTTTAACCGACTTAGGAATCATTTCTAGAAATCTGTTTGATGATGGCATTGGTCGTTATCATCTAAAACAAACCGTTAATCGTCACTTTGCACATCATCTCTTATGTGTGAAATGCGGACAGATTCAAGAAGTTGAAGAAGATTTGCTCGTTGATGTTGAACAAAAAGTATTAGAGCAATTCCAATTTCAAGTGCTCGATCATCGTCTGACTTTCCATGGAATTTGTAAAAATTGCCAGCAAAAGGAAGGGTAGAAGATGAAAGAAATACACTACTTCCTGGATAGTATTACCGTTCAAGGTCTATCCGATAATACCGTTCAAAGTTATAAACGGGACTTGGAAAAGTTTTCTCAGTTTTTAGAAGAACAAAAGGTGACACGTCTTCAAGATGTGGATCATACAACGATGGTACTGTTTCTTCAGAAATTGAAAAAAGATGAATATGCAGTAAGTTCAACAAGCCGCATGATTAGCTGCTTGAAGAAGTTCTTCCAGTTTCTCGTGCAAGAGCGCATGATAGAAAAAGACCCGACGCAACAAATTCATCCGCCAAAACCGAAGAAGCAGTTGCCAAAAGCGCTCAGTATCGATGAGGTCAATCGATTGTTGGAGGTACCAGATACCTCAACGGTTCTAGGCTTAAGAGATAAGGCGATGCTCGAACTCTTATATGCAACTGGGATGCGTGTGAGCGAACTGATTAGCATTGAACTCAGTGATTTGCATTTGGAACTTGGATTCCTACAAACGATTGGGAAAGGGAATAAACAACGCATTATCCCAATCGGACAAGAAGCAACCAACTGGATTCAAAACTATTTAGAGTATGCAAGGCCTGCTCTAGAAGACGAGAAGAAGTTATCGAATATCTTGTTCTTGAATCACAGAGGCGGTCCGTTTACGCGTCAAGGTTTCTGGAAGAATTTAAAGAAAATCGTTCAGACGGCCATGATTACAAAGGAAGTGAGCCCGCATACATTGCGCCATTCCTTTGCAACCCATATATTAGAAGCGGGTGCCGACCTTCGAATTGTTCAGGAATTGCTTGGACATTCAGATATTAGTACGACACAAATTTATACACATATTACAAACGAACGAATGAAGGAAATTTACAAACAAGCACATCCTCGTTCGTAATAAAGAAAATGGAGATGGAAACTATGAAATTTAAAAGAATACATGTCATTGTAATGGACTCTGTAGGGATTGGAGAAGCACCAGATGCTGCAAAATTTGATGATGCAGGTTCACATACTTTAGGTCATATTTCAGAAACTGTGGGCTTAAATGTGCCAAATATGCAACGTTATGGTTTAGGAAATATCGCTCCTTTAAAAACAGTTCCACCAGTAGAACATCCAGAAGGAAGCTATACTAAATTGGAAGAAGTTTCTGTTGGTAAAGATACAATGACAGGTCACTGGGAATTAATGGGATTAAATATTAAAACTCCTTTCCGTGTATTCCCTGATGGTTTCCCACAAGAATTGTTAGACCGTATTTCTGAGTTCTCAGGAAGAGGTATCGTATGTAACTTACCATACAGTGGTACAGCGGTTATTGATGACTACGGTAAACACCAAATGGAAACAGGCGATTTAATCGTTTATACTTCTGCTGATCCTGTAATGCAAATTGCAGCTCACGAAGACATTATTCCGCTAGAAGAGTTATACCGTATTTGCGAATACGCTCGTGAAATTACAAAAGACGATCCATACATGATTGGTCGTATTATCGCTCGTCCTTATGTGGGGGAACCAGGCAACTTCCAAAGAACTTCAAACCGTCATGACTATGCCTTAAGTCCATTTGGTGAAACAACATTAGACTTCTTGAAGAAAGATGGATTTGATGTAATTGCAATCGGTAAAATTAACGACATCTTCAACGGACAAGGAATTACGGAATTCGTTCGTACAAAAGACAATATGGATGGCGTAGATAAACTAGTAGAAGTATTGAAGAAAGACTTCACTGGTATGAGTTTCTTAAACTTAGTAGACTTCGATGCGGTTTATGGTCACCGTCGTAATACAAAAGGATACGGCGAAGCATTAGAAGCGTTTGATGCTCGTATTCCAGAAATCGTAGAAAATATGCAAGAAGATGATTTATTAATTATTACTGCTGACCACGGAAACGACCCAACATTTAAAGGGACAGACCACACTCGTGAGTACATTCCAGTGTTAGCAATTAGCAAATCATTAAAACACCCAACACACTTACCACAAGGACACTTCAGCGATATCGCAGAAACCATCAGTGAAAACTTTGGTGTACCATCAACTGGTAACGGAAAAAGCTTCTTAAAAGAATTAAACTAATACAGAAAGAGGGCACAACATGAGCAAATACGAACAATTAGTCGAAACAAAAACGTTTTTACAAGAAAAAGGCATTGGTCATATTGATTTCGGAATGATTTTAGGCTCTGGTCTTGGAGAACTTGCTGGAGAAGTAAAGAATCCATTAATCTTTGACTATAAAGATATTCCAAACTTCCCAGTGTCAACAGTAGTCGGTCATGCTGGCCGTCTTGTATATGGTGAATTAGAAGAAAAACATGTTCTAATCATGGATGGACGTTTCCACTACTATGAAGGTTACGATATGGAAACAGTAACGTTCCCAATTCGTTTAATGAAACTATTAGACGTTGAAACGATTATCGTTACAAACTCTGCAGGTGGAGCAAACCCAACATTTGAACCAGGAGACTTAATGATTATTACAGATCAAATTAACTACACTGGGACAAACCCATTAATCGGAGCAAACGACGACCGCTTTGGACCTCGTTTCCCTGATATGAGCCACGCGTACCACGAATACGGACAAGAAGTGGTTCGTAAAGCAGCGAAAGAATTAAACATCAATATTAGAGAAGGTGTATACATGGGATACTCTGGACCAACTTATGAAACACCAGCAGAAATCCGCTTCACGCAAGCAATTGGTGGAGACGCTGTAGGGATGTCAACAGTTCCTGAAGTGATTGTGGCAAACCACGCTGGTATCAAAGTGATTGGGATTTCATGTATCACAAACTTAGCTGCAGGAATGCAAGCAAACTTAAATCACGAAGAAGTGGTAGAAACAACACAACGCGTTAAAGAAGTGTTCAAATCATTGGTTCGTAAAGTTCTTGTTTTATATTAAGAGACGAACCTCGAGGAGGAATGAATTTGTTAGTACCTTATTCAGCAACGAATAAAAAGATTGCAATGGGATTGCTTTCGTATATCCCAGAATTCAAGGACTTTAAACGATTGCAAGAGGAAATTGAAGAAATCGCGACAAATCCATCCATCAAATGCTGGCTCTGGAAAGAGTCAGAAAGCGATAATTTTATCGGATTGATTGGCGGAGAAAGTACAACAGACACAATTGTGATTAAATACTTATCGATTTCACCTTCGTTTCGTGGGGAAAATAAAACATTCCAAATGTTAGAAGATTTAACAAAGATGGAAGATAAAGTATTAAGCG
Organism: Granulicatella sp. 20925_1_28; assembly: GCF_041433575.1. Classification (NCBI taxonomy): domain Bacteria; kingdom Bacillati; phylum Bacillota; class Bacilli; order Lactobacillales; family Carnobacteriaceae; genus Granulicatella; species Granulicatella sp. 20925_1_28. The sequence goes on from NZ_JAPWBS010000001.1 coordinate 21,190, forward strand.
GAACGATTGAAACAAGCGTCATTCTCGCAAAATGGAATAAACATCGTGTAAGTGAGGGGCCATGGAAGATTTAACGATTAAAGTAGCTGAATATGAAGGACCGATGGACGTCCTCTTGCATCTGATTCGTGAGATGAAAATCGATATTTACGATATTCCGATGAATGAATTAACGAAGCAATATTTGAACTTCATTCATTCCATGAAAACTTTGGAGTTGGAAGTGGCAGCTGAATATTTAGTAATGGCATCAACATTATTAGAGATTAAGGCAAGAATGCTTCTTCCAAAACCAAAACTGGAAGAGTTGGATGAAGACGGGGAGCCAATCGTGGAAGATCCTCGTGACCAGCTTGTTCAACAGTTGTTGGAATATCAACAAATTAAAGAAAATGCCAAAAAGCTTGAGGAGCTTTCTTTCCTAAGGGGATTACACTTTGGTAAAGAAGCGAGTGACTTGTCTTCTATGCAAGAGATTATCCCTTTAAAAGAAGGAGAAGTGACGACTCAAGATTTATGGAATGCGTTAAAGAAATTAGCGCGTAAGAATATTGCGAAAATGCCGCTTAAGGCTAATATTCAACATGAAACGCATACGGTTGAAGAATTAATGGATTCGATTATTTCAAAAATTGAACATACAGATAAGAAACAAGTTCCGTTTGAGGAATGTTTCCCAGCGTTCAACAGGCATGCGATTACAACGACATTCTTAGCGATGTTACAGCTCGTTCGGGAACATCGTGTCCGTTTTATTCAAAGTTCTCCATACGAGGATATTTTGATTGAGAAAAGACAAGAAAAGGAGAAAGAGAGTGACTAATTATATTTCAGTACTAGAAGGCTTACTATTTGTTGCTGGAGATGATGGAATTTCATTAGAAGAAGCAAGCTATATTTTAGAACTTGAAAGAAGTGCAGTTCGTCAATTACTAGATGAATTAAAGAAACGCTTAGAGGATGAAAATAGTGGATTAGAGCTTCTTTTGACGGCTTCTCATTATAAACTCGTGACAAAAGCAAGTTTAAAATCCTATATCGAAAAATATGCAGTTTCTCCATATTCTTCCCAATTGTCTCAAGCGTCCCTAGAAACGTTAGCGATTATTGCGTATAAGCAACCTGTCACACGTGTGGATATTGAGTCGATTCGTGGCGTTCAAAGTAGTGGTTCGATTCAAAAATTATTACTACGTGATTTAATCGAAGAGGCTGGAAGACTAGAAACGCCTGGTCGTCCGAAACTGTATAAGACAACAGCTTACTTCATGGATTACTTTGGATTAGAATCGCTGGATGCATTGCCAGATGCCTCAGATTTATTCGATTTAGATTCGGAAGAAGCAAACCAATTATTTAGAGATAATCATGATTTATTTGAAGAGCTTGAAATGCGCTCTAAAGAACATCATGAAGTAGAAGAAGAGAAAGAGTAGGTTTTTTTGTGGAAAGATTACAAAAAGTAATGGCGCACGCTGGTGTGGCATCCCGCAGAAAATGTGAGGCATTTATTCAAGAAGGCCGTGTGAAGGTCAATGGTGAAGTCGTAAGAGAACTCGGCTTTAAAGTAGGTGCCAATGATAAAATTGAGGTAGACAGTATTCCGATTTACAAAGAAGAACCTGTGTACTTCATGTTTTATAAACCAAAAGGCGTGCTTTCAAGTGCCAGTGACGATAAAGGAAGAACCGTTGTGACGGACTATTTTAAAGATGTGGAACAACGCGTGTATCCAGTGGGACGTTTGGACTACGATACGACAGGACTTCTTTTATTAACGAATGACGGTGAGTTTTCAAACTTAATGACGCATCCAAAGCATCACGTAGAGAAGAAATATATCGCCAAAGTTAAAGGAATTCCAACGCCAAGACAAATGCGTCAATTGGAACGTGGAATTGTCTTAGATGGCAAGAAAACGTCAAATGCTAGAGCTCAAATTTTATCAGTGGATACCGATAAAGGAACAGGAATTGTCGCTTTAACGATTCACGAAGGATGGAACCATCAAGTGAAGCGTATGTTTGAGGCTGTAGAGTTACCTGTTATGAAATTAAAACGTGAAGAGTTCGGATTTTTAACGTTGGAAAACTTACGCCCTGGAGATTATCGTGAATTGCGCTCATTTGAAGTACAGAAACTGAGAAAACTCGCGTTAGACGAAGAAAAATAGAGACCATTAGGGAGTAATGTAAAAGGAAAAACGGACTCATATTAGTTGAGTCCGTTTTGTTTATTTATTCTTCAGTAAAGGGACTATTTTTTCGTTTAATGGCACCTGTTGGACAGGCTGTATAAGCATCTTTAAACTTTTCTAGCGTATCTTCTGGTAGTGGAACTGTTCCGGTATTGTTGTCTTGTTTTACAAAGGCAATCCCTTCAGCATCGTACTCGAAGATTTCAGGAGCACGTAGTTGGCAGATGCCACATGCGATGCAAGACTCGCAATCAACTTTTGTATAAATTTTTGAAAGAGAGGATTTTTTATCCATGAGTCAGTACTCCTTTTATCAAATTTGGATATTACATGCAATCAAGTCGTATGGTGTGGTTCCGTTAAATCGATTATATCGTATTTTAACGGGAAATCGTACCATGTCGACTTTAATTGGCGTGACAGAAGATAAAACTGAAGTGTTTTTTGCGAGTTTACCTCATTTAAAAGAAGAGTACTTTCATCAGTTAGTAGATGGATTCTTCCGTGAAGGAATGGTTAGCGAAAATGAATCAGGATTAGTACTCCTTAAAGAGATTCCAGAATTTTCGCTTGTGACAAACGGAAGTCATCCTGTCAATTACTTGATGCATCCATATTCGTTTGTGCAATTACGGGATGTGACAAGACTTTGGATTGAATGGATTAGTTATCACCGCTATGAAGAAACAAGCTATCGTCCTCTGATTCAAAATGCATGGTTACAGCAATTGTTCAAACGATGGTATAAAGAAGAAAAAGAGACGATTACTCCAGCTTGGTTTACTAGTGTTGTGAATGAATTCCAGGCATGGGCTGATAAACAGGATGAATCTGTGAAAGGACATTGGGTAGGGCTTTTTAATGGCGCTAAGTCGACAGCAGCTCTAGAAGATGAGCTCGTTTCGTTATGGGAGTTTACCACGGTTGAAGACTGTGAACCTCTTTCAAGATTAGTCTTTATGAAATGGGTGAGTGATGTCTTTGAGGAGCCTGAAAATTCTCCAATCACTTATGGATGGTTTTCTAAAATGTTTGAATGGATTTCTCATGAAACGAGTTCCGTTCAAGAAACCGTTCGTCTATTTGAAAAAGGATTAAAACGAACGGAGATTGCACGTCTACGTAAACTCAAAGAAAGCACGATTAACGATCATCTCTTAAAGCATTTATTACTTACAAAAGATGCGTTTTATAAACGTGTAGAGGAAACGAAGGCTGCCGTGGCGTACAAAGAACTTTTCGAAAACGAGCAGTATCCAAAATATAAAGAGGCTAAAGACCAGTTTGAAGCAGAAGGGAAAAAACTAGATTTCTTCTTATTCAGATACTATCAAATCAAGGCCTTAAAGGAGCGTGAATGACATGGATCCAATATTGAATCGATTCGGATATGATGAATTCCGAGAAGGACAACAGGAAGTCATTACCGCTCTTGAGGAAGGGCATGATGCGATTGCGATTTTACCAACAGGAAATGGGAAATCGTTTATTTATCAATATATTGGCGTCAAAGAAAAGTGCAGAGTCGTGATTGTGTCTCCGCTGATTGCATTAATGGTCGATCAAGTTGCTAGTTTAAAACAGCTAGGAATTCATAGAGCGGTGGCCATCACGTCTCTTATGTCAGAGTCTGAGAAGAATTATATTTTAAGTACGTTAAATGAGTTTCAATTTATTTTCGTTTCTCCAGAGATGCTACAAGCGCCTAGATTCTTTAAGCAATTATCAAAACTGGAAATTGGTTTACTCGTCGTCGATGAGGCGCATTGTATTTCACAGTGGGGGTATGACTTTAGAAGCGATTACCTATTTATTGGTAAGATGAGAAAGAGTTTGGGAAGTCCAAGAACGTTAGCGTTAACGGCAACAGCGACGACACAAGTCATTCATGATATTTATACCTTCTTAGGATTAAACAAAGAAGATACGACTTATTTCCAAGGACATGCCTTCTTGAAGAATCGTGAAATTGATGTTATTTCGGTTGAAGGACTTCGCAGTAAGATGCTTTCTGAATTGTTGAAGCGTGTGGAATATCCTTGTATCGTGTATGCCTCAACGATTAAAGAGATTGAAGGGTTAAAAGAATCGCTCCAAGAGGAAGGATTTACAAAAATCGATACCTTCCATTCCAAGAGACATAGTAGTGATCGACAAACCATCCAGCAGAAGTTCTTTAGAGGAGAACTCAACATTTTATTAGCGACAAGTGCTTTTGGAATGGGGATTAATCAGTCGAATATTCGAACAATTATTCATTACCAACTACCTCAAACGCTTGAAGATTATGTGCAACAAATCGGTCGTGCGGGTAGAGACCTGCAGTTTAGTCGTTGTATCGCCTTTGTTCATCCAGACGATTTTTCCGAAATGGGACGTAAAATTGAACGGTCGTATGAAGCAGGTGACGAGGAAGAAACGGAACTGCATCAAAATATCAAAGAGATTGCGAACGCATTTCGTTGGAATAATGAACAAAAGAATGAATTTATCAAGATGCAACGAACACGTAAATTAAAGCAAGTGGGGCAGATTGAAGAGTTTGCGACTACGAATCAGTGTAAAGAACAGTACTTAGCACAGTTCTTCGGAGAAAATCGTAAAGAGCCGTGTGGGAAGTGTAGTAGTTGCAGGCATCTTGATTTATTTTTACTGGATGTAACAGAAAATTGGAATGAAGAAGAAAATGGCAAAAACACCTTCGAAGAAAGCTTTAAGAAATTATTTAATCTATGATTAAATAGAGTGATTTTTTGAGAAATTATGCTACAATAGTAATAAAGTAAAAGTTTGCCCTGAGTGTAAGAATATGCTATATTGTGTAGTGAATTGACTGAGGATAGCATTGGGTCAAATTAGGAGGATTTTTGAATGAGCGATAACTTTAATAATAATGAAGATTTAAATCAAACAGAAGAACAACCATGGGAAAGAAAATTTGGAGAAGATGAGAATTTAAAGAATCGTCAATTCTCTCGTAGTGCTAGAAACTCAGGTGGGAAAGCAGTAGCACCATTATCAAATGTGTTATTATTTGTGTTCCTTATTGTAATTGTTGCACCAGTTTTATTTATGATGTGGTTCTCAATTAGCAATAATAGTAATCAAGTAAAACCAAGAACAGCTGATGATGTAATGTTAACGAAGACTGTTGAAACTACAACAGCAACTCCAGAAACAACAGCAGCTACAACAAAACAAGAAGCTACTACTACAGCTAACGAAGCTACAACAACAGCTCCTCGTCAAGCTCAAACAACTCAACAAACACCAACAACTCAAGCGCAACAAAATGGTAACTATGGAACATATACAGTTAAAGCTGGAGATACTTTATACCGTATCGCAGTAAACCATGGTATGGACGTTGCGACATTAAAACAAATTAATGGTCTTACAGGAGATAACATTGCTCCAGGAACAACATTAAAAGTTGCACAATAATACAGAACTATATTAGCGGAAGTCTGAGACGCAAGACGTTTCAGGCTTTCTTTTTGAGAAGGAGAGAGAATATGCAAGTTGCTATTGATGGACCAGCTTCGTCTGGGAAAAGTACAATTTCAAAATTGATTGCCAAAGAAACTGGTTTTCTTTATCTAGATACTGGTGCGATGTATCGTGCTACAACATTGGCATTTTTAAGAAATAATATTTCAGTAGATGATGCGTCAGCAATCGATGAATTGCTCGAAAACTTAGTCATTAGTTTTAAAAATACTGAAGATGGCCAACTCGTTTTCTTAAACGGGGAAGATGTGACTCGTGAGATTCGTGATCTTGAAGTGACACGAAATGTATCGGAAGTTTCAGCGATTAAAGCAGTTCGTGTAAAACTTGTACAAATGCAACGTGAGATTGCAGAGAACCATTCCATCATTATGGATGGTCGCGATATTGGTACAGTAGTGCTTCCAAATGCTGAGTTGAAGATTTTCTTAGTAGCATCTGTAAAAGAACGTGCGCTTCGTCGATTCAGAGAAAACCAAGAAAAGGGCATTGAATTATCTCTTGAAAAATTGGAAGAAGAGATTGCTCACCGTGACTTCTTAGATAGTACTCGTAAAGAGTCTCCTTTGAAAAAAGCGGATGATGCAATTGAAATCGATACGACAAGCCTATCAATTCAAGAAGTCGTTTCTAAAATTACGAATCTTATCCAAGAAAAGTTAACGAATTAACCAGATTTTACACAAAAACACTAGAATTCGTTTTCATTTAGTGGTATGATTGTAAGTGGATAAAAAGTTTTATTTTGCACAAAAATCAAACTTGATGTTCGCATGAATTGTCGCGCTTAGGAGGAAGTCACATGTCAGAATTACAAACAATGCAAGATGCGCTCGATATCGTCAAAGATATTCAAATCGGAGATTTAGTACAAGGTGAAGTATTAACTCTACAAGATAAACAAGCCATCGTCGGAATTATCGGTGGAGGAGTTGAAGGGGTTATTCCTTTCAATGAATTATCTACATCACCAGTTGAACGTGTAGAAGACGTTTTAGCTGTAGGAGATGTTGTTGATTTAGTAGTCATCAAACAAATCAAAGATAAAGAAAATGGAAGTTTCTTACTTTCTAAAAAACGTGTAGATGCACGTAAAGTTTGGGAAGAAATTCAAGCTAAATTCGATAACAAAGAAATCATCGAAGCTCCAGTTGTGGATGCTGTTAAAGGTGGTTTAGTAGTGGATGCAGGAGTTCGAGCTTTCGTGCCAGCTTCAATGGTATCAGACCACTATGTTGATAACTTAGCTCAATTCAAAGGCCAAACATTAGCTTTTGAAATCGTTGAAATCGAACCAAGCGAAAATCGTTTAATCTTATCACGTAAAAACTTAGTTGCAGCTGAAAAAGCAGCTAAGCGTGCAGCTGTATTTGAAGCAATTCAAGAAGGTTCTGTAGTGACTGGTAAAGTTGCTCGATTAACAAACTTCGGTGCGTTCATCGACTTAGGTGGTGTGGATGGATTAGTTCACATTTCACAAATTTCTCATGAGCACGTTGCAAAAGCAAGCGACAAATTAAAAGTTGGCGAAGAAGTTCAAGCAAAAGTTATTTCAGTAGATCCAGAAAACGGACGTGTATCATTATCAATCAAAGATACATTAGCAGGACCATGGGACAACATTGAAGAACGTGCAGCAGTTGGTTCTGTATTAGATGGTTTAGTAAAACGTCTAACTACATTCGGAGCATTTGTTGAATTATTCCCTGGAGTAGAAGGATTAGTTCATATCTCACAAATCGCTCACCAACATATTGCAACACCGCATGAAGTTCTCAAAGAAGGTCAAGAAGTTCAAGTGAAAGTTCTTGAAGTTCATCCAGAACAACAACGTATTTCTTTAAGTATTAAAGCTTTACAAGAAGCTCCAAAACCTGAAAAAGAAGAAGTTGAAGAAGTGGTTGAAGAAACTTACGAATTACCTGAAGAAGATGTTTCATTCTCTTTAGCAGATCGTTTAGGTGATCAACTTTCTGAACTTAAAGTTGAAGAATAACATTCAAATAAAAGTTAAGTGGAAATAGTCTGGACTGGTTCCAGACTATTTTTATGATAGAATTAGAGAAAAAGGAGGAATAGTATGTCAACACCAGTTATTGCCGTTGTAGGAAGACCAAATGTCGGAAAATCTACAATTTTTAACCGTATTGTCGGAGAACGTATCTCTATCGTAGAAGATATCGCCGGAGTCACTCGTGACCGTATCTATTCTGAAGGTGAGTGGTTAGGTCACTCATTTAATATTATTGATACAGGTGGAATTGATATTACGGATGAACCGTTTATGTCAAACATCCGTATGCAAGCAGAGATTGCGATGGAAGAAGCAGATGTGATTATCTTCCTTACAAGTGTGAAAGAGGGCGTGACAACGACTGACGAACACATTGCAAAATTACTCTATCGTACAAATAAACCAGTTTTACTAGCTGTTAATAAAGTCGATAATCCTGAATTGCGTTCTGAGATTTTTGATTTCTATGCATTAGGATTCGGTGAACCCTTCCCAATTTCAGGAAGTCACGGGCTAGGTCTTGGAGACTTATTAGACGCAGCTGTTAAAGCTTTCCCTGAAGATAAAGGAGACGAAGAGGATAAAGATGTCATTAAGTTTAGTTTCATCGGACGTCCAAACGTAGGGAAATCAAGCTTAGTGAATGCGATGCTTGGTGAAGAACGTGTAATTGTATCGAATGTTGCAGGTACGACTCGTGATGCCATCGATACGACATTCGAGGATGAAGAAGGTACTGTCTTTAAGATGATTGATACTGCCGGTATTCGTAAGAAAGGTCGTGTCTTCGAATCAACTGAAAAATATAGTGTCTTACGTGCCTTAAGAGCGATTGAACGAAGCGACATTGTTTGTGTGGTCTTGAATGCCGAAGAGGGAATTCAAGAACAAGATAAGAAGATTGCCGGATACGCTCATGAAGCTGGTAAGGGTGTCGTTATTTTAGTGAATAAATGGGATACGCTTGAAAAAGATAATTCAACGTATAAAGAGTTTGAGGATAAGATTCGTCAAGAATTCCTATACTTATCATATGCTCCGATTATTTTTGTATCTGCAAAGACAAAACAACGTCTTTCAAAAATCCCACCAATTCTAAAAGAGATTCATGAAGTTCGTTCACGTCGTATTTCATCATCAGTCTTAAACGATGTATTGATGGATGCGATCGCGATGAACCCAACTCCAACGGATAAAGGGAACCGCTTGAAGATTTACTATATGACGCAAGTGGCGATTCAACCACCAACATTTGTCACATTTGTAAATGACGTTGAATTGATGCATTTCTCATATGAACGATTCTTAGAAAACCGTATTCGCTCAGCTTTTGGATTCGAGGGAACACCAATTCATATGATTACGCGTCAAAGAAAGTAAAAAAATTCATAGCAAGCTTATAAAACAGGATATAAAACGTTGAAACTATTGAGGTTGAATGGTATAATTTAGAGGAAATCAAAACTAATTTTCGATTTCCAGATAAGTTGGACCACTCAACGAACTCTGATAGAAATTCTTATTTGACGGAGGTGAAACTAAAATGGCTAACAAAGCAGAATTAGTAGATCGCGTTGCTAAAAAAACGCAATTAACAAAGAAAGATGTTTCAGCAACAGTTGAAGCGTTATTCGAAACAATTCAAGAAGCTTTAAAAGCAGGCGAAAAAGTTCAAGTTATCGGATTTGGTACATTCGAAGTACGCGAACGCGCTGCTCGTAAAGGACGTAACCCTCAAACAGGTAAAGAAATCAAAATCAAAGCTTCTAAAGTTCCAGCATTCAAAGCTGGTAAAGCTCTTAAAGATGCAGTTAAAAAATAATTCCAATGAATTATTTTTCATAGCATGAAGTTTTAATTGGTGTTATATTAGAGTTAACTCTATATAACACCTTCTTTTTTTGGTGTAAAACTTTAATAGATACATATACTACTCGCAGTTCATCTGCAAAAGGAGACATTATGACACAAGTAATCGAAGCGATTGAACAAGCCTTACAAGAACAAGATATTGATAAAGTCTATGAACACTACCATCGTTTTTTTGACAATTTTGATCCAGAAAAAGACCTTCAAGAGATGGCAGATTTAGCGACTTATTCTGTATCGATTGGATTCTACGAAGAAGCAAAACGTGCTCTGTTACGACTCACTGAAGTGGAACCAGATGAAGCGATTTGGACAATTTTATTAGCCGAGATTTTAGTGGCTGAAGGAGAAACAGACCAAGCGTTATCGATTCTGTACGATATTCCTGAAACAGACACAGACTACCCAAGTGTGTTGGTGGTTCAATCGGAAGCATACCGAGAAGAAGGAGATTTCGACTTAGCAGAGAAGAAACTCTTAAAAGCAAAAGACTTGGAACCAGATGAAGCGATTATTGATTTTTACCTTGGAACATTATTATTTGAAGCGGGAAGTTTCGAACGCAGTGCATTTTTCTTGGAGCGTTTCTTAAAACAAAATCCAGCAGAAACTGGGGAAGAAGAACGTGCACAAGAACTGTACGTTGAAGCCACTTTAAGAATGGGCGATAAAGAGCCATTAGAGCAATTTATTGGCGAACAAAGTATCGACGGCCTCTCAAGTGATTTATTGTTCCAGATGGCCTCATATGAGTCCATTGAGGGCAACTATGAGGAAGCTCTCGAGTATTACATGGAACTTCTAGAACGTGAACAAGAAAATAGTGAAGTGACACTGAATGTGATTCAATGTCTTTTAATCTTGAAACGTGACGAAGAAGCAAAAGATTATGCAAAGAAATGGATTGCTTTTGATGAATTGAATGATGAAGCACATCGTATTCTTGGCCAAATCGAAATCGCAACAGGAAATTCTAAAGTTGGATTACAAGAATTAAAAGAAGCGGTTGATATTAACAGCGATTCTTTACTTAATGTGACAAGTTATGTTGAGGCTTTAAACGATGAGGAAGAATATGAGGAAAGTATTGCATTCCTTGAAACCTTAGAAACAAAAGAAGATGCAGTGATTCTTTATCTATTTGCGAAAACTTATGAAGCAATGGAAGAGTACAACGAGGCCTTTACATACTATCAAAAAGCCTATGAAGCCGGGGAAAGTTCTGTTGAATTCTTAGAAGATTATATCCGCTTTATGATTGAAGAAGGACGTAAAGATTTAGCAGCACCAGCCTTACAAGAAGCATTAAAGGTAGATCCATTTAATCCTGAGTTTATTCGTTATACATTTATTTTTGAAGAGTAGGAGGGATACTTTGTTTAACCCAAGTTTAGAAACGAAGAAGAAATTTATTTCGTGGTTCATTTCAAATCATTCTTTGAAAAGAAGAGAGTCATTGTGGATTCTGAACTACTTGTTAAACCATGAGTTATTGCTGAAACAAATTCATTTCGTTGAGCATGTAGAAGCTACTCCAAAAGGAATGTTATTTTCAACGATTAAACCTGCTCAAGAATCTTTTCTATTCTATAAAGAAGGAACAAAATTCGATAATCCAGAAGTGGCGTTTCACGATATGCGTCTTCATTGGAAAGAAGATTGCTATGTGGAATTAGACTTTCCAAACGCTTATAAGAGTATGGTGAGTTTTGCTGTATTAGAGAAAAATCCTTACTATTTCTCTGAAGTAGAAGAGATGGAAGTAGTCGATGAGGAATTAGATAGTATTCAAAAAGAAGTGCTGATTTCTCAATTAAAAGCAGAAATCAATGAGGCTCTGGAATCAATGGACTCTCAGCGTTTTATGGAACTAACAAATCGATTAAAGGAGTTAGAAGATGAGTGATTTTAAACGAAAAGTTGATATACAATCGGTACCGCTCTTCGTTAGTGCACTCCCTGTTCTTCAAACGTTAAAAGAAGCCGGACACGAAGCCGTTTTTGTGGGTGGGTCAGTTCGCGACTTAGTTCTTGGAAAAGAAATTTCGGATGTGGATATTGCAACGAGTGCAACTCCTGAAGAAGTGAAAAGTCTCTTTTCTCATACAGTAGATGTGGGAATCGAACACGGTACCGTTCTTGTACTCCATCATCATGATAGCTATGAGGTGACAACATTTCGTACGGAAGGGACGTATCAAGATTTTAGACATCCAGATTCTGTGACCTTTGTCAGAAGCCTGGAAGAAGATTTGATGCGTCGCGACTTTACAATTAATGCTCTTGCGGTTAACGACAGAGAAGAAATTGTTGATTATTTTAATGGGATTGAAGATTTAGAACGTGGCATTATTTGCTGTGTTGGAAATCCTATGGAACGTTTTAATGAAGATGCCTTGCGTATGATGCGTGCGGTCCGTTTTGCTGGGCAATTAGGTTTTTCGATTGAATCAGATACATTTAATGCGGTACGTACTTTAAAAGCCAATCTCGAGCGAGTGGCTGTGGAACGTATGAAAGTTGAGTTTGAGAAAATGATACTGAGTCCACATCGCACCCTTGCCTTTAAAGCCTTTGTGGAAAGTGAGTTATATCAAGCTTGTCCAGATTTTAAAGAGGCTAAAGAAACGCTCTTAAAAGTGGGTGAGTTCCCGTTAGACAAACTTACGATTACTCAAGCTTGGATTTTATTTGCTTACTATGAACGATTAAGTATCCCTCAGTTAAGAAAAGTATTGAAAAACTGGAAATCATCGAATGACCAAATCTCTACTGTATTAACAGGTTATCAAACATTGCTCGCTCGTCTTGAAAAAGAATGGGATGCATTTCTTGCTTATGAGTGCCCAGAAGACTTAGCTGTTGAAGTAGAGCAGTTGTTGCCAGGAATTGGTCGAGCAGAGGAACTAGAAAAGCTGAAGGCTGTGTATCAACAATTACCGATTCGTTCGATGAAAGACATTCAAATTGATGGGTTTGGAGTTAAAGAAGCGCTTGGCTTAGAGAAGATGGGGCCTATTATTGGCGAAGTCTTACAAGCTCTTCAAACAGAGATTTTATCTGGTAGTTTAGCCAATGAAAATACTGAGTTAGTTTCATGGATTAGAAATAATTTCAATGAAAGTAAATAAAGTTTCATTGAAATGAAAAACAATTTATTGAAAGCCATTTAATTTAATATAATTCTTGAATGAAAGGCGTTTCAATGGTATTATCATTTTGTAAGCAATAATTTATTTTAAGGAGTGACCCTATATGAAAAAGGTTATGTCAGGTTTACGTTTTGTATTTAGAAATGGAGAAACATGGACGATTAATCGCCGTTTGATTGGTGACTTATGGATTAAAAAAGTTACAACATCATTTGGACGTATTAACGGTGGAGAATTCCAAGAAATTCACCCATGTGAATCATTACGTATCGAAATCTTCCCTGAAGCAGACCACGTTATGTCAGAAGACATCAACTTAGGTGGTTTAGAATTAGGAATGTTCGAACGCGTTAAAAAATATAGCGATATCGAATTAATGGATATTTTATATGTTGATGGAAATCATCCAAAATCAGATGTAATTGTTGACAAAGATCGTGTTTATTTCCCATACAGCCCAGTAGATGAAGATGGAAATGACAACAAATACCAAAGTTCAACAATTGGTTCACACGGTAACTTATTCATCGTGATTGACCCAGAAAAATCTGTGGAAGATATCTACCCAGAAATTTAATTGCCAATTGAACCTAGGACATTTGTCCTAGGTTTTTTATTTAGTTTAATTTATTTATTTTATTATATAAGAAGTCTAGTTCTTTTCATGATTTCAAGGTATAATAAACCTATCACAAGTTAAAGGAGAAAGTGTATGAAAGTTTGTTTTATTGCAGCTGAAGCAGCTCCCTTTGTTAAAGTAGGAGGGTTAGGAGACGTTATTGGTTCTCTTCCAAAAGCCCTTCGTGAATTAGGCGTAGATGCACGTGTTATTTTACCTTTGTATTCTAGTATTGACCGCGAACGTTTTGGCTTAAAATACAAAGCATACCAATTTGTTGATTTAGGTTGGAGACATTCGTATTGTGGAATTTTCGAGACTGAAGTGGACGGAGTTCCTTGTTATTTTGTAGATAATGAACAATATTTTAATCGTGACAGTATTTATGGTCAAATTGATGATGGAGAACGTTTTGCTTTCTTCTCAAAAGCAGCTCTTGAAATCTTACCAGCTCTTGATTTTAAACCAGATGTTGTGAATGTAAACGACTGGCATACAGCACTTTCTGTCATTTACTTAGACGTGTTGAAGAGTCGTGAAGCAGAATTCTATAAAGATATGAAGAGTGTGCTTTCGATTCATAATATCGAATTCCAAGGTCGATTCAACCCATATGAAATGGGAAATCTTTTCGGATTAGAAAATAAATATTTTGACGCACTCATTTACAATGGTGACGTGAACTTACTAAAAGGTGCGATTCAATTAGCAGACCGCGTGAATACAGTAAGTGAAACGTATGCTCGTGAAATCTTGGACCCTTATTTCTCATATGGACTCGACAAGATTTTAACTGTTGAACAAGGAAAATTACGAGGAATCTTAAACGGAATTGATGTGGATAAATTCAATCCAAAAACAGATCCAATGATTCCTGTAAATTACGACTTAAAAACCTTTGAAGATAAGGTTCAAAATAAATTAGCATTCCAAAAAGAGATGGATTTAGAAGTGAATGCCGATATTCCTTTAATCGGAATGGTAACGCGTCTCACTCATCAAAAAGGAATCGACTTAATTTTACAAGCAAGCGAAGAAATCCTTAAAACAGGTGCACAATTAGTCATTCTAGGGACAGGGGATGCTCATTACGAGAGTGCCTTACGTTCACTAGAACATTACAGACATGATCGTGTTCGTAGTATTTTATTATTCTCTAATGAGATGTCTGCAAAAATCTATGCGGCAAGTGATTTATTCTTAATGCCTTCTAAAACAGAGCCATGCGGATTATCACAACTGATTTCAATGCGCTACGGAACAGTTCCTGTTGTTCACCGTGTTGGTGGTTTGCGTGATACAGTTATTCCATTTACAGGCGTTGAAGGAAATGGATTCACGTTTGAGAGTTTCCAAGCTAGTGATATGATGGATGCGATTTACCGCGCTGTGACATGCTTCTACCAATCACCTGATGAATGGAAACAAATTATCAAGAACAATTTACAAAAAGACGTAAGCTGGGAACAGTCCGCTAAGAAATATTTAGACTTATACCATGAAGTGGTATAAAAATAAGGAGGCTCTTAAATGGTCGAAAAAAGTTTAACAAGTCGTGTAGAAACTTCATTAAAGAATCAATTTGGTGTAACCATCTCAAATGCTAGTAAGAGACAAGTGTACGAAGCGATGATGAGATCTGTTCGTGATATTTTAATGGAAAAGAAATTCAGCTATGAACAAACATTAAAACAAACTCGTCAAAAACGTGCGTACTATATGTCAATGGAATTCCTAGTAGGACGTACACTTCGCAATAACTTATTCAATTTAGGTATTGAAAAGGAAGCAAAAGAGTTCTTGAGCGAAAACAATTTTTCACTCGATGAAATTTACAATATGGAACCAGATCCAGGTCTAGGAAATGGTGGTCTAGGACGTCTTGCGGCTTGTTATTTAGATGCCTTAACAAGTAATGAATACCCAGTTACAGGATTCTCAATTCTTTACGAATACGGGATTTTCAAACAAGTCATCACAAATGGATGGCAACAAGAATTCCCAGATCAATGGTTGGATCTTGGAAAATATGGCTTAGTGTACCGTAATGATGAAGAAGTTGAAGTACGTTTTGGTGGAGAATTAGAGCAAGTCATGACTGAAACTGGCTTAAAAGTGAACCATAAAAACTATACTTCGATTCAAGCGGAACCATATGATTTATTAATCTCTGGTTATGATGCTTCAGCAGTAAACACACTCCGTTTATGGGAAGCGAAAGCAAAAACTGGTTTCAATATGAAACTATTTGAACGCGGTGAATATTCTAAATCATCAGAAGCAGAAGCAATTGCGTCTTCTATTTCTAAATTATTATATCCAGCTGATGTTACAAATGAAGGTAAAGAGTTACGTATTAAACAACAATACTTCTTCATTAGTGCTTCATTACAACAATTAGTGAAAAACCATTACCGTGAATTTGGTACATTAGAAAACTTCTCTGAACATGTAGCGCTTCATATTAATGATACGCACCCTGCAATGGGCGTTGCTGAATTAATGCGTTTATTAGTGGATGAGTATGGCTATGGATGGGATAAAGCGTGGGAAATCACGACGAAGACATTTGCATATACAAACCACACCATCATGGCAGAAGCATTGGAAAAATGGCCAGTTTCCTTATTCCAACCAATTCTTCCACGTATTTACTCAATCATTGAAGAAATTAATAGACGTTTCTGCTTATGGGTCATGGAACAAGGCAAACAATATACATTACGTGATACAGCGATTATTTATGACGACATGATTAAAATGGCAAATCTTTCTATCGTGGGTAGTCATTATGTAAATGGTGTATCAAAACTGCATAGTGATATTCTTGTTCGTGATACTTTCAAAGCATTCAACGACTTATATCCAGGAAAATTCGGTAACGTAACAAACGGGATTGCGCACCGCCGTTGGTTAGGTCAAGCAAATCCAGAACTTGCTACTTACTTAGAAAATTTAATCGGAGATGACTTCATTAAAGATCTCTCTGGTATTTCTAAATTGAATGCTTATAAAGATGATGAGAAAGTACTGAAAGATTTACAAGCCATTAAATTAACGAAGAAAGAGCAATTAGCGACTTACATTAAAGAAACGCTTGCTATTTCAGTAAATCCTCATTCAATCTTTGACGTACAAGTGAAGAGATTACATGAATACAAACGCCAATTATTAAATGCGTTACACATTGTATATCTTTACCATGAGATAAAATACAATGGATTACGTCCAACTCCACGTACATTCATTTTTGCTGCGAAAGCTTCTTCAGGATACCAAATGGCGAAAAACATTATTAAATTCATCCACTCAATTTCTCAAATGATTGAAAGTGATGAATTAGTGCGTGAGTACATTAAAGTAGTATTCATTCCGGACTACAAAGTGACATTAGCGGAAATCATCTTGCCAGCTGCAGACGTGAGTGAACAAATCTCTCAAGCCGGTAAAGAGGCGAGTGGTACTGGTAACATGAAACTGATGTTAAATGGTGCAGTGACTCTTGGTACAATGGACGGAGCAAACGTTGAAATATACGAAGCTGTAGGCGAAGACAATATTGTCATCTTCGGTTTAGAAACAGAAGAAGTAGAAGCGTTATATGCAAAAGGCTACAAACCTTGGGAATACTATAATCATTCACCTAAGATTAAGACCGTTCTTGATTTCATCCGTACAATGACGGTTGGTGGTATGAACTTCAACTTCATCGTGGATTACTTATTAACTCAAGATCACTATATGTGTCTTGCAGACTTTGACAGCTATGTTGAAGCACAAGAGCGCATTGAAAAAGCCTACAACGATTCATCTAAATGGATGAAGATGAGTCTTGCGAATATCGCAAATGCTGGAATCTTCTCAGCTGACCGTTCAGTAGAAGAGTATGCAAAAGACATTTGGCACATCAAACCTGTTCAAGGTTAATGAAATAAAAAAAGAGATTCTCACAAGTGGGCAAGCCCCACTGTGAGAATCTTTTTTAATTTACCGATTAAATTTGATAAGCAGCAAAGCCATTCGCAGGAACAAGAATTCCATTTGGATGATTTCTTGTTTTGTGGCTTGCAAAAATCTGTTTACCATGGAGACCTTCAATGTACTCTGTATTGTCATTCATATTGACAGCACATAGAAGAGACTCACGTTGGAAGACAAGGCATCCTCCATTTTCATATACAACGTTAAAGTTACCTTTAAAGTCTTCTTTATACTCAGTTCTAAAGGCAGTTAACGCTTTGTAATGAGTGAAAATTTCTTCGTTGATTTCTTTTTTGCTAAATGTCTTACGGTTATATGGGTCACGGAACCCTTGCATTCCAATTTCATCTCCGTAATAAATCGAAGGAATCCCTGGAAGAGTGAATTGAATGAAGCTTGCAATTTTAAGTTTTTGAATCGTATCCGCAAGTTCTTTTCCAGTTAATTCGAGAGTTGGACGTTCATGGAGAGGTACGGCCTCAGTATTGCCAAATCCAATTTTTGTAATGATGCGTTCTGTATCGTGACTATCCAGTAAGTTCATTAGAACCTCAAGTGCTGGTTTTGGATAATGGTCAATCAATTCTTCGATGGCAAAGCGTAAAGCATGAGCATTCTTCGTTTGAACAAACTCAATAATGGCATCTTTCCAAGGGTAGTTCATAACGCTGTCGAGTTGTTTTCCTAAGAAATAGCGACGACGTTTATCATAGGCATACTTGGTTGTAGCATCTTCCCATACTTCACCAATAATGAGAGCTTCTGGATCTGTTTGTTTTACGGTTACTCGTAACACGTCTAAAAACTCATCAGGGAATTCATCGGCTACATCTAAACGCCAACCACCAATTCCTAAATGCTGCCAGAATGGTAGTACACCAGTTTTAGGATTATTGATGAAATTCATAAATTCTGGGTTTAACTTATTTACGGTTGGAAGATTTGTAAATCCCCACCATGAGTGATACGTATGTGGAAACTCCATAAAGCTAAACCATGGATAGTATGGTGACTCTGTTGAGTTATACGCACCCACGCTATCATAATGACCTTGCTTGTTGAAGTAAATACTGTCGTCACCAGTGTGACTAAATACGCCATCTAAAATAATTTCGATTCCATGTTTTTTAAACTTTGCACATAGCTTTTTAAAGTCTTCATTCGTACCTAAGTAAGGGTCCACATTGAAATAATCTGCAGTAGAGTAGCGGTGGTTATCTGGACTTTCCATAATTGGATTTAAGTAAATACAGTTTATATTTAAGGCTTTGAAATGATCTAGTTCTTCTTCAATTCCTTTTAAATTCCCAAGGAAGAAATCCTGCGCCTTGTAATTTTCGTGTGTGATACTCGATTGAGGCAATTCATCCCACTCATCATGACGGTAACGAATATCTTCGTTCGCGGCTTTTTTAGCTTTATATTGTTCACTTCTCTTAAAACGGTCTGGGAAGATTTGATACATAATCCCACCCTTAAACCATTCTGGAGTCGTAAATTGTTCTTCGTAAACCGTTAATTGCCAACTGTTAATTTCATGATAGTTCAGAACAGGAACAGCTTGGAATTCATGGTTAGAAAGAAAGTAAGTTCCGATTTCAGAACGAACTTCAAAATAGTAGAAATATAGTCCTGTATGTAAAGGTGAGATTTCAAATGAGTATAAAGTTGCATCCGCATCAATCGTAGAGCGACTTGGATGATAAATACTTGTTGTTTGTGTAAAGTCTTCTTTTAAAACTAATTGGATAGAAGAGAGGTGAGTCTCTTTGGTAACTTTAACTTGAATAAAAATAGTTTGCTTATCCGTCACTGCCCCTGAAGGATATTTATTTTTAAGTGAGTGATAGAAAATCATAATAGGCCCCTTTTTTTAAAAATCTATTTCCATTGTAATACAAACATGTGGAAAGATATACCAAAATGGTGATTATGAAAATTAATGAGAAAAAAGCAATTTTTTTCAAGAAAATTCATGAAAACCTATACGAATATTTAAGAAATATGTTATAATCATAACAAGAGAATTTGTTTGGGAACCGAGCTCTCTAATTTTTTATAGCAAGAATGAAAACGCTTATTTTCTTTTTGTTAGCGAATGCGAAAAGGAGTGATTGTTTAGTGCAACAACTAGCAGAATATTTATTTCATGAGGGAAGAAACTTTCATAGTTATGATTTCTTAGGTAACTTTCCAGGTGATAACGAATGTACATTCCGAGTTTGGGCTCCAAACGCTAAAGAGGTATATGTAACAGGCGATTTTTGTGACTGGAGACCTACAGATTACCGAATGGAACGCATTAACCAAAATGGTATCTATGAAATAACCATACCGAATGTGAAACAGTTTGATTCTTATAAATATGTCATTGTTCCTCATCACGGTGACTGGTTGTGGAAAGCTGATCCATATGCACGTCACGCTGAAACAAGACCACAAACTGCTTCCAAAGTTTATCATTTCCCAGATTTTTCTTGGACGGATGAAAAATGGATGAAGAAGAGAACAGTACCCTTCCAGGAAGCTTTGAACATTTATGAAGTCGAGCTAAGCTCATTTAAGAAAAAGGAAAATGGAGACCCATATTCCTATCGTGAAATGGTTGATGTGTTAATTCCTTACGTAAAAGAAATGAATTATACACATATTGAATTATTACCGATTACGGAATATCCATATGACAAATCTTGGGGATATCAAGTAACAGGATTCTTCGCAGCGACTTCTAGATTTGGAACGCCTGAAGATTTTATGTACTTTGTGGATGAATGTCATAAAGCAAATATTGGTGTGATTTTAGACTGGGTTCCAGGACATTTTACGAAAGATGCCTTTGGATTATATGAATTTGATGGAACACCTTGCTATGAGTACAGTGACCAACGTATTCAAGAGCATAAAGGATGGGGAACTCGTGTCTTTGATTATGGAAAGACAGAAGTGCTTTCATTCCTTTACTCTAGTGCAGTACTTTGGCTTGAAAAATTCCATATCGATGGACTTCGAGTGGATGCTGTAAGCTCAATGTTGTTTTATAACTATTGTCGAAGTGAAGAAGAGTCTGCACGTAATATTTACGGAGGATTCGAAAATTTAGAAGCCATTCGATTTATTCAATCTCTTAATGAGTTTGTTCGTAATGAGTATCCTGGAGTAATGATGATTGCTGAAGAGTCTACTGCGTTCGCTGGGGTTACGAAACCAGTAGAAGAAGGAGGGCTTGGTTTCCACTTCAAATGGAATATGGGCTGGATGAATGACTCTCTAGATTACTTAGAGAAAGATCCGCTTTTCAGAGGAGGAATTCACAATCAATTTACATTCTCAATGATGTACGCCTTCTCAGAAAATTATATTTTACCAATTTCTCACGATGAAGTCGTTCACGGTAAAAAGTCACTCCTAGATAAAGCTTCAGTTCCTTATGAAGATAAGTTTTCGAACTATAGAGCTTTCATGGGGTATATGATGGCCCACCCTGGTAAAAAATTAAACTTCATGGGAAATGAAATTCCACAAATGATTGAGTGGAATGAAGAACGAGAATTAGACTGGTTCTTATTGAAATATCCAATTCATGATGCGACTCATCGCTATGTGAAAGACTTGAATGCATTCTATAAAAAACATTCTGAGTTATGGCAACTAGATGGTGGCTGGACTGGTTTCAGATGGCATGAAGTTGAAGATGTTTGGAATAACTGTTTCGTCTTCTCAAGAATGAACTCTAAAGGCGACTCAGTGATTGTGATTTCTAATTTCTCAGGAAACTTAATTAAGAATTACGAAATTGGCGTTTCAAAATGGGGTAGTTACAAAGTAGTTTTAAACTCTGACGCTAAAAAGTATAACGGAAGCGGAGTGGTCAATCGTGGACTTCATACAGTTACCGAACCACATAAGGGCTTTGATTATAAACTTGCGGTGAACGTACCACCGTTTTCAACAATGTATCTTATCAATAATCAATAATCGGAGGTTGAACGTATGGCAAGAAAGCAAGAAATCGTAGCAATGCTACTAGCAGGTGGACAAGGAACACGTCTGCAAGTACTGACAAAGGATATGGCTAAACCAGCTGTACCTTTTGGTGGGAAGTATCGTATTATCGATTTTCCTCTCTCAAATTGTTCAAATTCAGGAATTTCTACTGTTGGTGTTTTGACTCAGTTTATGCCGCTTGAATTGAACTCTTATATGGGAAACGGGAACCCGTGGGACTTAGACCGTGTGGACGGAGGATTAACAATTCTTCCACCGTATACTGCGGGTAAAACTGGGGAATGGTATAAAGGAACTGCCAATGCGATTTATCAAAATATTAAGTATATCGAGCAATACGATCCAGAGTACGTTTTAATCTTATCTGGCGACCACATTTATAAAATGAACTACAACAAGATGCTTGAATTCCATAAAGAGAAAAAGGCAGACTTGACGGTTGCTCATATTAATGTGCCTATAGAAGAAGCAAGTCGTTTCGGTATTTTAAATACGGATGAAGATTTACGTATTGTAGAATTCTTGGAAAAACCTGAACATCCGGTTTCAACGAAAGCTTCAATGGGGATTTACATTTTTAACTGGAAAGTATTAAGAGAATACTTAATTCGTGATGAAGAAAATCCTGAAAGTGAAAAAGACTTTGGTAAGAATATTATTCCGATGTTGCTTGAAGAAGACCGCCGTATTTATGCCTTTCCATTTGCAGGATATTGGAAAGACGTTGGTACCATTGAAAGTTTATGGGAAGCTAATATGGACTTAATTAAACGAAGAGAAGAATTTAATATTTCTGATAAATCATGGAAGATTTATTACCGCCACGAAGGCAGACTTCCTCAATATATCGGAGAAAGCGCCGAAGTGACAGATTCTATGATTTCAGATGGAACTATTGTACTCGGTAAAGTTCATGAATCTATTGTTTCTTCTGGGGTATCGATTGCAAAAAACTCCAAGGTTCTAGGTAGTATCATCATGCAAAATGCAGTCATTGAAGAGGGAGCCACAGTTGTTAACTCAATTATTGCAGAAGGCACGGTTGTGAAAAGCGGTGTGACTGTGGGCCATGAAGAAATTGAACTTGGAAAAGATATGATTACCGTAATCGGCAATTTCGAAGTGGTAGAAGAAGATACGAAAGTTGGAGGAAATTAATATGATCAAAGCGTTTTGTATATTGTTTGCAGATAATTATAGAAATGACGACCTTCAAGGGTTAGTCAGAAATCGTACAGCAGCTGCTTTACCAGTTATTTCCCGCTATCGTATGGTGGACTTTATGTTATCCTCCCTTGTACATGCTGATATCGATAATATTGCATTATTAACGAATCATAATTATAAATCTTTACTTGATCATGTCGCTTCAGGAAAAGATTGGGATTTAAACCGTAAGCACCGTGGTTTGAAGATTATTACTCCGATGTCAAACTACTTATCAACACGTATCCCACAAAATAAAATTGAAGCGTTAGCGAATACGATGGTGTATACGCAAGATTTGGATGAAGAGTTCGTTATTTTAGCTGATACAAATATTATCGGGAATATTGATTTCAAAGAGATGTTCCAATATCACTTAGATACAGGTTCCGATATTACAGTTGCTTATACGTATCGCAAACCAACAGTAGGGGAGTCGCAAATTATCTTTGATGAAAATCATCAAGTTTATGAGTCACTCTATCATTTTGATGGATCAGATAATGAATGCGCAACACAAGTGAAGATTTACATCTTAACAAAAGAATTATTCAATGGTATTGTGAAGAAAGGTTTGACACTTGGTTGGGAAGATATCTTACGCGATTATATCTCTAAAAACCTTGAAACATTACGTGTATTTGCATACCAAATCAAAGGGTACTTAAAAGTTGTTAATACGATTAAAGATTACTATGACTTGAATATGGAAATGCTTGATTTCGAAAACTTACGTGATGTATTCCTTTCAGGCACTCAAGTGATTACGCGTGTTAAAGATACCGTTCCTACGAGCTACGGCAAGAAGGCGCTAGTGAAGAATTCTATTCTTGGAGATGGTACGAAGATTCGAGGTACTGTTGAAAATAGTATTATCTTCCGTGATGTTGTCGTAGAAGAGGGTGCCGTTGTTCGGAACAGTATCATTATTTCAAACACAGTCATTAAATCTGGTGCTCATTTAGAATATGTGATTGCCGATAAAGATGTGACTGTAAAACAACATACCGTTTTAACAGGTACAGAAGAAGTACAAGTGGTCATCGATAAAGGTAAAACCGTTTAATGAACATTTAAAAGAATAAAAGAAAGCTTGAGCAATCGCTCAAGCTTTTTTTTGCCTTAATCCTTTTCTACTGTTTGCAACAAGAGAAATAAGTTAGTAAACTAAATAAGTAGGAATTCTTAGAAAGGAGCTTTTCTCATGGTAAGAAAATATGCGGTCATTGATTTAGAAACGACAGGGCCAAAATATGAGAGCGGGGATCGAATCTTCCAATTTGGTTGTACCTTAATTAATGGCGATGAAGTGATTGAACATGTCTCACTCAATATTAATCCTGAAAAAAGTATTCCATTCGAGATTCAATTATTAACAGGAGTGACCAACGCAGATGTTGCAAAGGCTCCATATTTTGATGAAGTAGCAATGACCATTTTTAATCTTTTAGAAGATAGAACGCTGGTTGCACATAATGTAGGATTTGATGGGCCTTTCATAATATCAGCTTTAAAAGATACATTAGGACTCGATTTAGAGGTTCCATTCATTGACACAGTACAACTAGCGCAGATTTGCTATCCGACGGCTCTTAGTTATAGACTCAGTGATTTAACAGAGTGGTTAGAGATTCGTCACAACCAAGTACATACAGCAGGTAGTGATGCGCGCGCAACTGCTGAGTTGTTTTTAAAAATGAAGACGAAGCTAAGGACGTTGTCATATATCACTTTGAACCAACTGACCGAATTTTCAGGAGAATTACTAGGGGATACGGGGAAAGTTTTTGAGGAGATTTTAGAAGAAAGTATAAAAGAAAGTATAAAAGAAGAACAGAAAGAACTTCCGGTTGAACAAGGTTTCGTTGTTTCACCGCTAGTATTGGAAGAGATTGAGGTGAAGAGCTCTAAGAGAAAAATCAATGCACTAGAAGCTTATCAAAAATTAGTAGAAGGTGGATTTTTAGAGGATAAGTCAAGTCAACGTAAGATGATTTCAACGATTGAATCGCTTCTTGAAAAGGATGAACCTTTGCATTTTATCGAAGCAAGTCCTGGTTCAGGTAAGACTTACGCATATTTATTAGCAGCGTTTGAAAAAGCTAGTAAGCGTAATCCAATCTGGATTGTAACTTCGAATTTGCTGTTGCAACAACAATTGATGGAAGATAGTATCGCACCACTTATTTCTGAGTTGAAGATAAAGACGTCAGTCGTATCTATAAAGGGGCAACGACATTATATTGATTTATCTGCATTTAAACGTTCAGTTCAAAAGTATAAGGAAGAAAGAAGTGCCAGAAATAGTCTTTCAATCATGGGGTTAATCGTCTGGATTACCCAGACGAAGACAGGAGATTTATCGGAATGTAACCAAGTCCTCCATCAAGCATCGTTGTGGAAAAACATTTCGGTGAAAGAAGCAGAGAAAGAAGGAAGTCTATATTGGAACAAGGCGGTCACTTATGTACAACAGAGTCCTGTTGTGGTAACGAATCATGCCTTCCTTATCCAGTATGCCTCAACGATTGCTCATCGTATTAAACCTGCTGTTCTTCTCGATGAAGTGCAACAATTTGAGCATGCACTAGAACAATTTGGCACGATTACCGTTAATTTCTCTCCTCTATTTGAAGTGCAACAATTGTGGTCTGATCATCACTTAAATGCGATGTTTCATTTCTCGAAAGAAGAGGAACATCTTTCTCGTACTATGAATCGTAAGTTATTAGAAATCTGTGATTTATATGAAACGTGGTTTGAAGAATTGAAGAGCACTCAACAACTGTCAACTTCTTTTGTATTTACAGCTACAGAGTGGAAAGATTCTATTCACTGTGAAATGGTGAAGGCGATGCAAAAAGCTCTGTCTGGCGTGATGAATCTATTACAAGCCAATGCAGATAAGACA
Organism: Granulicatella sp. 20925_1_28; assembly: GCF_041433575.1. Classification (NCBI taxonomy): domain Bacteria; kingdom Bacillati; phylum Bacillota; class Bacilli; order Lactobacillales; family Carnobacteriaceae; genus Granulicatella; species Granulicatella sp. 20925_1_28. Next base: position 46,654 of record NZ_JAPWBS010000001.1, read on the forward strand.
AGTTTATACGAAGAGAGTACACATTTATTGCAAGAGTTAATAGAATCTATTGCGCAATTCCAAAAGGATGGGAATGATTATTTTGTCATTGAAGAAAAAGAGCAATATGGACAAAATACCCTCGAACTATTAAGAGTTAGACCGGTCATTGAAGTCTTCAATCAATTTAAAGAGAAAATCAGACAACTGATTGGGATTTCTGCAACGATACCAACGTTTACGCCATTATTCCATGAGTTAGAAGCAAAAGAGAAGCTTACGGTGATTAATACTGAAAAGAATCATAGTAATCATCATATTTTCATTCCAAATGATTTAGTGGCCGTGAATTCTTCTTCAAGTCAACAATATCACGCACAAATTGCAAGATGCATTGAACAGATATATGAGCGCAAGGGTGGAAGAATGCTTGTATTAATGCATTCAGTAGAAGCGCTCTTAGCAGTAGAGAGCTTGTTAGAAGGATTTTGTTACGCTCATCAGATTGATTTGCTTGCTCAAAAAGGTCCTCAGATGGGACGAAGAATTCAACGTCGTTTCCAAGAACGAAATGAAGCGATTTTACTTGGTGTTTATAGTTTCTGGGAAGGATTTGATAGTGGTGGACAATCGATTGATTCCCTCGTGATTACAAAATTGCCGTTCCCAAATCCGGTATCCACAGCGCAACAAATTATTCAACTTGAAATGAAGGAACAAGAGCGTTCTTATTTTGGACATTATGCGATGAAGATGATGCTGCTTCAACTCTATCAGGGACTAGGACGTTTTAGTAGACCTCATCAAAAAAATGCCGAGATTTGGCTATTAGATGTTCGGGCTACAATTAGTAAATATGCACTGAAAGTGAAGAGCGTTTTTCCAGAAAATGCCGTGGTCATTGAGAAACCATTTAAGAAGTGTTTGAACGTTACAAAGAATATAAATTCGTAGCGTTCTTTTATGGTGGATGGTGGTATTTTTGCTTTAAATAGCGTATAATACCATTATCTATGAAAATTAGAGTAGAGGAGAGAAATTGATGAAACGCAGAACAATGTTTATTCTTTTACTCACTTTATTTCTATTATTTTTAGCTGCTGCAAGTATCTTTTTAGTAAGTGTGGATCCAAAGATTAAAAAACGTAACGAAGCACTTACGATGATGGCACCAACCGTAGAATTTTCAAAAGTAACGAAGTTTTACTTGTACAATACGGATGCGTCTTATTACACCGTTATGGGTGAAGATAAAGACGGAAATGCCATCTACGCAATCATTCCTGAAGAAGGTGGAGATGTCACAATTCTTCAGCAATCAGCAGTGGTCAATGAGCAAGAAGCTCGTTCTATTACATTACAAGATAAACCAGATGTTGAAGTGCTTGAAGCAAGACTTGGCCTTTTAAATGGGGAACCTGTATGGGAAGTCAATTATCGTATGAGTAATCAACGTATTGGTTATTACTATATTTCAGCGAAAAATGGTAAATGGATTAAAGATATTGAGAATATATAGAAATTGGTGATTTATGGTAAAAATTTCAGATAGAGTATCGAAAATTTTGCCTTCAGGAACTCTAGCGATGACACAAAAAGCTAGAGAACTAAAAGCTCAGGGAAGAAAGATCATTAGTTTGTCGATTGGTGAACCTGATTTTAATACACCTGAAGTGATTACAGAGGCAGCCATTGATGCTTTAAGAAAACACGAAACCGATCATTATACACCAGCTTTGGGAATAGATAAGTTAAGACAGGCGATTTGTGATTTTCATAAACGTAAAGATGGAATTGATTTGCAAAAGGAGCAAGTTGCGACTTTTGCGGGTGCTAAATTTGCGCTGTATTCAGTCTTTATGACTTTAGTAGATCCAGGAGACGAGGTTTTAATTCCAATTCCTTACTGGGTGAGTTATGCCGAACAAATTCAATTAGCAGATGGCGTTCCGGTGTATATTGAGACTAGAGAAAAAAATTCGTTTAAACTAACAGTTGATTTATTAAACGAATACGTAACAGATAAGACAAAACTCTTGGTGCTCAATGCGCCTTCGAATCCTTCAGGGCTCTTGTATACAAAAGAAGAGTTACAAGAGATTGGAAATTGGGCATTAGAACATAATGTATTTGTCGTATCAGATGAAATCTATTATGAGTTAGTCTATGATGCGCCTTCCATCAGTATGGCAAGTTTATCCCAAGAGATTTTTAATAACACATTAGTCATTAATGGATTATCAAAATCAGTTGCGATGACTGGATGGAGACTTGGATATGTATTCGGTCCAAAACGAATCATTAGAGCTTTAAATGACTTAACAAGTCATACAACAAGTAATCCTGCTGCGGTTGTACAGTATGCAGCCATTCGCGCTTTTAACGAAGATGTTGAAGTTAGTAAAAAAGAAATGCGTGATGAGTTCCAAAGAAGAATCGACGTATTTCATGGATTACTAAACGATATTCAAGGAATTAAGTGTGAGAAGCCTAAAGGAGCGTTCTACTTATTCGCGAATGTGAAAGTAGCCATGCATATCGTAGGCGTAGCTTCTTCAGAAGAGTTTGCTCTAAAGCTACTCGAAGAAGCAGGGGTTGCAACAGTATCCGGAGAGAACTTTGGATGCAACGGTTTCCTAAGACTTAGCTGTGCTAATAGCGAAGAGGAATTAAGAGAAGCCGCTAATCGAATTAAGGAATTTATTGAATCATATAAGTAAAGGAAGAGTGATATTTTGAAAACTATAACAATGAATCAAGCAAAAGATTACGTTGGACAAACCGTTACCATTGGTGCTTGGGTAACTAACAAACGTTCTAGCGGAAAAATTGCGTTCTTACAATTACGTGATGGAAAAGCTTATTTCCAAGGAATTGTAGTAAAAGCAGACGTAAGCGAAGAAACTTTTGAATTAGCAAAAGGATTAACACAAGAAAGTTCTGTATTTGTAACAGGTGTTGTTCAAGAAGATACTCGTTCTAAATTAGGCTATGAGTTATTAGTAAAAGACATCGAATTAATCGGGGAGAGTCATGAATATCCAATCACTCCAAAAGAGCATGGTACTGATTTCTTAATGGACCACCGTCATTTATGGTTACGTTCAACAAAACAACATGCCATTATGGAAATTCGTAATGCGATTATTTATGCATCATACGAGTTCTTTGATAAAAATGGATTCATTAAATTCGATAGCCCAATTCTTTCTGGAAATGCGGCTGAAGATTCAACTGAATTATTCGAAACAGATTACTTCGGAGATCCAGCGTACTTAACACAATCTGGTCAATTATACTTAGAAGCTGGAGCAATGGCATTCGGTCGCGTATTCGACTTCGGCCCTGTATTCCGTGCAGAAAAATCTAAAACTCGTCGTCACTTAACAGAGTTCTGGATGATGGATGCTGAGTATTTATACTTAACACATGACGAGTCATTAGACTTACAAGAAGCATACGTTAAAGCCTTAATTCAAGGCGTATTAGACCGTGCACCACATGCGTTAGAAACTCTTGAACGTGATACTGAATTATTGAAGAAATATATTAGCGAACCGTTCAAACGTATCACATATGATGAAGCGATTGACTTATTACAAGCGCATGAAAACGATGAAGATACTGACTACGAACACTTAGAACACGGAGATGACTTCGGTTCACCACACGAAACATGGATTTCAAATCACTTTGGAGTACCAACATTCGTTATCAACTATCCAACTGAGATTAAAGCTTTCTACATGAAACCAGTACCTGGAAATGAAAGTCGTGTACTTTGTGCAGACTTACTTGCTCCAGAAGGATACGGAGAAGTTATCGGGGGTAGTGAGCGTGAAACGGACTACGATAAATTATTAGAGAGAATTAAATCAAATGGATTAAATCCAGATGATTATGCATTCTACTTAGATTTACGTAAATATGGTTCTGTTCCTCACTCAGGATTCGGTCTTGGGTTAGAACGTCTAGTAACGTTTATTGCTGGTACGAAACATATTCGTGAAGCTATTCCATTCCCACGTTTATTAAATCGTATTTATCCATAATAAAAAGAATATGAAAGAGCCGCTGACATGAGTCGTTGGCTCTTTTTTAAAAGAGGGAGGTCAAAAAATGGCATTAACATTCCAAGAACATTGGATTTATAGTGGCAGTACGTCTGTTCCAAATGCATTACTTCAAAATTACCGAAAATTGCAATTGACTGCAGATGAATGCTTATTAATTGCATGGTTAATGCAACGACATCCAGAAGAATCATTTGTGTTAAATATTCGAGAAACTTGCCAACAATTTGGAGTCGACGAAAGACAATTATTTAGCATTATTCAACATTTAATGGATCGACAAGTGTTAGAGATTAAACAGCGCGAAGCACAAGACGGGAAAAAAGTGGATTACTATAGCTTTAAACCGCTTCTTCGTCAATTAGAAGTGTTATTTAAGCAAAACTCTTTTAGTGTTGAAAAGATGTCGCAAAAAGATGTCAATGTGTTGACGTTAATTGAGCAAGAGTTTAATCGTCAGTTAAGCGGTTTTGAAATTGAGATGATTTCTGGATGGATTCATAACGACAAGTATCCACAGGAATTAATCGTGGCTGCCTTAAAAGAGGCGGTTTTAAATCAAGCGCATAATGTGAAATATATTGACCGTATTTTACTGGCTTGGAAGAACAAAGGGATTCAATCTGCGCAACAATTAGTAGCGTCTGAAACTCGCACGAAGAATGCACAAGTAGACGTAAAACCAAATGAAACTGCTAGTCAATCAGTTCCATTAGTGAATTGGGTGAAAAGATAAGATGTTATCAAAAGCAAAAACATTACAAGCAGTTCTCGAAATGCAAAAACTATTTCCAGATGCGCATTGCGAACTGGATCACGAGACGCCGTTTCAATTGCTGATTGCGACTATTCTCAGCGCGCAAGCAACCGATAAAGGTGTGAATAAAGTCACTCCAAAATTGTTTGCTATTTATCCAAATGCGCATGCTTTAGCGAATAGTGAAGAAGAAGTGGTGATTGAGTGTATTCAATCCTTAGGCCTTTACAGAAATAAGGCAAAGAATATTCGTCTGTGCGCACAGCAATTGGTTGAACGATTTAACGGAGAAGTTCCACGTACAAGAGAAGAGTTGATGCAACTAGCAGGAGTTGGGCAAAAGACAGCGAATGTCGTGTTAAGCGTTGCGTTTGGATTGCCTGCATTTGCAGTAGATACTCACGTAGAACGTATTTCTAAACGACTCCAAATGGTTAAGCAATCGGCATCCGTTTTAGAAGTAGAAGAAACACTTTGTAAGAAATTACCAAAAGATTTATGGGGAAAAGCCCATCACTGGATGATCTTCTTTGGAAGATATCATTGTATTGCCAGAAAACCGAAATGTGCAAGTTGTCCATTACTCGATATTTGCGCCTATGGTCAAAAAGAAGTATAAACAAAAAATGGTTGGACAATTGTCCAACCATTTTTTTGATTTAAATTGCGATAAAGAATCCATATAAAACAGACATTACAACTAAATACCAATGGAGGTATGTAATTAAACGATTCACTGTGTACTGTTTTCTAAAGTGGATTTGGTAAAGAATCGGAATTAATAATGATAATGAGAATAAAATGATTCCCAAAATATTGAAATGATTCAAATACCATAAGTAGTAAACGACTGTTCCTACTAGCCATGACAGACTGACAAATACATTAAAGATAGCAGCTACTGGGCCGAAATGTCTTTTTCCTTCTTTTCGCTCTGTTAGTTTTGTTTTGATATGAGACACATACAGTCCAAATAAAACATATTGGAAGAGTTGAGCGCTAATAGCAGAAGTTACATTGCCACTGAGTACATATACTGTAACGAAATTTGCGATATAGTATTTAGCAATCCCATTTAGTAGCAGATGATAAATATATGAAACTTCATTTACCTTCACTTCAAACAGATTCGTATGATTAAATAGCACAATGGCAAAGAGAAGAAGAACCACCCTAATAGCGACTGTTTGGTAGAAATAGAAGAGAATTGCAAAGAGAATAACATTCGTTAATGCAATGACTGGCCATTTCTTTTTCTCTGGATGAAGTGCTAGTTTGCGATATGAATTTTCTTGTAAGTAAATAGCTACAAAAAATAAAAATAAAACGACAAAATGCAAAAATTGAAATTGCTGTTGTCTTAATGCAAGAATCAAACCGATAAAGCAATAACCAAGCGGTGCTAAGACAAAGCTCAACCACGGGGTAGTTGCTTGGTGAAGAATGCTTTCGATTGATATCGTCTGCGATTCATTATTCATAATAATACCTCATTCTTAAGTATAGCTTAATGATAGGTAATAATAGAGTTCTTGTCAAGGTTGGGCGCTGTTTAAGGGCTTTTAGGATGGAAATGATTGTGTATTTTTTAATTAGCTCAAAGAAAACGAACCGCTAAAACGCTTTATTTTTCAAGGCTTCTGAGCATTTTGGGAAAAATTCTTTGAAAAAAAGATGAAAAAAACGCGGTGAATTTCACCTTTAAGGTATTAATTAGGAATTAAATGTGATAAAATGAACGGGAGAGGTAATTTTTTACCATCAATTTAATAAGAAAAGAGGAAAGCACGATGAACAAAAACGGGAAAAAATTGGGGATTTTTTCGTTCTTACTATTTTTATTAACAGCACTTTTCACATTAGCTTCTCATAATGCATCTGCTGAAGAAACGACACCTGCAGTTTCTGTGACTGGTAAATTTGCAGATACCATTACAATTGTTAATGTAACCAATAACGAAGGTGGAGATCTAAATTGGGATTTAGCACAATGGGCTACCTTCCGTATTAATGCAACATATGATTTAGCAGGTAAAAATGTTAAAGCAGGTGACCAAACTACAGTTACCGTACCAGATGCATTAATCATTACATCTGATAGTTTTGAAATTCGCGATATTAACACAAATGAAATTATCGCTCATGCTAAAGTTGATGCTGAAAACAAAAAATTAACATTAACGTATACAGACTATGTTGAAAAACATTCCGATACAAATGGTTCGTTCTTCTTCTATGCACGTATTGACTTTAAGAAACATCCACAACAAGGTGAAATTCCTGTCGTTGTGACAGTCAACGGTGTAACAAAAGTTGCTGGTAAAGTGACATTTAAAGGGATTGGTGATGGAAATCCAAGAACTTTAACAAAAACAAGTTGGGTAAACAATACAGACAACAAGACAATTTCTTATACAATTTCTGTAAACCGTAACCGTCAAAATATTAAAGAAGTTACATTAGAAGACCATTTGAAATTTACAAACGCTAGCTATGTAAAAGATAGTATTAGAGTTATTAAAGGTAAATTTGCTTTTGTAGATGGTGAATGGCAATTCTCTGACCGTGTTGATGTTACAGATCAACATAAAGTGACAGTCGCTGAAGATGGACAATCTTTCGTTATTGATTTAGGCGATATTACTGAAGCGGATCAATACCGTATTGATTATGATGTTCGATTAAACTACCAACCAGTTGATGGCGAATTATTAAAGAATGACGCTACATTAAAAGGTAAAGGTGTCGTTATTAAAGAAATAACCAATGCTTCTGCAGTTCAAATTGCTGGTGGTGCCGGTGTCGGTTATGTATTTACAATCAACGTTCATAAAGTGGATGACGCTAACCAACCAATTAAAGGTGCTAAATTTAAAGTAGTACGTGAAGCGAACAACCAAGTAATCGGTGAATACGAAACTGATGAAAATGGTAATATTACTGTTAATGCATTATTAAAAGATAAATATATCTTGACAGAAACAGAAGCTCCTGCAGGATTCGTTATTAAAGACGCTGAAACTGTCGTTAACGTTGAAGACTTCGGAACGGATCACGCTGTAACAAAAACAATTGTGAATCCAAAAGAAGAGACAACAACGACTACAACAACAACAACGACTACTACAACGTCAACAACAACAACGGAAGCTCCTACGACAGCTACAACAACGACAGAAGCTCCTACAACTGTTACAACAACAACGGAAGCTCCAACAACAGTAACGACTACAACGGAAGCTCCGACAACAGTAACAACTACTACAGAAGCTCCTACAACTGTTACAACAACAACGGAAGCTCCAACAACAGTAACAACAACAACGGAAGCTCCAACAACAGTAACAACAACAACGGAAGCTCCAACAACAGTAACAACAACAACGGAAGCTCCAACAACAGTAACAACAACGGAAGCTCCGACAACAGTAACAACTACTACAGAAGCTCCTACAACTGTTACAACAACAACAGAAGGACCAAGTACAGTAGTGACAACTGAAAATACAACAACTACAGAAGAAAAACCTGAATTACCAAATACAGGTACAACAAACTACAATCTTCTAGTTGTAATTGCAAGTGTGTTATTAGTTGGCGCATACGCAATTGTTCGTAAAGAAGTAAAATAATAGAATAAAATCCTCTTGAAGAAAGTCTAAGTCTTTGAACTTAGGCTTTTTTCTTATGTTTGAAAAAAATGTTCATATAATAGTAGTTTTTGCTATCTTTTTTTACAATAAATGCTATAATGAGAAAGTTAAAAATGATATTCCCGAAAGGATACACAATGTGTAGATGCCTTGTAACCGGAATTGAATGGGGGAAAAAGAAATGGAAAAAATTTTATTTACATCGGAATCCGTAACAGAAGGACATCCCGATAAAATCGCAGACCAAATTAGTGATGGTATTTTAGATGCAATTCTTGCTCAAGATCCAACAGCGCGTGTAGCCTGTGAGACAGTAGTAAACACTGGTTTAGTCGTATTAGTAGGAGAAATCACAACAAGTGCTGTTGTCGATTATCAACAAGTAGCTCGTGATACAATTCGTAAAATCGGTTATACAGACCGTAAATATGGATATGATGCAGATTCAGTTGCGGTATTAGTTTCACTGGATAAACAATCACCAGATATCGCAATGGGGGTTGACGATGCATTAGAAACTCGTGGACAAGCAGAAGAGTTTGGAGCTGGAGACCAAGGATTAATGTTTGGTTATGCAACAAACGAAACTGAATCATATATGCCACTACCAATCGACTTAAGTCATAAGTTAGCTTATCAACTTGCAAAAGTTCGTAAGGAAAAACAATTAGATTACTTAGGACCAGATGGTAAAGTTCAAGTGACAATTGAATACACACCTGAACACCAAGTAAAACGTATTGATACAATCGTTGTAAGTACACAACATGATGAAGAAATTTCTCAAGAGCAAATCAGAAAAGATGTGCTTGAGTATGTTGTAAAACCAGTTGTTCCGGCTGAATTATTAGACGACGAAACTCGTTACTTCATTAATCCAACTGGTAAATTCGTTATCGGTGGACCTGTTGGTGACTCAGGATTAACTGGACGTAAAATCATTGTTGATACGTACGGTGGTTATGCTCGTCACGGTGGTGGAGCTTTCTCTGGTAAAGACTCTACAAAAGTAGACCGTTCAGCAAGTTATGCAGCTCGTTACATTGCTAAAAATGTTGTAGCAGCCGGTCTTGCTGATAAATGTGAAATTCAATTAGCGTATGCCATTGGGGTAGCACAACCAGTTTCCATCGCTGTAGATACATTTGGAACAAACCATGTACCAGAAGAAAAAATTATCGAAGTGATTCGTAAAGAGTTCCGTTTAACTCCAAAAGGAATTATCGAAACATTAAACTTACGTAGACCAATCTACCAACAAACAGCCGCTTATGGACATTTCGGTAGAACAGATATTGAACTTCCATGGGAACAACTGAATAAAGTAGAAGAGTTAAAAGCTTATTTTGCTTAATATAATGAAGAAATCCAACCTCTAAAAAGAGGTTGGATTTTGTTTTTAGTAGAAAATTATCATATATGATAATTTTCTACTTTTTTTCTATGACATAACAAATTGGTGGACAGTTAATTTGATTGATGAATTGATATTTTAATACAGACCATTCCTTCTGCGGGAGAGTCGTGAGGAGTTCTTCTACAGAATTCTTTTCTTCGATTCCACCATCATGCCCATAGTAGGAAACGATGATTATTTTCCCTTTTTTCTCTAATCGATCTAGTAAAATTTGGATGGCTTCTAGAGTAGAAGAGGGAGTTGTGATGATTTTTTTATCACTTCCTGGTAAATAACCAAGATTAAAAATCGCTAATCGAACCAAATCTTGATCGTCTAAATAGTTCGAAATTTGAGCGTGAGAGTCCAAAATAAAGGTCACTTTATGCTCAAAGTCATGGTTTTGTAATAATTGTCTTGTTTGTAAAATAGCTTTCTCTTGAATATCGAAAGCCAAAATTTTTGATCCTTTTTCTATATGTTGTGCCATGAAAAGTGTATCATGTCCATTTCCTGCGGTTGCATCGATAAAAATCCCGTCTTCTAAATTTACAGAAAGAATCATTTCGTGACTAAATTGCTGTGCATTCTTCAAAATAAGCACCTCTTAACTAAAATTTTACATTTTGTTACATAATTTTTACGGATATTAAGAGTATACGACGATTCGCGTGTTCGTGCAACGTTCCCCTACACAAAAGAATTTATCCTACTATAATGAATAACGAATTAGTTTTTAGATGGAGGAAAAAAGGATGACAGAAACAAAACACGAAAGATATTTACGTTTAAAAAAGGAAAAACAAATGAAAGCTTTACAGGCTGCAAATAAAAACTTACAAAAGACAGTTGCAGTTGTTGGAGCGACTACAGTAGCGGGATTAGTACTTGCGCCAAAATCACATGCGTATACAGTACCTTCAAATCAAGTACAATCACCAGCGCAACAATTCTTAAATAAAATTATTCCTGCAGCTCAACAAGCTACAGAAGGAAAAGATGTATATACTTCAGTAATGATCGCACAGGCAGCGTTAGAATCTGCATGGGGAACTAGTGCGTTATCTGCTGAACCAAACCACAACTTATTTGGTGTGAAAGGGAACTACAACGGTCAATCTGTAAACATGTATACATTAGAAGATGCTGGAGCTCAAAAATACTATGGTATTTACGATAACTTCAGAAAATATCCTTCTTACAAAGAGTCTATGGATGACTATGTAGATAAAATCATCAACGGTATTAAAGGTGCACCATTGTTCTATTCAGGTGCTTGGAAGAGCCGTACAAACAGCTATCAAGATGCTACACGTTATTTAACAGGACGTTATGCAACAGATACTGCTTACTATGCAAAATTAAACCGTATCATCGAACAATACGGATTAACAAAATATGATAATGGGACTGCAACTGCGATTGCTGCTAGTATTGAAGAAAGAACTTCTTCTACTGGCGGACAATATACAGTTCAAGCAGGTGATACCTTATACGGTATCAGTCGTAAAGCGGGTGTAAGTGTAGACCAATTATTAACTGTGAATGGTTTATCAACTTCATCAGTGATTCGTCCTGGTCAATCATTATCTTTAGGCACACCAGCAAAACAAACAAATTCTACAGTAGCTACAACAGTAAGCACAAAATCAGTTTCAAATACTGCTAAAGCAACTGCAAATGGATACTACACAGTTAAAGCAGGGGATACATTATATGGAATTAGCCGTAAATTTGGTATGAGTTTATCTCAATTAGTTTCAGCAAATGGAATTTCTACTTCAAGTGTAATTCAACCAGGTCAAACTTTACGTGTTGTAGGTGGAGAATCTGCATCAACAGTCGTTAAAACAAATACTGCTTCAACTCGTACAAGCTCTGGTAACTACATTGTTCAACCAGGTGATACTTTATACAGTATTGCACGTCGTTCAGGTATGAGCTTAAACACATTATTAAGCATTAACGGATTATCACAATCATCAGTGATTTTCCCTGGACAAAGCTTAACAGTTGGTCAATCAGATGGACGTACTGTATCTGCAGGATACACACCATCTAAAACAACAGCGACTTCAACATCAACTTCTGGAACATATACAGTTCAAGCAGGTGATACTTTATACAGTATCGCTCGTCGTTCAGGCATGAGCTTAAATACATTATTAAGCATCAATGGATTATCACAATCTTCAGTAATCCGTCCTGGCCAAACATTATCTGTTTCAGGAAATGCTAGCCAAGCAACTGCTACACAAGTAAGCTACCAATCAGCTGGGTCAACATCTGGTAACGGTACTTATACTGTTAAAGCAGGAGATACTTTATACCGTATTGCTTACAACCACGGTATTTCATTAACAACATTGTTATCAATCAACGGCTTATCAGAAACAAGCACAATTCGTCCTGGTCAACAATTAGTAGTATCTGGTTCAGCAAAAGCAACAACTTCAACTACTAAAGCGACTACAGTAAGCTATTCAACTGGTGCATCAACTCACACAGTTCAAGCAGGTGATACTTTATTCCGTATCGCTAAGAATAACGGCTTAACATTATCTGAATTAAGAGCTTTAAACGGCTTAACTTCAAATACTATCCGAGTTGGTCAAGTGTTGAAAGTTTCTAAATAATCTGCTAGAATAATACTCACAAAAGCAGATAGAGGAATAGTAAGTTTCTTTGATAGACGTAGAGAGTGCATGGTTGGTGAAAATGCATCATTTCAATAAACTGAACTCGCCTTTTAGCCGAACTCTGAACTGATAGTAAGAGTATCCGCCTCGCCCGCGTTACAGGTAAGATGAGTAAAATTATTAGGTGGTAACACGTATTGCGTCCTATCTGTCAATGACAGGTGGGGCGTTTTTTATTTTGAAAGGAGTGAATCAGATGACATTTAATCATCTAGAAATCGAGCCTAAATGGCAAAAATATTGGAAAGAACATCATACGTTCAAAACAACAGAAGATCCTTCTAAGAAAAACTTCTACGCGTTAGATATGTTCCCTTATCCTTCAGGACAAGGACTTCACGTAGGACATCCAGAAGGTTATACAGCAACAGATGCCATTTCTCGTATGAAACGTGCACAAGGATACAATGTACTTCACCCAATGGGATGGGATGCATTTGGACTTCCTGCAGAACAATACGCTCTTGATACAGGAAATGACCCAGCAGAATTCACGAAAGTAAACGTTGCGAACTTCAAACGTCAAATTAATGAATTAGGGTTCAGCTATGACTGGGACCGCGAAATTAATACAACGGATCCAGAATACTATAAATGGACTCAATGGATTTTCACAAAATTAGTGGAAATGGGACTTGCTTATGAAGCTGAAATTCCAGTGAACTGGTGCCCAGCGCTTGGAACAGTACTAGCAAACGAAGAAGTTATTGATGGTAAGAGTGAACGTGGAGGACATCCTGTTTACCGTAAACCAATGAAACAATGGATGCTTAAAATTACTGCATACGCTGATCGTCTTTTAGAAGATTTGGATGATTTAGATTGGCCAGAAAGCATCAAAGATATGCAAAGAAATTGGATTGGTCGTTCAGAAGGAGCTCAAGTTCGTTTCAACGTTAAAGGTACAGACGAAAGCTTCGAAGTCTTCACAACACGTCCGGATACATTATTTGGAGCGACTTACAATGTATTAGCGCCAGAACATGAATTGGTTCAAAAGATTGTCACTCCTGAACAAAAAGAAGCAGTGGATGCTTATATTGCAGCTGTTTCTACAAAATCAGACTTAGAACGTACAGAACTTTCTAAAGAAAAAACAGGGGTATTTACTGGTGCGTACGCGGTTAACCCAGTAAACGGAAAAGAAATTCCGATCTGGATTGCAGACTATGTATTAAGTACTTATGGTACAGGTGCGATCATGGCTGTTCCAGCTCACGATGAACGCGACTACGAATTCGCTAAAGTATTTGGATTAGACATCATTCCAGTCATCGAAGGCGGAAACGTCGAAGAAGAAGCATACACTGGTGACGGTGTGCATATTCATTCAGATTTCCTAGATGGATTGAATAAAGCTGATGCGATTGCAAAAATGAATGAATGGCTAGAAGAACATGGCGTAGGAGCAGCTAAAGTAAGCTATCGTCTACGCGACTGGTTGTTCTCACGCCAACGTTATTGGGGTGAACCAATTCCAGTGATTCATTGGGAAGACGGTACTATGACAACTGTTCCTGAATCTGAATTGCCATTAGTATTGCCTAAAACAGATAAAATTCGTCCTAGTGGTACTGGGGAATCTCCACTGGCTGCAATTGAAGACTGGCTTTATGTCACAGACCCTGTAACAGGTAAGAAGGGTCGTCGTGAAACAAATACAATGCCACAATGGGCAGGAAGCTCATGGTACTTTGTACGTTATGTTGATCCACATAACAAAGAAAAAATTGTAGATCCAGAGAAAGTAAAACAATGGTTACCAGTTGATTTATATATTGGTGGTGCGGAGCATGCCGTTCTACACTTACTATATGCTCGTTTCTGGTATAAAGTGTTATACGATTTAGGCGTTGTTCCAAACAAAGAACCATTCCAAAAATTATTTAACCAAGGGATGATTCTCGGTGAAGGTAATGAGAAAATGTCTAAATCTAAAGGGAACGTTGTAAACCCTGATGATGTTGTTCGTGAATATGGTGCGGATACATTACGTGTCTATGAAATGTTCATGGGACCTCTTGACGCATCGATTGCTTGGAGTGAAAAAGGACTTGAAGGTAGCCGTAAGTTCCTAGATCGCTTCTGGAGATTGATGATTGATGATAATGGTAAGATGCGTGACCGTATCACAAAACTAAACGATGGTAAATTGGATAAAGTGTACCATCAAACAGTGAAGAAAGTGACAGAAGACTTCGAAGAGTTGCATTTCAACACTGCAATTTCTCAAATGATGATTTTTGTCAACGAAGCTTATAAAGCAGACGCATTGCCATTCGATTACATGAAAGGTCTTGTACAATTGATTGCGCCATTAGCACCACATATGGCTGAAGAAATCTGGAGTAAATTTGGATTTACAGAATCAATCAGTTATGAACCATGGCCAACTTACGATGAATCTAAATTAGTCGAAGATGAAGTTGAAGTCATTTTCCAAGTGAATGGTAAGATTAAAGCACGCGTAATGGTTCCAACCGACGCAGATGCTGCAGCTCTTGAGGCACTTGCCAAAGACCATGAATCAGTGAAATCTGCCATCGAAGGAAAAACAATCCGTAATGTGATTGCCGTTCCAGGACGTTTAGTAAACATCGTTGCAAACTAATGGAGTTTGAAAGGAAAGTAGAATGATTTATTTTGATAATGCAGCAACAACGGAAATTTATGATGATGCATTAACGAGCTATGTTCAAGTTAGCCAAAAGTTCTTCGGAAATCCATCTAGCTTACATCAATTAGGAGTCGATGCATATCAAGTGTTGACCAAGGCAAGAGCACAAGTGGCTAGTTTATTATCAGTTCAACCTGAGGAGATTTTCTTCACCTCAGGCGGGACTGAATCGAATAACTGGGCGATTAAAGGGACAGCGCTTGAGAAGTCTGTTTTTGGGAAACATATCATCACCACAAAAATTGAACATCCATCAGTCCTTCAAACGTGTAAGCAACTCGAACGCTTCGGGTTTGAAGTAACTTATTTAGATGTCGATTCAAAAGGAATTGTAAATGTAGAACAATTAAAAGAGAGTCTTCGCAAAGAGACGATTCTAGTAAGTGTGATGGCTGTCAATAATGAAGTCGGAGCAGTTCAACCAATTGCTGGAATTGCTAAAGTACTTGAGGAATACCCATCGATTCATTTTCATGTGGACGCTGTTCAGGCAGTGGAACGCGCAAGTCAGCTCCTTGCCATTGGACGTATTGACTTATTGAGCCTTTCTGCGCATAAATTCCATGGACCACGAGGCGTTGGGATTATGTATAAGAAATTTGGACGAAAGATTCAAGCGCTCTTAACAGGTGGCGGACAAGAAAAGGGGGAACGTAGTACGACTGAAAACCTTCCAGGAATTGTAGCTACAACAAAAGCTCTACGAATGGCTTTAGAAGAAAAGTCAGTTACAGGAGAACTTCGTAGCCAACTATGGAAGGAGCTTGCTACAAAACCCGAAATCCGCATCTTCTCGCCTGAAGATGGAGCAAGTCATGTATTATGCTTTGCTATTAAAGGCGTTCGTGGAGAAGTGGTTGTCCATGCCTTTGAAAATCACGGCATTTATATTTCTACGACTTCTGCTTGTTCAAGTAAAAAAGCAGATTCATCTAGTACGCTTTACGCGATGGATGTGCCAACTGAATGGGCGACAGGAGCTGTTCGTGTAAGCTTCTCAAACGACAATACAAAAGAAGAAGTAGAACAGTTTATAAAGGTTCTGCATCAGTTAATGAAACAATTTTCGTTTTTAAAATAAAAGGAGGAAATCGTTGAAAACTAGAATTTTGATTCGCTATGGTGAACTTTCTACAAAGGGTAGAAACAAAAAAATGTTCACTCAAAAATTAGCGTCAAATATTAAAAAAGCCTTAGTAGACTTTCCTCAGGTAAAGGTGATTCCTGATTATGACTTTATGTATTTAGATTTACATGAAGCACCTGAAGAAGCAGTCATCGAAAAGGTAAAACCAATTTTTGGGATTCAGTCTATTTCGCCAGTATATATTGTTGAAAAAGATATGGAAGTGGCTAAAAAAGTTGTTCTAGACTTATTAAGCCAAGAAGATCTTGAAGACAAAACATTTAAGATTATGACAAGACGCTCGGATCACACATTCGAGATGGATACGAATCAAATCAACTTGTTTTTAGGGGATGCTGTTTTAGAAGCTTTTCCAGATATCAAAGTTCAATTAAAACAACCGGATATTACGGTCCGTATCGATGTGCGCCGTGAACACTTAATGGTGAGTTTGAAGACTATCCAAGGAGCAGGGGGACTTCCTGTTGGTACAAGTGGTCGCGCGATGCTTATGCTATCTGGCGGGATTGATTCACCAGTAGCCGGATATCTTGCGATGAAACGTGGAATGGAAATTCAATGCGTGCACTTTGCAAGCCCACCGTATACGAGCCCACAAGCGTTAGAGAAAACAAAACTCTTAGCAGCTAAAATTGCTCGTTTTGGTGGAAGTATTCAATTCTTAACGGTACCTTTTTCAAGAATTCAAGAGGAAATCAAGAAGAGTGTACCGGAAGCGTATTTAATGACAATTATGCGTCGTTTCATGCTTCGTATTACGGATCAACTTAGAGAAAATGCACGTGCTCTTGCGATTGCCAATGGGGAATCAGTGGGGCAAGTGGCTTCTCAAACATTAGATAGCATGGTGGCGATTAATGATGTGACCAATACACCAATTATCCGTCCAGTAGCTACAATGGATAAACTCGATATTATTAAAGTTGCTGAAGAAATTGATACATTCGAGTTATCGATTCAACCGTTTGAGGATTGTTGTACGGTGTTTGCGCCGCCAAGTCCTAAGACAAAACCGAAACTGGAGAAGGCACGTCAATATGAAGCACGTCTTGATGTGGAAGGGTTAATTAAAGAGGCTGTAGAGGGGACAGTGATTGAAGAAATTACTGCTAACTATACAACTCCAGTAGAAACAGTAAGTCAAGAGATTGACGATTTATTTTAAGATAAAAAGAAGCGATGCTATTCCGTTCGGAGTAGCATCGCTTTTCGTTTGTCTATTGGAAATATTCTTTTAGAGCATTTGCAATACTTTTAGCGATGTTTTGTTGATATTCTTCAGAAGAAATCACTTTATTATCGCCTTGGTTATTTAAATATCCAAGTTCTAAAAGAATCGATGGACGAGCATTATCACGAAGAACCATGAAGTTTTGGAATCTGCTTCCTTGGTTTTTCAATGGAAGATTTCGAGCTAAGTATTTATTCACAGTCTGACTGAGACTTTCGCTCTTATCACTGTAGTAGTAGGCTGTTGTTCCGCTTGCGCTATCATCTTCAGACGAGTCGAAGTGAATACTAATAAATGCATTTGCATTATTTTTATTACTAATTTCAGCACGTTCAGCAAGTGAAACAGAAGTGTCGCTTGTTCTAGTCAAGATAACTTTTGCTCCCATTGCTTCGAGTTCTTTCTTCAAAAGAAGAGCGGTTGTTAATGTATGGTCTGCTTCGTGTTTTTCACTGAAGTTTACAACAGCACCTGGATCTTCACCACCGTGCCCTGGATCGATGACAATTGTTGCATTCTTAATCCCTTGAGGAATCGTTTCATCTGTTTCGATTCCGGCAAAGTTTGTAGTCACTAGCCAGTAAGGAATATAACCGTATTTTCCATTACCAACAGATACTTTATAGAAATCGCCTTCGCGGTCTTCATACACAAATTGTGTTCCTTTATCTACTGTACCGATTAATTCGGAAGTGACGTTGGAAGCTGAGTAAATAGGTGTTTCTTTTAGTTTTGTAACAAACATTTTGTTAGAGTCAATGGTTGTTGGAAGACTAGCTTGTTTGTTGAGAATTTCTTGAATCAATTCAATCGCGTAGTTTGTAGAGTCGCTATCTACATAACCTTCTTTATCAAAGTAACGAACTTTTAAGACTTTATCGTTCAATTCTTCAATGAGGTAGAAGAGTTCGCCGTTAGGAATCGTTAAGAGAACTTTTGAATTTTCATCCTGTGTTTCGCGTAATTTCAATCCGCCAGAAGCATATCCTTTCATCATCGTAGTAAGAAGGATATCTTTATCCTCGATATAGGCTACTTGATCGTCATATTGAACTTGAATCCAACCGTTATCGAGTTTATGCAGGGCCAACAAGTATTGGTTCTTCGTAATTTCACCAACTGGAATGCCTTTAGCATCCATCGTATGGTATACCTTTAACGCCTTATCGCTTGTATTGACTGCGAATTCTACAATTTTATTCTTAACTACTGTAGATGTTTGAGTAGCCG
Organism: Granulicatella sp. 20925_1_28; assembly: GCF_041433575.1. Taxonomy (NCBI): domain Bacteria; kingdom Bacillati; phylum Bacillota; class Bacilli; order Lactobacillales; family Carnobacteriaceae; genus Granulicatella; species Granulicatella sp. 20925_1_28. Next base: position 65,496 of record NZ_JAPWBS010000001.1, read on the forward strand.
TATTGCCACTATTCGTATCCGTATTTGCTTGGTGCGTATTTGCTTGCGGTTTTATTGTTGAACTTTCACTTACTAATGGATAGGCGATAATCCACAGAAGTAGAAGAGAAACAAGAAAGCCCAGCAGTTGCTGTATATTTTTCTTCTTAAAGAATTTCAGTAATGAATCCATAAGGGCTCCTTTTTATTTGTATATTTCTTCCTTATTATACCAATAAAAGCGCTATTTGTGTATAAAAAATAGCTTACAGCTTGATTGCAGAAGAATTATTTTAGTAAAATGATAGAGAATAATGAAATATTTGGAGGATGATTATGTTAATTGGGTCTCACGTTTCGATGAGCGGAAAAGAAATGCTCTTGAATTCAGCAAAGGAAGCAGCAAGTTATAACGCAAATGTCATGATGGTTTATACAGGTGCTCCGCAAAACACAAGAAGAAAACCAATTGAAGAGTTAAATGTTGAAGCTGGGAAACAGTACATGAAAGAGCATGGGATTGAAGAAGTTGTTGTTCATGCTCCTTATATTATTAACTTAGCCAACACTACAAAAGAAGGATATATTGATTTTGCAATCGAATTTTTAAGAGAAGAATTGAAACGTGCAGAGGCGGTTGGCGCTACACAAGTTGTTCTACATCCTGGTTCTCACGTAGGGGCTGGTGTGGATGTTGGTTTAAATCAAATTATCTACGGATTAAATCAAGTTTTAACGAAAGACCAAAAAATCCAAATCGCATTAGAAACAATGGCTGGAAAAGGAACAGAGCTTGCTCGTACCTTTGAAGAACTAGCTCGTATTATCGACGGAGTAACGCATAATGAACATTTATCCGTAACGTTTGATACTTGCCACGTTCATGATGCAGGGTATGATATTAAAAATGATTTATCAGGTGTGTTAACACAGTTTGATAAAACCGTTGGACTTGATCGAATTAAAGTACTTCACGTAAACGATTCAAAAAATCCAGTTGGAGCTCATAAAGATAGACACGAGAACTTTGGTTTTGGAGAAATAGGTTTCGACGCATTAATGAACGTTATCAAAGTTCCTGAATTCAAAAATCTTCCAAAAATTCTCGAAACACCTTGGATTAAAGTGGAAGATAAAGTTCAAATTGCGCCATACAAAGAAGAAATTGAAATGATTCGTTCTGGAAAATTTGATCCAAACTGGATTGAAGAGTTATTAAAACAAGAAAGAGGGAAGTAATATGCATTCACACGATCATTGCTGTGGTCACGACCACTCAGGTCATAAAGAACATCATCATCATGACCATTCACATAATCATGTAGAAGAAGCGTTAGAAATCTTAAAAGAAGCGGGTTATAAACATACGAATAAACGCCAACGTCTTGTTGAAATTTTAAATGATGCCAACCGTTACTTGTCAGCAAAGCAAGTGCAAGAATTGATTGCGCCTGAATTCCCACAATTAAGTTATGATACGATTTATCGTAATTTATATACTTTTGTACAATTGAATATTTTAGAAGAAACAGAATTGAACGGTGAAAAATTATTTAGATTCCGTTGCCAAGCTCATGGCCATCATCATCATTTCATTTGCGAAAAATGTGGTAGCACAAGAGAGATTGATATGTGCCCAATGGATTTCTTTAAAGATCAATTAGAAGGATGCGAAATTCATTCACATCGTTTTGAAATTTTTGGTCTTTGCGAAAAGTGCGCGGCAAAAGCGTAGTTTAAGGCTTTCCTAAAAAAGTTGAAAGAACCTTAGTAAAGTTGATTGACATTTTATGGAACCTTTCCTATAATAAAAAAAGGACATTTCGTTTGTTTGGTTATTCTATTCAAAAGAAAACAGTTACTTTTTATTGCTCGGAGGGAGGGAATAGGATATGTCAAAAACAGTTGTTCGTAAAAACGAATCACTTGATGATGCTCTTCGTCGCTTCAAACGTACTGTTTCTAAAACCGGAACTTTACAAGAGGCTCGCAAACGTGAGTTTTATGAAAAACCAAGTGTAAGACGTAAGAAAAAATCAGAGGCAGCTCGTAAACGCAAGTTCTAGTCAACTCTGTGTATCATAGACTATGTCAGGCTGGGGCTATTAGTCCCAGTCTTTTTTTATCAATCAAACGAAATTAAAAGAATGGAGCGATTATAATGTCATTAAAAGAAACAATTAATAACGATATCAAAACAGCGATGAAAGCAAAAGACAAAGAAACATTAGCTGTATTACGTATGATTAAAACAGCGATTCAAGCTGCTGAAATTGACAAAAAATCAGATTTAACACCTGAGGAAGAATTGACAATTTTATCTCGCGAAGCAAAACAACGTCGTGATTCTATTGTTGAATTTGAAAAAGCAGGCCGCCAAGAATTAGTTGAAAAAACACAAGGCGAATTAGCAATCGTTGAGAAATACTTACCAGCACAACTTTCACTAGAAGAAGTTCAAGCGAAAATTGCCGAAATTGCTGAACAAGTAGGAGCAACAACACAAAAAGAATTCGGTAAATTAATGGGTGCCGTAATGCAAGCTCTTAAAGGGCAAGCAGACGGTAATGTCATTAAAGAACAAGTAAAAGCACACTTAAATAAATAAGTGTGGATTGGAGGATAACTGATTGGAAAAAGAAACCTTTAAAGCAAGTGTTGAATTAAGCGATAATCCTCAATTAATTCAATTATTTGGTTCTCAAGATCAGAATATTCGTTTTATTGAAGATTCATTCCAAGTACAAATTACTCATCGTGGGGAGCAACTCTTTATTACTGGAGAAGAAGAGACTGTTTCGCAAGTAAAAGAACTGCTGAATCAGCTTCAAGACTTAATTGCACGTGGAATCAGTATTTCAAAAACTGATATCATTACAGCTGTAAAGATGGCCAAACGTGGGACTTTGGATTACTTTGTTAATTTATATAACGAAGAAATCGGACGCACATTTGCGGGAAAAGCGATTCGTGCCAAAACGTATGGTCAACAACAATACATTCATGCGATTAAGAAAACGGATGTGGTATTTGGTATTGGGCCTGCCGGAACTGGTAAAACATTCGTAGCCGTAGTGATGGCTGTTCAAGCGTTAAAAAAAGGCGAAGTGAAGAAAATCATTTTGACACGTCCAGCCGTTGAAGCCGGTGAAAATTTAGGGTTCTTACCAGGGGACTTAAAAGAAAAAGTGGATCCATATTTACGTCCGTTATACGATGCTTTATATACCGTATACGGTATGGAGCACACAAATCGTCTTCTAGAACGAGGCGTCATCGAAGTGGCACCACTAGCGTATATGCGTGGGCGTACATTAGAAGATTCATTTATCATTCTAGATGAAGCTCAAAATACAACAAGAGCGCAAATGAAGATGTTCTTAACACGTCTAGGATTTGGCTCGAAAATGATCGTCAATGGAGATAAATCGCAAATTGACTTACCAAAAGGACATCAAGCTAGTGGTCTTCTAGATGCAGAACGAAAACTAAAAGGAATCAATGGCATTGCCTTTGTAGAATTTGATGCAGGAGACGTTGTGCGTCATCCAATCGTATCTGAAATTATTAATGCCTACTCAGCTTCTAATAGTACTGAGAAGGAACGAGGTGAAGAAAGTGAGACAAAAGCTCCGTAAATTTCAAGAATCATTAGGGATTTTCTATTTACCTGCACTATTAGGTGTTACATTCCTATTCTTATTAATATTGGGATGGAGTAATGTCCAACCAACCTCTTATTCATTTGAATTAAATCAAGTTGCAAGAGAAACAATCCGCGCGCCAAGAACTGTAGAGGATAAAGAACAGACTGAAAAGAATCAGCAGATGGCGATGGATGGTGTTGGTGATATTTATGTATTTGATCAAAATCGCGAGCAACAACAAATCGACAAAGTGAAACAATTTTTCCAAGCGATTAAGACAGTCGCAGCAAAAGCTTCAAGCGAAATTTTTGCAACTGATTCTACAACTACGACTTCTGGTGAAGTATCAACAAAAGTAGCAACGATTCAAGATCGACTTACTTATTTTAAGAAGAGTTTAGAATCTGAAAATAAAGCGATTCGTGATTTTGCATTGTATATTCCAGATAGCGTCATTGTTCAATTGCTTTCTGTAAGTTCAGATAAATTGGATAGTTATGAGTCTGCAATCGAAAATGCAATTCAAGACCAAATGGATCATTCCATTACAGAATCCAATTTGCTTCAAGCACAAGAAGCAGCTAAAAAATCGCTCTTTAACGGAGGATTTACAGATAATGAACGTGAAATGCTTGGACAACTGTTAACGAATAGTATCGTTGTCAATAATGTCGTAGATAAAGATGCAACCAATAGCGCTAAAGAAAATGCCAAACAAAGTGTTTCACCAGTCCGTATTTTACAAGGGCAAGTGTTGATTCAAGAAGGGCATATCATTACTCAAGAAGATTTACGTCTTCTAAAATTATTAGGTATCGATGGCAACTCAAGTAACTACCATCAATTGTATAGTTACTTAATCTTCTTAACGATTTTATTTGCATCATTATTAGCTTTCTCGTTCCGTTTCAAAGTGGGAGCATCGAGCAAAGAGTGGGATACACGCGTTAATGAACTGACTGTTTTCTCAGTTGTATTTACGATTGGGGCCATCCTACTTAAAATCTTATCATTCCTACAAAATCGTGGAATTGATTATATTGGTATAGTATTCCCAATTGCTGGATTTATCTATATCATCTATAAGTTAACATCGAAGTTTTATTTTACGATTATTGCGATGTTAGTTTATCCAATACTCGTATGGTATATGTTTGGTAGCGATAGTATTAACACCGAAATCGCGTTAACGACTGTTTACTTCTCACTCGCAGCATGGCTTGGTGTCATTCAAGAGGTTTACTGGAAAGATTTATCGTGGTTTAAACAATTACTATTACAAATCATTATTCCATTAGCATTAATGCTTCCATTTGTATTCTTTAGTAATTATGATTTGGTATCAACGCAATCAGCGTGGTTATTCGCGTTTGCGGCAGTGAGTGGATTCTTATCATTCCTTATTCCTGTCATCTTGATGCCGTACTTTACGTATTTATTCGAGGATAGTTCCGTACTCTTATGGTCAGAATTATCAAATCCAAATCAACCGTTGTTAAAAGATTTGATTACAAAAGCTCCAGGAACTTATCATCATAGTTTGATGGTGGCAAACATCTCAGCCAACTGTGTGGAAGCCATTGGTGGAGATTCACAATTGGCGAGAGTAGCTTGTTATTATCACGATATTGGTAAGACAGAGCATCCGTTCTTCTTTATCGAGAACTTACCAGCGCATATGGAAAGTCCTCATAAGATGATTGGACCATATGAATCGAAAGAAATTATTTTTGATCATGTTCGTAAAGGGGTAGAAATTCTTAAACAACATCAATTGCCACAATCAGTGATTGATATTTGTGCAGAACACCATGGAACGACATTGATGAAGTATTTCTATGCTGAAGCCTTAAAAGACAATCCAGATGCGGATGAGGCAGATTTCAGATATCCAGGTCCTAAACCTCAAACAAAAGAATCTGCGGTCATCAATATCGTGGATAGCGCTGAGGCTGCGACTCGTGCGATGAAAGAACCAACGCTTGAGAAAGTTCAAAACTTAGTGCATTCGATTATTATGAATCGCTTGGAGGATGAACAATTTGTTGAATGTGATATTACGTTGAAAGAACTAGCGATTATCGAAAAGAATATCGTGGCTTCGCTAAACGGAACATTCCATTCAAGAATTGAATATCCAAAACTTCCTAAAAAACAATCTTAAAAGCAAGCTCCCTTCAACTTGAATTAGTTGAGGGGAGTTTTTTTGTAAAAGATAAGCTTTAAAGACCGTCAAAGTTCCAATAATGTAGGTAGTTTGTTACAATATTAGTGACGCTAAAAAAGGAGTTTTTAATATGATTATTGAAATTATCGATGAAACAGAAGTAGTACCAGAAAGCCATCAAGAACTTGTGCATAATGTGGTTAGTTTTGCTGCGGATTACTTAAAAATCCCTGAAAACAAAGAATGTAGTATCTCATTTATTTCTAGCGAACGTATTCGTGAAATCAACCGTGAGTTTAGAAATATTGATAAAGTGACAGATGTGATTAGTTTTGCGTTAGATGATTCAGATGATGACTTTGAAAGTATGAAATCCATTATGGAAGAAGACGATAGTTTTGTAACGTCTATCGGTGATATTGTGATTTCTTTAGACCGTGCAAAAGAACAAGCAGAAGACTATGGTCATTCGCTTGAACGTGAACTTGGATTTTTAGCACTTCATGGCTTCTTACACTTAAACGGTTATGATCACCAAACAGAAGAAGAGGAAGCTGAAATGACAGGATTGCAAAAAGAAATCCTAGAAGCATATGGGTTGAAACGTGATGACGCATAAACAAACAGAAAAGAATTCTAACTTTTTGACGTCCCTAAAGCATGCCATAGATGGTATCAAAACAGTGATTCAAGAAGAAAGAAACATGAAGGCGCATCTCTGCATTGCAGGGCTAGCGATTATAATTAGTTTTTTCTCTGGTTTATCAGCAGTCGAATGGTGTTTTATTTTACTGTGTATTTTCATTGTGTTTCTCATGGAAATCTTAAACACCGTTGTCGAAAATTTAGTCGATTTACTAGTGAAAAAGGAATATCACATTGAAGCAAAGAAGGCGAAAGATATTGCAGCTGGTGGAGTGTTGCTCAGCGCTAGTTTTACAGTAGTTATTGCAATCATCATTATTTTGCCAAAATGGATTCATTTTTAAGGAGAGAGTATGACAAAACCATTTAACTCAGGATTTGTAGCGATTGTGGGTCGTCCTAATGTCGGCAAATCAACATTTATGAACTATGTGCTTGGTCAAAAGATTGCAATCATGTCTGACAAAGCGCAAACAACAAGAAATAAAATTCAAGGGGTTTATACGAAAGACGATGCGCAAATCGTCTTCTTAGATACTCCAGGGATTCATAAACCAAAGCATGAACTCGGAGAATTCATGGTGAAGAGCGCCTATTCAGCATTAAAAGAAGTAGATGCCGTTTTATTTATGGTGAATGTTAGTGAAAAACGTGGACCAGGAGACGACTTCATTATTGAAAAACTAAAAGGAATTAAGACACCGATTTTCTTAGTATTAAATAAGATTGACCTTGTCACACCAGAAGTGTTATTAGAACGAGTTGAAAGTTATAAAGATGCACTTGATTTTGCTGGTGTATTCCCAATTTCAGTACTACAAGGTAATAATGTGAACGAACTAATGGAAGGTCTGATTAACGCACTTCCTGAAGGGCCACAATATTATCCGGCTGACCAAATCACAGATCATCCTGAGTATTTTGTTGTATCAGAATTGATTCGTGAGAAAATTTTACAGTTAACACAGGAAGAAATTCCTCACTCAGTGGCTGTAACAGTGGATAAAATGCAAAAAGATGAATTCGATAAAGTTCATGTTTATGCAAATATCATCGTTGAGCGAAAATCGCAAAAGGGCATTATTATTGGTAAAGGTGGACGTCTCTTAAAAGAAATCGGGACGCGAGCGAGACGTGATATTCAACAGTTACTCGGCAATAAAGTATATCTTGAATTGTGGGTAAAAGTTGAAAAAGATTGGCGTAAACGTAAGAGTAACTTACAAGAATACGGATATCGAGATACAGACTATAGAGATTAGGATGAATACAAATGGATTATTATCACTATTTTGATGGAATTGTCTTAATGAGACAGGCGTATCGCGAGAAAGATATGCTTGTTAAAATTTTGACGAGAGACCATGGAAAGTTGATGTTCTTTTTACGATATGCACAGCAAAGCAATCATCCATTAACAGCTGCGACACAGGTGTTTACAAGAGCAACTTTCCTTGGGCATATTCATCAAAATGGGTTTAGTTTTCTTAAGGATAGTCACGATATAAAGCCTGCGACGATTGTTTTACAAGATGTAAAGGCACAAGCAGTATTAGCGTATTTAACACAATTAACAGATGCGGTGATGGATGACCATATCGTGAATAAGACGGTCTTCCAATTGCTTTGGGATTGTATTGAAGCGATTAATAATGGTGTTAATGCAGAAGTGATTTTACACTTCTTTGAAATCAAAATTTTACGTTATTACGGTGTAGAACTGGAGTGGCAACATTGTGTTGTGTGTCATAAAGATAGGGACTTAGTTGATTTTTCTATACAGAAACACGGATGCCTGTGCAGTAACCATTTAGACGAAGATGAGTACCGCATGCAACTATCTAGAAAAGCATTATATGTAGCAAGGCAATTAGCTCTTGTGAATTCTCCAAAACAAATCGGCTCTATTCAGTTGTCGAGTGAGACTACAAGTGAATTAAGACGCCTGTTTGACACCATTATGGAAGAGTATGTGGGCATTCGTTTGAAGAGCAAAAAATTCTTAGATCAGATGGTCGAATGGGAAACGTTAATGCAGAAAAGAGGACAAGATTAAGAGTAGCGCAAAACGCTGTCTTTACTTGACTTTTTAAGCAATTATCGGTACTATAGTGAAAGATTAATAGGACGTTGACAGTGAGATTTTTAATGATAAAATGTCAAAGAGAATATGGGCTGGTGGAATCCATATCATGGTTCATTAAAAGTGGCGCACTTGAGTCTATCAACAATGAAGCTTGGTTTTAAACCAAGAAATTAGGGTGGAACCGCGATTAGTCGTCCCTATGTATGCTTTTTGTGTACATAGGGACTTTTTTATTTAATCAAAGGAGGAAGTAGTATGGATTTTACAATGATCATTCCGGCTTCAGAATTCAAAGATTTTCAATTGAAAGTTGTCTCTCTTGCACCGATTAAAGTCAGTGTGATTGGCCATGAGGATGAAGTGTTGGAAGAATTCCAAACAAGTGCTAATCATTCAATGTACGGTTTTAAAACAAAGAATGAAGCGATTAAAGAAGTAAAATGTGAAGTGATTCCTGGAGTGATTTATGAATTCTATCCAGTAGTGAATGCACAATAGAAAGGGGAACAATTATGGCAAAAAAACTTAGTGTTCAAGAAATTATTTTAACATTACAAAATTATTGGTCTAACCAAGGATGCTTGCTTCTTCAAGCATACGATACTGAAAAAGGGGCAGGGACAATGAGTCCTTATACATTCCTTCGTGCAATTGGACCAGAACCTTGGAATGCGGCATACGTGGAACCTTCACGTCGTCCTGCAGATGGACGTTATGGAGAAAATCCAAACCGTTTATTCCAACACCACCAATTCCAAGTGGTGATGAAACCATCTCCTGAAAATATTCAAGAATTATATTTAGGAAGCTTAGAAGCTCTTGGAATCAACCCGTTAGAACACGATATTCGTTTCGTAGAAGATAACTGGGAAAACCCTTCACTTGGCTGCGCTGGTTTAGGATGGGAAGTATGGCTTGATGGAATGGAAGTGACTCAATTTACGTATTTCCAACAAGTAGGTGGATTAGAGTGTCATCCTGTAACAAGTGAGATTACTTACGGTTTAGAACGTCTTGCTTCATACATTCAAGAAGTGGAGAGTGTTTATGATTTAGTTTGGACTGGAGATGTTAAATACGGAGATATCTTCACTCAACCAGAATATGAACATTCTAAATATGCTTTTGAAGAAAGTAATGCAGAATTATTAATGCAATTATTTACAGACTTTGAAAAAGAAGCCACTGTATTAATGGAAAAAGGCTTAGTTCACCCAGCTTATGACTATGTATTGAAATGCTCACATGCATTTAATTTAATGGATGCTCGCGGAATTATTTCAGCAACAGACCGTGCTGGATTCCTTGGCCGTATTCGTAAAATGGCTCGTACCATCGCGAAAACTTTCGTGGCTGAACGTGAAGCTTTAGGATTCCCATTATTGAAAGAGAAATAAGAGAGTTTGGAGGAGAGAGAATGACACAATCATTATTATTAGAAATCGGTTTAGAAGAATTACCTGCTCAATATGTTCGAACAAGTTCTGAACAATTAGCAAAACGTGTGGAAGACTTCTTCAAAGATGAAAATTTAGCATTTGAATCCGTAGAACCATTTGCGACTCCAAGAAGATTGGCAGTTCGTGTCAATGGATTAGTAGAAGAACAAGCAGACCGCGAAGAAATCTTTAAAGGACCATCTTTAGCAATTGCGAAAAAAGACGGTGCTTGGACAAAAGCGGCTGAAGGATTTGTTCGTGGAAAAGGATTAACAACAGATGACATTTATGTTGAAGAAGTGAATGGTGTTGAATACATTCATGTAAAACAACATATTACTGGTAAATCAACAAAAGAAGTTGTTAAAAACCTATCTTCTGTGATTACAGATATGAAATTCCCAGTAACAATGCGTTGGGCAGCTCATACATTTGAATACTTACGTCCAATTCACTGGATTGTTGCGTTATACGACAATGAAGTCATCGAAGAAATCGGCGTATTAGAGGTAAAAGCCGGACGTACTTCAAGAGGTCATCGTTTCTTAGGAAAAGAAGCAACCATTGAAAGCCCAGAAAGCTATGAAAAAGCTTTGGCTGAACAATTTGTCATCGTGAACCAAGAGGAACGTAAAGCTTTAGTTCGCAAGCAAATTGAAGACCTAGCTGCTAAAAACAACTGGATTATTCCAATTGATGAAGATTTATTAGAAGAAGTAAGCTCAATCCTTGAATACCCAACAGCATTTGCGGGTACTTTCGATGAAAAATACTTAGTCGTTCCAGAACCAGTATTAGTTACATCAATGAAAGAACACCAACGCTATTTCGTTGTATATAACCAAGAAAAACAATTATTACCATTCTTCGTTTCTGTTCGTAACGGTAACGACTACATGATTGAAAACGTTGCTAAAGGAAATCAAAAAGTATTAACAGCTCGACTAGAAGATGCTTTATTCTTCTATGAAGAGGACTTAAAGATTCCGATGACAACTTTCTTGAAGAAATTAGAAACATTAAACTTCCATGCTAAAATTGGTTCTATGACAGAGAAAATGGATCGCGTGCAATTACTTGTGGGACGTCTTGCAAAAGAATTGAACTTACCAAGTGATGTTGTTGTTACAGCGCAACGTGCAGCTTCTATTTACAAATTCGACTTAGTAACAAACATGGTTGGTGAATTCCCTGAATTACAAGGAATCATGGGTGAAATCTATGCGTTGAAACAAGGAGAAACTGCTGAAGTAGCTCAAGCAATTCGTGAACACTATATGCCAACAAGTGCAGATGGTGAATTGCCTTCGTCTGTTCCAGGTGCCTTACTTGCGGTTGCAGATAAGTTAGATACATTCTTGAGCTTTACGGCTGCTGGAATGCTTCCAACTGGTTCAAACGACCCTTATGCATTACGTCGTCAAGTAATGGGGCTCGTACAAATCCTTGCAGCTTTTGAATGGAACATCGAAATTGAAGACTTTACTAAATTATTATTAGGTCTTGATTACGCAGAATTCTTATCAGGTAAAGAGGAAGAAGTTGAAGCGTTTATCTTAAGCTTTATTCGTGAACGTGTAGCACAACGTATCGCTACGATTACAAAACGTCATGATATTATTGATGCCGTTGTAAACAGCAATACTTCATCAGTTCCTGAACAATTGAAGGCAGCAAAAGTTCTTTCAGCCGTTTCAGAATCAGAAGAATTCAAAGGAATTACAGAGGCCTTAAATCGTGTTATCAATATTAGTGCGAAAGCTCAAGATGATGCGAGTGGCGAAATTTTAGAGGAACGCCTTGAAACAGAAAGTGAACGTAACTTAGTGAAAGCTATTCAAGAGTTGAATGAAAAAGTAGGTTCATTAACGCCTGAAGAATTATACAGTCATTTAGAAGTAATGGCACCAAAAATCAATGATTTCTTCAATGAAAATATGGTTATGGTAGACGATGAAGCAACTCGTCGTAACCGCCTAAGATTCTTAGGATTGCTATCTCAAATTATTTTAGATTTCGCAGATTTCACATCATTAATCGTTAAATAAGAACCCTCACACAGAAAGGAGAGTGAATGAAATGGCAGTATTTTATGATCGTGCCACGATTCAAGTCAAAGCCGGAAAAGGTGGAGACGGAATGGTTGCGTTTCGTCGTGAAAAATACGTACCAGATGGAGGTCCGGCTGGTGGAGACGGCGGTAAAGGCGGAAGTGTTATTTTTAAAGTCGATTCAGGACTTAGAACCTTATTAGATTTCCGTCATAAACGTCATTTCAAAGCAAAACCTGGTGAAAACGGCATGAGTAAGAGTATGTATGGCCGTGGAGCGGAAGACTTAATCGTTAAAGTTCCACCAGGAACAATCGTTAGAAATGCGGAAACAAAAGCACTGATTGCTGACTTAGTAGAAGATGGGCAAGAAGTAGTAGTTGCTAAAGGAGGTCGTGGTGGTCGAGGAAATATTCGATTTGCAACTCATAAAAACCCAGCTCCAGATATCGCTGAGAACGGGGAACCAGGGGAAGAGTTTGAACTCGATTTAGAATTAAAAGTTTTAGCTGACGTTGGGCTAGTTGGATTCCCATCAGTAGGGAAATCAACTTTACTATCCGTGATTTCAAGTGCAAAACCAAAAATTGCAGACTATCACTTTACAACATTAAACCCTCAATTAGGAATGGCGCAGTCTCCAAATGGTGAGCAATTCGTTGTAGCAGACTTACCAGGATTAATTGAAGGAGCACACACGGGTGTTGGGCTTGGAATCCATTTCTTGAAACATATCGAACGTACAAAAGTATTACTTCATGTGATTGATATGGCCGCTATGGAAGGCCGTGATCCTTTTGAAGACTACAAGATTATTCAAGAGGAATTAGGAAGTTACCACTTGCGTTTATTGGAACGTCCAATGCTGATTGTGGCGAACAAGATGGACCAACCACAAGCAGAAGAAAACTTAGAGAAGTTCAAAAAAGATTTAGCAGATAGTCTGTCCGAAGAGCAAGAAATGCCTGAGATTTTCCCGATTTCTGCGTATCGTCGTGATGGACTTCAAGCATTACTTGCTAGAACGGCTGAAGTGTTAGAAGAAACAGAATTCTTCCCATTAAACGAAGAAGTAGTAGAAACACATATCGTTTATGGATTAGAGGAAGAAGAAGCACCGTTCAAAGTGACAAGAGATCCAGATGGTACTTGGGTACTGTATGGTGACAAGATTGAAAAACTATTCAAGATGACAAATATGGAACATGATGAGTCAGTAATGAGATTCTCACGTCAATTACGTGGAATGGGTGTGGATAGCACTTTACGTGAAAAAGGCGCTGAAAATGGCGATTTAGTACGTATTCTAAACTTCTCATTCGAGTTTGTTGATTAAGGAGTTTTGAATATGATTGATAGAAGTGAGATGGAAAAACGTTTTTACGTATCTTCATTTGACGGCCTAAGAGCGATAGGAATTCTTAGTATTATTATTTATCACTTGTATTCTTATCGCCTGCCGGGTGGATTTCTTGGGTTGGACATCTTCTTGATTTTAGCGGGGTACTTTATGACGAACCGACTAATGACAAGTTTGATGAATGATGGCAAAATCCCTTTGAAGCAGTTTTTATTAAAACGTCTAGCACGTATTGCACTTCCTTTAATTGCAATGCTCGTTCTAGTATTCATTTATATTACGCTGTTTCAAAATGAAATGTTGGTGAATCTAAGAGGATCATTTACTTCCAGTTTAGTTTTTTTAAATAACTGGTGGCAGATTTTCCAAGCTCAAACGTTTATTCCAAACTTATTAACGGAAAATCCATTTGAACACTTATGGTATATTTCATTAGCCTTTCAGTTTTACCTATTGTGGCCAATTGTATTTGCATTCTTAAGTTTATTCCTTAAGAAGCATAATTCATTATTTGTGGCAATTGTAGTGTTAGCTACTGCTTCATTTGGATTAATGCTCTTTAGTTATAAAGGTGCAGATTCATTAACGTATGTCACAATGAGCACAGGAACTCGATTATTCTCAATGCTGATTGGTTCATGTACGGCATTGCTATATCCTTTAGATCGTTTCCAAAAGGAACATAAATCTAGAGTGCCATATGAGCAATATTTAAGATTAATTCCGATCGTGTTAATGTTCATCTTGTTATTTACACTTGGACGTAACGAAGATATTACGTATCGTGGAGGAATGTTGATCTTTGACCTAACAGTAGCTGCTGTTATTTTGATGAGTGTACATCCTAAGGTAGGAACGGGGATTTTATTCCGTTTCAAACCATTAACTGTGATTGGTCGTAGAAGTTTATCGTATTACTTATGGTTCTTACCAATTATTGTGTTATACCAAGCAAAAATTGGGATTGCTGGTTCGAGTAATTTAATTCAAGGCATCATCCAATTAGTACTCATTCTTTTCTTTGGAGAAGTTTGGTATCAAGTGTTTGAGAAGAGACGTTATCTACAAATAGTTCGAAAATTGATGGGGCTGTTGAACGAAAAAACAGCTTATGGAAAACAAATTTTATTTGGGATCTGTGCAGTGCCACTCATTATTTTAGCGGTAGGACTTGTACAGTCTACAAGTAAATTATCTGAACAAGAGGCCACTCTTACAGAATTAATCCATACGAACCAAACAATTGTGGATAATACCCAACAAACAGATAAGAAACTATTGAAGACGATTAACAACGTGGTTGGATTAACGCGTGAAGAAACAGTCTTTAGCAGTAATAGTTCGATTACCTTTATTGGGGATCAATCGCTACTTGCAATTGCGAATGAACTAACAACGATTTATCCAAATGCTGTGATGCATGCGACACCGATTGCCCAAGTAACAGATTTAGCTTCAACCATTAATGAACTGAAAGCAAAGAATCTATTACATGACACTGTTGTTTTAATGTTTGGTGCCAATAGTGCCTTTACAAAAGGACAATTGGAACGTGAATTAAAACGTATTGGGATGGAAAAACAAATCTTCCTTGTTACGACAACAACGTCTAAAACATGGAGAGACGATGTGAATAATGTCTATGCTTCTGTTAGTGAGAAGTATTCGAATGTCCATGTTCTTGACTGGAATGAATATTCCAAAGACCAAGATTGGTTCTATTCACATAAATCATATGTAACAGAAGTAGGAGCTCATGAAGAAGCGCTCTTCTTTGCGAAGAAAATTTATGAAACATTGAGAGGAAATTAAAATGGAATTGCAATTTCTAGGAACAGGCGCTGGCGTGCCTTCTAAAATGAGAAACGTCACTTCAATTGCATTAAAGCTTCTCGATGAGATTAATGAAGTGTGGTTATTCGATTGCGGAGAAGCTACACAGCAACAAATTTTAAATACAAATATTCGTCCAGGAAAAATCAAGAAGATTTTTATTACTCATATGCATGGTGATCATATCTTTGGGTTACCTGGACTACTGACGAGTCGTTCTTTCCAAGGGGGAGAAGATGATTTGACCCTCTATGGTCCTAAAGGAATTAAGAACTTTATCGACACAACGATTCAAGCTTCTTGTTCGAAATTGGGATATCCTTTAAAAGTGGTTGAATTTGAAAAAGAAGGACTGCTTTTCGATGATAAACATTTTAAAGTGGAACTAAAACGACTCGAACATGGAATTCCTTCATATGGCTTCCGTATTACAGAAAAAGATCAACCTGGCGAATTGCAAGCTGACCGTCTAAAAGAGTTAGGGATTCCTTTTGGGCCACTCTATGGCAAGTTAAAAAAAGGGGAGACAATTACTCTAGAAGATGGAACTGTCGTGAATGGACAAGATTATATTTCTCCAGATATTAAAGGACGCGTTGTGACCATTTGCGGAGATACTCGTAAATGTGAGGCTAGTGAAATCTTAGCGTATCATTCAGATGTTCTTGTTCATGAGGCAACATACGAAGGAGATAAAGGGCAACAAGCCTACCGTCATTTCCATTCGACGAGTCTTCAAGCGGCTGAAGTTGCCAAAAATGCCGAAGTTAAGCGACTTTTGTTAACGCATATTAGTGCGCGCTATATTGGAAAACAATCTCAAGAGTTGGAAAGCGAAGCAAAAACCATTTTTGAGAATGTTCAAGTTGTAAAAGATTTCGATATTGTGAGTGTTGAAAGGATTAAACATCATGAAGGATGCTAAATGGTTTTCAAATCAAGTGGTTCTTGTGACGGGAGCTAGTGGTGGACTAGGTGCACAAATTGCGCTTGAATTGGCCAGAAGAGATGTACAGTTAATTCTTGTGGCTCGTAATGAATCAAAGCTAGAACAAGTAGCAGCAGAGTGCAAATCGTTCACTTCTAAACCGGTTGATATCTATTCGTGTGATTTAACCAATGATGCGTCTGTTAATGAGTTACTAGCGACTCTTGATGAATCATATAAGATTACGATGGTAATCAACAATGCAGGTCTAGGGTACTTTAAATTAGCTAAAGACCTAAGTGAATCTGAGATTAGTCAAATGCTTCAGTTAAATTTGAATGCATTAATTAAAATCACGCAGCATTTTGTTCCTCGTTTTATCGAAGCAAAAAGCGGAGTAATTGTGAATGTTGCGTCCCAAGCTGCAAAATCAGCGACTGCTAAATCGTCCGTGTACTCAGCAACTAAATTTGGAGTGTTAGGATATTCGAATGCATTGCGTTTAGAATTAAAACCTTATGGCATCCATGTGATGACCGTCAATCCTGGACCGATTGCGACAGATTTCTTTGATAAAGCGGAGCCGACCGGGAAATACTTAGAGCAATTAGGCTCTGTCGTACTAGATCCAGTGAAGGTAGCAGGAGAAGTTGTTAAAGGGATTGAAAGAGAAAAACGTGAAGTGAATTTACCAAAATCGATGAACTTTGCGAGTAAATTAAATGTATTATTCCCGAAAACAGGAGACAAACTATTAGGGAGTATTTTCGATAAAAAGTAGAGGAGGTGTACGATGAGTTTTGCAAATTATGCATGGAAGTTAAAAGAGAATGTGGATGAAGAACTCGTAACATCTCTTTCAAGTGAAAGTGGCGTATCCGAAAATCTCGTTCGTTTATGTGTGGAACGTGGCGTTCAAACTATAGAAGAACTACAAGAGTTTCTTTCGCCAACCCCACATCTTATCCATGATCCTTTCTTGTTACATGATATGGATAAAGCGGTAGCACGTATTCAAGAAGCTATTGAAAATGGTGAATTAATTCATATATATGGCGACTATGATGCAGACGGGATTACGAGTACAACGATTCTCTATGAAACTCTTGAAATGCTAGGGGCTCAAGTATCGTACTATTTACCGAATCGCTTTACAGATGGCTATGGTCCCAATATTCCAGCGTTCCAACGCGCTATAGAAGAAGGGCATACACTCATTATTACGGTAGACTGCGGAATTGCTTCGCGTGAACCAATTCATTATGCGATGGAAAATGGGTGCGATGTGATTTTGACGGACCACCATGAGATTCCAAGTGAACTTCCAGAAGCCTATGCCGTTGTTCATCCTCGTCATCCAGAGGCAAACTACCCGTGCGGAGATTTATCAGGTGCTGGTGTTGCATTTAAGCTTGCTCACGCGCTTCTAGGAGAGTTTCCAGAAGAAATGGTAGAATTAGCCGCGATTGGAACCATTGCGGACTTAGTGAGCCTTACAGACGAAAATAGAACAATCGCTAAACTAGGTATCAGTCAAATGAAACAAACGCAGCGTATTGGCCTTGTTACTTTGATTGAGAAGTTATCCGTTAAAGTTGATAAATTAGATGAAAAGACGATAGGCTTTCAGATTGGACCACGCCTAAATGCATTGGGTCGACTTGGAGATGCTACTCCAGGGGTTCAATTGTTGACAACGTTTGATGATGAAGAAGCAGCGAGTATTGTTGACTTTATGCAATCTGAAAACGAAAGACGTCAAACAATTGTGAATCAAATTGTTGAAGAAGCCACTCCGCTTATTCACGAACAGATGAATCAACCAATTCTTGTATTAGCTCAACCAGGCTGGCATGAAGGGGTTCTTGGAATTGTAGCGAGTCGAATTGTCGAACAGACTGGTAAACCAACGCTTGTGTTAGGGATTAGTGAAGACGGCTTAACAGCCAAGGGTAGTGGTCGTTCGTTTGGAGAATTTAATCTCTATGATGCGTTAACCAGTGTGAAAGACCACCTTCTAAAATTTGGTGGGCATCATATGGCGGCTGGTTTGACAGTTGAAACGATTGTGCTTCCAACGATTATCGAAGGCCTTGAGCAGTATGCAAAAGACCATCAAGACTTGTTAGATGCGAAAGCTACTTTGACAATTGATGAAATTCTTCCATTAAAAGAGATTACGGTTGATTGGATTGAATCATTAGCCAGTCTCAAACCATTTGGTACGGATAATCCAGAACCGGTTGTTTCTCTAGAAGGCATCCAAGTGGCGTCAACACAATTACTTGGTGCGGATAAACAGCACTTGAAGCTTAATTTGAAAGAGGCCAATTCGTCAAATACACTTCAAGCGATGGCGTTTAGTAAAGGGGAATGGGCAGCTTCTCTTCAGCCAAATACGAAGATTAGTATTGCTGGGACTTTAGAGATTAATGAATGGCAAAATAACAGACTTCCTCAATTAATGGTGAAAGATATTGCTGTTAAAGGTAGAGTCGTGATTGATTGGCGCACTTCTAAGATTACAAAAGATCATCTTGCTGTTGAAAATGCACTTTATCTAGCTACAAACGACGTATACTTGAAGGAACTAGAAACAAGAATTCCAAGTACTTCAAGTGTGATGGATTTTGCATCATTTGTAGCTGCAAACGAAAACCCAACTGCTAAAGCAATTGTGTTATTCGACCTGCCAGAAAAGATTGAAGAAGTGGAAGCTTTCTTTAAAATGGAATGGACACAGCCACTTTATGTCATCGCATATACGAAGAATTCGGTTGTGACAACAGGCATACCTGATAAGCCTAAGTTTGGTCTGGTGTACAAATATATCCAATCTCATGTGCAAATTCCTTACAACGAAAAACTAGTTTCGGTGGCTAGATTCCTCAAAATTCCAGTTGAACAGTTCCGAGTGATATTAAAAGTGTTTTTTGAGTTGGAATTTGTTAAAATAGTAGATGGACATTTAATGATTAACGAAAGACCAAAAACAAATGACTTAGAAGAGTCAACCTTATTGAAAAAGTTAAATGAACAAATGTTGCTTGAAAAGAAATTCAACTATAGCCAGTTCCAAGAACTTAAGAGTTGGATGGATTCACAACAAGGTAAATAAAAGGAGGAGTTCTCAATGAACTTGAAAGAATATATTGCTAGTGTTCCAAACTATCCTAAAGAGGGTATTATTTTCCGTGATATTTCTCCATTAATGGCGGACGGAAAAGCTTATCAATATGCAACACAACAAATTGTTGATTACGCTCGTAGAATTGGCGCTGAAATGATTGTTGGACCAGAAGCACGTGGATTTATCGTTGGATGTCCTGTAGCGTATGAGTTAGGAATTGGATTCGCACCAGCTCGTAAAAAAGGAAAATTACCTCGTGAAACAGTGGCTGTAGAATACGATTTAGAATACGGTTCAGCTGAATTGCACTTACACAAAGATGCTGTAAAACCTAGTCAAAAAGTTCTAATTTGTGATGACTTATTAGCAACAGGTGGAACAATGGCTGCCGCTGCTAAATTAGTTGAAAAGCTTGGCGGTGAAGTAGTTGGTTTAGCTTTCTTAATAGAGTTAACAGACTTAAAAGGTCGCGAAAAAATTAGCGAATACGACATCTTCACATTGATGGAATACACTGAAGACGAAAGATAATAAATAAAGAAGACTTCCTTAGCCAGTTGCTAGGGAAGTCTATTTTTTTATTTTCTCAATTCTTCTAATAGAGCTTTGGCAGTTTCTTGATTTAAGTGAGTAGCTTTAGCGAGTAAGTTCATAAGATGTGGCAGTTCTTCTTGGGTTGCTCCAACTGCAAGTCCCAATGATTTTGCTTGGAGTCGCATATGTCCTTTTTGAATGCCGTCCGTCACAAGAGCTCTTACAGCAGCAAGGTTTTGCGCTAAACCAATCGAGGCAATAATTCCTGCTAATTCAACAGCACTTGGATGACCGAGTAACTCGTGTGCAAATTGTGCACCTGGATGAATGGAAATAGAACCTCCAACCGTTCCAACAGGAAGTGGAAGAGTGATAGTACCCACTAAGTTTCCACCTTCATCCTTTGTCCAGCTTGTCAGTGGTTGATATTTCCCGCTTAAACTTGCATAGGCATGAGCACCTGCTTCGATTGCTCGCCAGTCATTTCCGGTAGCGATGACGACAGAATCAATACCATTCATAATGCCTTTATTATGCGTTGTTGCACGGTATGGATCTGCTTTTGAAAATTCACTTGCTAAAACGATTCGATTGATCACGTCTTCACCTTTAGTCGTTCTAGTATCTAAGATTCTTGGTGAGAGGACACATCTAGCTGTCACAACTGAATTTGTTGCAAGATTCGAAAGGATAGCCATAATACTTTCACCACAAGTCGTCGCTTCAATTGGAGACACAAGGGATTCGAGAATGGTGTTCAGCATATTTGCTCCCATCGCTTCCTGTGTATCAACAGATACATAGAAAATGTAGAATCGTTCCTTGTCAGTAGACTTTTCTTCTACCCAGATATCTCGTATACCACCACCGCGCTTCACGATAGAAGGGTGCGCGTTATTAGCAATTGTAAATAATGATTCTTTCTGCTCCTTAAGTTTAGCATTTACTTCTTCAAGTGTTAGAGGAGATTTTACAATGGCAATTTCTCCAATCATTTCACGCTTTTCTTGAATCGTTGTAGTTCCACCAGCCATGTTGATTAGTTTTGAAGCATAGCTTGCTGCGGCAATTACAGAAGGTTCTTCCGTTACCATTGGAACAATATAGCTTTTTCCATTCACAATTAATTCTGGAACGATTCCATACGGAAGACCGTATACTTCAATTTGATTTTCTACCATTTGGTTAGCAATGGACTCTGGTAGTACAAGACCTTTTTCGAGTAGTGCTTTGGCTTCGTTCGATAAGTTTGGATGATTTAATAAAGTTTCTTTTCTTTCTTCAAGAGGCTTTTGATAAAACTTGTAAAAAGGGTTGTTTTGCATCGATGTGCTCCTTTCATGCTTTCATTCAGTATAACAAATTTTTAGTGTTTGCGGGTATGATACAGGTAAATTTTTCGAAAATGAGGTACACTAGTAAACGTGAAAGGAGAGATTTTATGGAATTAATTCGTGAATTGAATGGTCGCCGTTTGATTTTAACGGCAGATGAAGAGTATCAAAAAGAAGCAGAAGATATGCTCTCTTTTGTAGAAGAATATTTTGAGGAGAATTGGGACGAGGTAGACACTTTAATTCCAATCCATTATGGACAAGTGAAAGTCATTCCAAAAGAAGAAGATTTCCAAGTAGTAGTTCAAAATTACGAACATAAACTATTAGATGAATGGGTAGAAGATTTCTCTTATTTCTTAGATATTATTCGTAAAACGATTCAAACTGGAAAACGTACGAAAACATTAGGACGTCTCATTCCATTCCGCTTTGATGGACCTTTAGTGATTGCCAACCATACTTTTGAAGTGGATGAGTGGTATGCGCATCGTTTTGATGACGAAACTTGGTATATTGCTCCAATCGATCAAACGATTGATCCGCAACCGATAGAAGGAAATCAAGCGTATGAAATCTTTCCAGATTACCCAGAATTATATGAAATAATGCATTTACCAACCGACTATATTATCTTATTCAAAGGGCATGAAATAGTTTCAGTATTGAATACAGATAGTGTCGATGTGTGGGACTAGTCAATTACGAAAGGATGTACTATGGTAGAATCAATTTGTCGTATGAATCATGTTGTGAAGGCGTATGAGTGTAACTGGAAAGGAGAGTTATCTCTTAGCCATGTCGTTGGGATTATGATGCTTGCATCGCGTAAACAAGAACGCAATCTAGCACATCCTGATTTGATCTATCAAAAAGGCTTATCGTGGATTGTGATTCAAAACCAATTAACGGTGAACCGCCTTCCCAAATTAGAAGAAGAAATTATTATCGAGACAGAACCAGTTGGATATAACAAGTTCTTCACGTTCCGTCGTTATACGATTTTGTCTCTAGACGAAGAAGTACTAGTAGACGCAATAACGACATTTTCAATGATTAATATTGAAGAGAGAAAACTCATTTCATTAGATGAAGAAGTATTAAGTGAATATCCAATTGAAAATAAAAAGGATAATCGCCGAAATCCAAGAGTTCCAAAAATTGATTTGGACAACGCAAGTGTTCAAACTTACCGTGTTCGCCTCAATGATATCGATTATAATCACCATGTGAACAACGCGAAGTATTTTGATTGGGTAATGGATAGCCTTGGAATGGAATTTATTAAGACACACAGTTTAAAATCAGTCCTTGTAAAGTATGATAAGGAAATTCTTCCAGAAGCGTCCGTTAAGAGTTTTTATGAAGTTCGACAAACTGAAAACGGGGTTCAAACATTACATCAATTGGAATCAGATGAACAAAAATGTTGCCACTTATCTCTTGAGTGGGAAACAAAGTAAAATCCTTGTATTTTCAGAGGAAATAGGGTACAATACTTTTTGTGTAAAATATGCAGCAGAAATATAGAAGCTCGTCAACAGTCCTAGCCTTTAGGGTAAGGTAGTAACCGCGGCTGCAAAGGTGAACCCTTGTAGCGACTGCACGAATCGAAGATTTCGCGATTATTTTACTCCAAAAAATAAACAATTATTGGAGGAATGTTCAATGTCACGTTACACTGGACCAAGCTGGAAGTTATCTCGTCGTTTAGGCATTTCACTTTCAGGAACAGGAAAAGAAATCGCTCGTCGTCCATACGCACCAGGTCAACACGGACCAAACAGCCGTAAAAAATTATCTGAGTATGGTCAACAATTACAAGAAAAACAAAAACTACGTCATATGTACGGTATGAACGAACGTCAATTTGCTACTTTATTCAAAAAAGCTGGCAAAATTAAAGAAGGTAAACATGGTGAAAACTTCATGGTTCTTCTTGAACAACGTTTAGATAACGTAGTATACCGTTTAGGTTTAGCAACTACTCGTCGTCAAGCACGTCAATTAGTTAACCACGGTCACATCACTGTGAACGGCAAACGCGTAGATATCCCTTCATTCCAAGTACAAGTTGGCGATGTTGTGGGTGTTCGTGAAAAATCACGTAACTTAACAATCATTAAAGAAGCTTTAGAAGCTTTATATGGTCGTCCAGAGTTCGTTACTTTCGACGAAGAAAAATTAGAAGGTTCATTAAACCGTCTACCATTACGTGACGAGTTAACTTCTGAAGTTGACGAATCACTAGTCGTTGAATACTATAACAAACTTGGCTAATCTTATTAGACAATTTCAAAACTGGAATTCACTATTGTGGATTCCGGTTTTTTTATTTATAATTTTTATGAAAGCACAGTAAATAATTATGATAGAAAGAGGTTGAATCAAATGATCCGTTATGTTGAAAATCCAGTTGTCACTTTAGAAGCGATTCTGCCTTTATATGAAGCAGTAGGGTGGACAAATTATACACAGAATCCAACCATGCTTAAAGAAGCTTACAAAAATTCTCTTCATATATTAGCGGCGCTTAATGAAGAAGGAAAACTCGTTGGTGTATTGCGCGCGGTTGGAGATAGGGCGTCTATTCTGTTTATTCAAGATATTTTGGTAACTCCTGAATACCAACATGAGGGGATTGGTACAAAATTGTTACAATTGACGTTAGAAAAGTACAAGAATGTGTATCAAATTCAACTAGCAACAGATGATTCAACGAAAACAGTTTCTTTTTATGAGTCTAATGGATTCACAAGTTTAACTTCTCTAAATTGCGTTTCATTCATATATACAGGAAATAAGTGAGCAAACTTTACCGACTTTTTACGATTCTATGATAGAATGAGAGAGTAAATTAGAGGAAAGAGTTGATACAATGCAATTAACAATCGATAAAAGAGCGCAAGCATGGTTTGAAGAAGAAATGGGTGTATCTAAAGAACGTGGTGTTCGTTTCCTAGGAAAGGTATACGGATGCAGTCCGATTAATGAAGGATTCTCACTAGCAGTTGAAGTAGATGCTCCAAGCAATCCTTATGTGAGCGTTGTTGAAAATGGAATTACTTATTTTGTGGAAACTGGTGACGAATGGTTCTTCCATGGTCATAATTTAGAAGTAGGCTTTGATGAAAAATTAAAAGAACCAAGTTACAGTTATACAAAAATTGTAGACTAATATTTATATAGAAGAAACAGGGGGTGAGGCTTATACTTACTCCCGTTTTTATTGGACATTTTTGCCTTTGTAGAGTACAGTTAGGTAGTTATGAAACGAAGAAAGGATATATAAAATGACAGAACCTGCAGTAAAATATAGACTGATTAAAACTGAAAAACATACAGGCGCTCGTCTTGGAGAAATTATTACACCACATGGTACATTCCCAACACCAATGTTTATGCCGGTTGGGACACTTGCTACGGTAAAATCAATGTCTCCGGAAGAATTAGATGAAATGGGCGCAAATATCATTTTAAGTAACACCTATCATTTATGGTTACGTCCTGGTGCGGATATTGTTGATGAAGCTGGTAAACTCCATAACTTCATGAACTGGAAGAAAGGGATTCTAACCGATTCAGGTGGATTCCAAGTATTCTCACTTAGTGATATGCGTCGTATTGAAGAGGAAGGAGTTCATTTTAGAAACCATTTAAATGGATCTAAATTATTCCTATCTCCTGAAATCTCAATTGATGTACAAAACAAACTCGGTGCGGATATCATCATGAGTTTTGATGAGTGCCCAGATTTCCACCATACGCATGATTATGTGAAAGATTCAATTGCTCGTACGACTCGTTGGGCAGAGCGTGGACTAAAGGCTCATAAATCACCAGATACACAAGCGTTATTCGGAATCTTACAAGGTGCTGGTTATAAAGATTTACGTATTGCTCATGCTAAAGACATGGTTTCTCTAGATTTCCCAGGATATTCTATTGGTGGATTGTCCGTTGGTGAAACAAAGCAAGAGATGAATGAAGTGTTGGATTACTTAACACCACTCATTCCAAATAATAAACCTCGTTATTTAATGGGAGTGGGGTCACCTGACTCATTAATTGATGGTGTTATTCGCGGAGTTGATATGTTTGACTGTGTACTACCAACACGTATTGCTCGTAATGGTACTTGTATGACAAGTGCTGGGCGTCTTGTAGTGAAGAACGCGAAATACGAGCGTGATTTCCGTCCATTGGATGAGAAATGTAATTGTTACACATGTCGTAATTATACACGTGCTTACATCCGTCATTTATTTAAGACAGACGAAACATTTGGATTACGCTTAACAAGTTATCATAACTTGTACTTCTTATTAAACTTAATGAAGCAAGTTCGCCAAGCGATTATGGATGATAACTTATTAGAGTTTAGAGAAGCTTTCTTTGAAGAATATGGCTTCAACAAAGAAAATGCTAGAAATTTCTAAAGAGTATAGAAATAGAGCAATTTTTTTGATAAAGTAAAAACATAAAATTGGAAATGAGGTAAGATTATGGATCAAATGACATTATTAATTGCGTATATCGTTGTAGCAGGGGGAGCATTCTGGTTCTTCGGACGTAAGCAACGTCAACGTGCTAAAGAAATTCAAGCGCAAAGAGATGCGATGAAAATTGGAGATAAAGTAGTTACAATTGGTGGATTACACGGTGAAATCTACAATATTGATACTGTAAAGCATACAGTTGACCTTGATTGCGAAGGAGTTATCCTTACATTCGAACGCGCTGCGATTCATCACGTTGTTACTGAATCTGCTGCAACAAATAATGAAGTTTATACTGATGAAGTAGCAACTGAAGAAGAGTAGTCAATGGATAAAGAGAGTTTAAAAAATCAATTTAAAACTTGGTTGTATTATAAAGTCAGCGAGTTTAATGACTTAGGCTATACAACAATTGAAACGGAAGATCTCGCACATTATTTTGCGGATTACCGCTGGAAGAAGACTCTTCCTGATAATCTGTTTGAGCAAATCTTTCAGATTAATCAATTAAACATTAATGAGTATTTTGATTTTGAATCTTTAGAAGCACAAACCAATAAAGAAATCACACTTGAAGACATCAATTTAAGTGAATTGTTTTAAATAAGAAGCTAGCATTTGTGATATGTACCCAGAATCCTGGACACATTTTTAAATTAAGCTGAACACATGGATGCTTCCCTGTATTGAACAGGTGGCATCCATTTTGTTTTTTCTTGAATTCTTTTGTTATTGTAATAATCTATATATTCTTCCACAGCTGTTTGAAATTCCTTAAAAGTAGAATATTCCTTTTCAAAACCGTAGAACATTTCGTTCTTCATTCTGGCGAAAAATGTTTCTATAATGCAATTATCATAACAATTTCCTTTTCGGGACATTGATTGAATAATCCCTCGTTCTTCTAATGACCTTTGATAAAATGCGTGTTGATATTGCCAACCTTGATCAGAATGAAGAATCAATCCATTAACATCAGGGAATTTTTTGAAAGCTATATTTAGCATCCTTTGAACCTGTTCTAAGTTGGGATTTAGAGAAAGATCATAGGAGATTATTTCATTAGTAGACATATCTAAAATTGGAGAAAAGAAACATTTTCCCCAAGAAAAAGTGAATTGAGATACATCTGTACTCCATTTTTGAAGTGGCCTATCGGCCGTAAAATCTCTGTTAATAATATTAGCAGCAACTTTCCCAACATTGCCTTGATAAGAATGGTATTTTTCTTTAGGGCGTTTTCCAAACAATCCATTTACATGCATAAGACGTTGAACTCTTTTATGATTAACAACGAAGCCTCTACGACAAAGTTCTTGATAAATTCTTCTAACGCCATATATACCTTTATTTTCATGAAAGATTTTTTTGATTTCTGATAATAAATCACAATTCTTCTCAGCTACAGCATCAACTCTATTCAATTCAAAATAGTAAGTAGATTTAGCCATTTTCATCGCTTTAAGAAGATGTTTTAGTTGGTATCCTACTTCTCGTAATTCCTTGATGATCGCTGCTTTCTCGCCTTGAGAAGCGCAGCTTCCTGTTCTTTTCTCAAGGCCCTCAGTTTTTTTATAACAGCAATTTCAGCTTCTAAATATGCATTGCGTTCACGTAATCGAACTAATTCTTCTCGTTCAGATTCTGAAAGGTTATCAAGCACAGCTTTTTTATTCATAATAGGCTCCTTAGATAATGGTCGTCCTCTTTTCTTATTCTCTAAACCATTATATCCATAAGTTAGATACTTGTGAACCCAACAACTTAATAATCCATCACTTATTCCCGCTGAAAAAGCAACCTCTGTTAGAGCTTTCCCATTTAAAATCTGTAAAACAAATGTCAATTTTTCTTCTACCGTCCAATTTCTTTGTTTTTTAACGCGCTCCAATCCTTTAGGGCCGTGAATTTTTTCAATTTTATCCCAATTCAGTATTTTTCTTCTAAAACTCTGTTGCTTAACTTTTTCAGGCGTTTCTACCCATATTCCTTGTCGATACAATTCTACACATTTCATTTTGAATTCAAATGAGTAACGCATAATAAATACCCCCTTTACTGGTTTGTCCAGTAAAGGGGGTACATATCATTGCTAAGCTTCTTTTTTATACTAAAAATAAGGTAAAGGCTTTCAAAAAATCCGCATAAAGTATTGATATTTTAGGAAAAATGACTAAAATGAAGATATAGGTTAGGAATTTATTATGAAAGGGGAAATGAAAATAAATGAATATGTTTTCATTAATAATTTTTTTAATGAAAGTCATTTACATTTACCGAAAAATAGTGTAAGATAAGAATGTGATAAAAATAACAAACACTGGGGGAAATCACAAGTGAGTGAAGAAAAAAACAACAACCAAGTACAACAAGAAATCAACCGTCTCGTGGAGAATGGGTTGAAAGCCTTAGATGAGTTCTGCTTGTTAAATCAAGAACAAGTTGACTACATTGTGGCAAAAGCATCAGTTGCTGCGTTAGACCAACACGGTGTATTAGCACAACATGCAATCGAAGAAACAGGACGTGGGGTTTTCGAAGATAAAGCTACGAAAAACTTATTTGCCTGTGAACACGTGGTGCACAACATGCGTCACACTAAAACAGTTGGCGTTATTTCAGACGATGACGTAACTGGATTAACTTTAATCGCAGAACCAGTAGGGGTTATCTGTGGTATCACACCTACAACAAACCCAACTTCAACTGCAATTTTCAAAGCGTTAATCGCATTAAAAACACGTAACCCAATCGTGTTTGCATTCCATCCATCAGCTCAACAAAGTTCAGCACACGCAGCTCAAATCGTTCGCGATGCAGCAATTGCAGCAGGAGCTCCCGAAAACTGTGTGCAATGGATCGAACATCCATCAATTGAAGCAACAAACGCTTTAATGAACCACGATGGAATTGCTACTATCCTTGCAACAGGTGGTAATGCAATGGTTAAAGCTGCATACTCTTGCGGTAAACCAGCTCTTGGGGTTGGTGCAGGTAACGTACCAGCTTATGTTGAAAAATCTGCTAACATTCGTCAAGCAGCTCACGATATCGTAATGAGTAAATCATTCGATAATGGTATGGTGTGTGCTTCTGAACAAGCAGCAATCGTTGATAAAGAAATTTACGATGACTTTGTTGAAGAATTAAAGAGCTATCACACTTACTTTGTAAACAAAAAAGAAAAAGCATTATTAGAAGAATTCTGCTTCGGTGTAAAAGCAAACAGCAAAAACTGTGCTGGTGCTAAATTAAATGCGAACATCGTTGGTAAGCCAGCAGCATGGATCGCTGAACAAGCTGGATTCTCAGTTCCAGAAGGAACTAACATTCTTGCTGCAGAATGTAAAGAAGTTGGCGAAAAAGAACCTTTAACTCGCGAAAAACTTTCTCCAGTAATTGCAGTACTTAAATCAGAATCTCGCGAAGACGGTATTGAAAAAGCACGTCAAATGGTTGAATTCCACGGTTTAGGACACTCAGCAGCGATTCATACTGAAGATGCTGAATTAGCTAAAGAATTTGGACGAGTTGTTCGTGCAATTCGTGTGATTTGGAATGCTCCTTCTACTTTCGGTGGTATTGGGGATGTTTATAACGCATTTATCCCATCATTAACATTAGGTTGTGGTTCTTACGGACGTAACTCAGTTGGGGATAACGTAAGCGTTGTAAATCTATTAAATATCAAAAAAGTAGGGAGACGTAGAAATAACATGCAATGGTTTAAAGTTCCATCAAAAATCTATTTCGAACGCGATTCAATTCAATACTTACAAAAAATGAAAAATGTAAGCCGTGTAATGATCGTAACTGACCAAGCAATGGTTAAATTAGGATTCTTACAACGTGTTATTGAACAATTAGAATTACGTCCAAACAAAGTAATTTATGAAGTATTCTCAGACGTAGAACCAGATCCAGATATCACAACAGTAAACCGTGGGGCTGAAATCATGAAGAGCTTCGAGCCAGATACAATCGTTGCACTTGGTGGTGGTTCTGTAATGGATGCTGCGAAAGTAATGTGGATGTTCTACGAACAACCACAAGTGGACTTCCGTGACTTAGTTCAAAAATTCATGGATATCCGTAAACGTGCATTCAAATTCCCAGAATTAGGAGAACGTGCTAAATATGTTGGTATCCCAACAACTTCTGGTACAGGTTCTGAAGTAACACCATTCGCGGTAATTTCAGATAAAGCAAACAACCGTAAATATCCATTAGCTGACTACTCTCTAACACCAACAATTGCTATTGTTGACCCAGCGTTAGTTATGACAGTTCCTGATTTTGTAACAGCTGATACTGGTATGGACGTGTTAACTCACGCAATTGAAGCGTACACTTCAACACTAGCAAACGACTATACTGATGGATTAGCATTACAAGCAATCAAATTAGTATTTGAAAACTTAGTAAGTAGTGTGAAAAATGCTGATTTCGTATCACGCGAAAAAATGCATAACGCTTCTACAATGGCTGGTATGGCATTTGCCAATGCATTCTTAGGAATGAGCCACTCTATGGCTCATAAGATTGGTGGATTCTTCCATACAGTTCACGGACGTACAAATGCGATTCTATTACCTTACGTAATTCGTTACAATGGTACTCGTCCTGCTAAAGCAGCTACATGGCCAAAATACAACTACTACCGTGCGGATGAAAAATTCCAAGATATCGCTCGTATGTTAGGATTACCATCTTCAACTCCTGAAGAAGCAGTAGATGCACTTGCTAAAGCTGTTTACGAATTAGGGGAAGCTGTAGGTATCGAAATGAACTTCAAAGCACAAGGTGTTAACCACAAAGAATGGTTAGCTACAATTCATGAAATTGCAATGCTTGCTTATGAAGATCAATGTTCACCTGCGAACCCTCGTTTACCAATGGTAGCTGATATGGAAGAAATTCTTGCTGACGCATACTTTGGATATAAAGAACGTCCAGGTCGTATCAAATAATTCATTTTGAATCTAAAGAGTCTTAGGAGTTTTCTAAGGCTCTTTCTTTGCTCTGTTTTTCAGCCGTAAAATATGCTATACTGTTAGGGAAATGAAAGGAGATGGCTTATGACACCCAATAAAGAAGATTACATTAAAACAATCTATAAATTAGGCGGTAAAGATGAATTCGTTACGAATAAAGCCATCAATCAAATGTTGGACCTTTCAGCAGCTTCAACGACAGAGATGTTAAACAAGCTTGTCCATGATGGTACGGTAGAATACATCCGTTATAAAGGTGCCAAATTAACAGGGAAGGGAATTAAAGTTGCAGAACGCCTGATTCGTTCTCATAAAATCTGGGAAGTCTTTCTAGTAAATTCTTTAGGGTTTAGTGGCGAGTCTGTTCATGATCAAGCTGAAGTCCTAGAACATACCTCAACCGTTGAAATGACAGAGCGATTAGCGGAATTTTTAGGAAATCCAACGCATTGTCCTCATGGAGAAGAAATACCACCATTTTCAGAATAAAATAGCAATAGAACTGGTCTTTTTTGACCAGTTTTTTTATTTTGACTCTAGTATTTGTTGCAAAATTTTAGTACAATAATAGTACAGTTTAAGTAAGGTGTTTCATTTTTTTAATACAGAGGGGATATTATGACATCAAAGCATCAACAAATTATTCGTTATATTGAATCGTTGCCAGTGGGAGAGAAAATCTCTGTGCGTTCAATTGCGAAGAACATGGAAATGAGTGAAGGTACCGCTTATCGTGCCATTAAGGAAGCAGAGAATATTGGGATTGTTTCAACCATTGAACGTGTTGGAACGATTCGTATTGAACGAAAAACAAAGGATAATCTTGAAAAACTTTCTTTTGGTGAAATTATTAAAATCATCGAAGGAGAAGTTTTTGGTGGTCACGAAGGATTAGATAAAATTTTAAACCGCTTTGTTATTGGTGCGATGACTTTAGACGCCATGACGCGTTATATTCAACCAGAATCCCTTGTGATTATCGGGAACCGTGAAGATGCGCAATTACTAGCATTGAATCAAGGAGCCGCTGTTTTAATTACTGGGGGATTCCAAGCAACGCCACAATTAATTCAAAAAGCCGATGAACTTAAAATTCCATTGATGGGAACAACGTACGATACATTTACTGTTGCCAGCCTCATCAACCGTGCAATGACCGATCAATTGATTAAGAAGAAAATCATGATTGTCGCGGATATTTATAATGATATCGAAAACACGAATTATTTAAAAATGGATCAAACTGTTAAAGAGTATCGCGATTTGAGTCAAAAGACTGGAAATTCACGCTTCCCAGTTGTCAATCATTCAAACAGACTAGTAGGGGTTGTTTCTGCTAAAGATATTTTAGGAAAAGCGGATTCTCTGACGATGGAACGTGTGATGACAAAGAATCCATCTGTGTCAAAATTACATGCTTCTGTAGCCAGCGTAGCACACTCAATGATTTGGAACGGGTTAGAGATGTTACCTGTTGTTCAAGACAATATGGAACTAATAGGAATTATTTCAAGACGTGATGTTATGAAGGCAATGCAACTGACACAACGACAACCACAAGTTGGAAATACATTTGAAGATGATGTAAGTGAAAACTTAGAAATCGTTGAAGTGAATCCAACTGCTGCAAATTTCAGCTTTACGGTAACACCACAAATGACGAATAACCTTGGGATGCTTTCTTTTGGTGTATTATGTGAAGTGGTCTCTGTAGCTTCTAAAGAATTTATTCATAGAAGTCAACGACGAAACACCGTGATTGAACAATTAGAAATGCACTATTTGAAGATGATTCCAATCGAAAGTCATATTGTGATTCAAATACAAATGCTCGATAATGGTCGTAAAGTTTCGAAATTAGATATTTCGGTTTTATTGGAAAATTCAATTGTTGCTAAAGCAATTATGTCAAATCAATTAATGGAAAGAAACTAAGAATGAATTACAAAGAATTATTACAAGAAATCATCACAGAGATTGGAAAAGCCGATTCAATTGTGATATTAAGACATAGAAAGCCAGACCCAGATGCTTTAGGGTCACAAATAGGTCTAAGTGGACTCATTAAGGCAACCTATCCAGAAAAATCTGTTTACGTTATTGGAGATATGCCAGAAAACTTGAAGTATATCGGCGACATGGATGAAATCACTCAAGAGGTGTTCGATAACTCGCTTGTTATTGTTGTCGATTGTTCTACAGCGAGACTTATCAATTGTCCATTTGAAGTGAACGTCGATGAAGTAATTAAGATTGATCACCATCCAAATGTGACACCGTACGGAAAGATTTGTTATGTGGATACAACCGCAGCCAGTGCCAGTGAAATCATGGCAGAGTTTGCTTTTGACGAAGCAACTCCATTTCAAATGAATAAGTCAGCAGCTAACGTGATTTACGCAGGAATCATCGGGGATACCGGTCGATTCTTATATCCGTCAACCACTTCGAAAACTTTTGCACTTGTATCAAAATTGATACAACACGATGTAGATTTGGCTGGAATTGCCGATAAAATGATTACAAAACCACTGAACGTGAATCGAATGACAGGATACATTTACGAGCATCTAGAAGTATCTCGTGAAGGAATGGCGAGTGTAGTTTTAACAAAAGAAGTGCTTGAACGTTTCCAAGCTACTGACCAATTAGCGTCCCTTGTAGTTTCAGTTCCTGGAACGGTTGAAGGGATTCTGGCGTGGAGTATGTATGTGGAACAAGAGGATGGCAACTTTAGAGTTCATTTGCGTTCAAAAGGGCCAACCGTGAATCATATTGCGCAAGCTTTTGGCGGTGGAGGACATACGCTAGCATGTGGCATTCCATCTGTTACGAAGAGTCAAATTTTAGAAGTAGATGCTGAGTTAAAAGCGGCAGTGAAAGCCTTTAAGAAAAATTGAAATTACGCACAAATAAGAGTATTATAAGATGTTGTATTTACAATAAAAATCAGTCCAATTATTGGATGAAAGGAAATATTAAATAATGAATTATACAGAGTTTTTTAAAAAGATTGATGCAGAAATTAAAAAAGCAGATTCAATTGTTATCTTGCGTCATGAATCACCAGACCCAGATGCAATTGGTTCACAAGTAGGGTTAAGAGAAATTATTCGTGCTACTTATCCAGAAAAAACAGTGTATTTATTAGGTGAAATGCCAAGTTCACTAAGTTATATTGGAGAAATGGATGAAATTACACAGGAACAATTCGATGCTGCACTGATTATTGTTTTAGACTGTGCAAATACACCACGTATTGACTGCCCATTTGAAGTAGATTCATCGAAAGTAATTAAAATCGACCACCATCCAGATAGAGATGTTTATGGTGCGATTTCATTTGTAGATACGAATTCAAGTAGTACAAGCGAAATTTTATGTCGTTTTGCATTTGGTGAAGAAAGTACTTGGAAAGTCTCTAAAGAAGCAGCAAATGCATTATATGCAGGTATTGTAGGAGATACAGGTCGCTTCCTATATCCAGCAACGACAGCTGTAACATTTGCAATGGTATCTAAATTATTAGAATTCGATGTAGATATTTCAGGCATTGCTTATCATATGATTACAAACCCCGTTTCAGTTAGCCGTTTAGCAGGTTATATTTACCAAAACATGGAAATTTCTGAGAATGGCGTTGCAGCTACTATTTTAACGCAAAAGGATTTAGAGCACTTTGGAATTGAAGAAGATCAAACACATGGTGTTATTTCACTTCCAAGTACGGTTGAAGGCATTCATTGCTGGGCGTTATTTGTTGAGCAACCAGATGGAAGCTACCGAGTAAATCTTCGTTCTAAAGGCCCAATCGTGAATGTAATTGCTCAAAACCATGGTGGTGGAGGACATCCATTAGCATCAGGTGCGATTGTTCAAACTCTTGAAGAAGTAAACGAAATCGTAAAAGAATTGAATGCATCTTCAAAAGAGTATTTAAGTAAATAATATGGAAAGAGTCGGTTTATCCGGCTCTTTTTTCTTGATTTGGGTTTCAAATGTGAAAAATAATTCTTTTTAAAGGAAGAAAATTGGACTTGATTCTCTCTTGGATAACTCACATTAATGCAGTATAATATATATGAATTTTTATAGAAAAATATTTTTAAAAAAGAAGGAGAACTAGATGAAAAGGTTTATTCATAAATTATCAACTACATTATTAATATTCACATTATTAACGAATCAAGTAGCGCCAACTTTTGCCTATGCGCAGGAGATTAGTCAACCTACAACAGTAGAGACAAGTAATACAGAAACTAGTGAAACACCAGCAGTTGAAACTACGGTGAGTACAGAAAATACTACTTCTGAAGCAAACGAAGCCGCAGCTACAGGTGCTTTAGGGGTAAATGCACAAATCGGTCAAGTAAAAGTAACTGCCACAAACTCAACTGGTAGTGACGAACAATATACAACAAAAAATCGTCAAGGGGATGTTCAATTAGACGGCTCTTTAGTGAGTGAATCTATTGTTGGCGGCTATATTGAGTTTACCTATCCTACAGAATATATCGAGAAATTTACAGTTGCGACTGGTGGACCAGTGATGAGCGTAGATAATTCGACACCAGGTCTATTAAAAGTATACTTGTCAGACATTACGCAAACAACCACAGCAAGTTTTCCTTTTACATTTAAATTTAAGGACCGTGTAACTCCAGAAGGTTATACATTCTCTCCGAAAATCGTGTTAAAAGATAGTACTGGAAACACATTAAAGGAAGTAACGGATTCATTAATTTATAAAGTAAAAGTCGATAAACAGTCATTGTTTAAATATAACGGCACAAATACTACACAAGCGTATACTATTGATAACCGTGAAATTTATGGTGGGAAGGCAACGGGGGAAGCAATTACAAAAGCCTCAGATGTTACTTTCCAATTTAGTTTATCAACGAATACTTTAGGTGGTGGACAAACTCAAAACTGGGGAAATGGAAAAGCACAGACACGTGCTGCAAAAACAATTACAATTACCGACACATTACCAACATATGAAAAAGCTGACGGGACTACAGGAACAGCTGTCTTTGATCCTGCAAAAAATCCAGGATGGACATTAAATGCAGATGGTACTGTTAGTAAAACCATTACTGGTAGCGACACTCTAAATGACACAAATAGTGAAGCGGAACTTGCTTTACGCGAGGAGAGACTTGTTTTAAGTTTTCCAAATGCTAAAACAAAAACGAACATTGTTAATAACGCAAAAACAGAATTGACGTTTATTCAACACGGAGAATCAGAACCAAAATTAACAGTTAGCGATGATATTCAATTTAAACTCATTGGACAATTGATTAGTGATTCTTCTTTCCGTAAATCTAATAACGATAAACAAACTTTAAACGTTGATGCTGGTGCTCCAGATACATCTGTAGCGACATGGATTCTTGGGTTTACGAATACTTCTCCAAGTACAATTTCTAAATTAACATTAGTTGATGAAGACTTAGATGAAAGAATGTATTTCTACTCAGTCGGTTCTCCTGTTTCCAATGCACCATTTGATATGGATGTATATGGGGTAAAAGCAGATGGTACCGAAGTGAAATTAGGAAGTATTGCTAAAGGTAGTAAACAAATTGTGATTGTAGACGAAGATGCCTATAATAAAGTCACAAATCAAGCAAAACAAATTTATGCAGGAACTTTAAAGAAAGACGCCTATCAAAAAGTAAATCGTACTTATGACAGTATAAAAATAAAGCTTCAAGATGGGAAAGTTCTTCAAGCAGGAGAAATTACATCTACATTTATCCAAACGAAATTATTAAATCCATTTGACGAAACTGAACGTAAAGAACCTGTTAGATACAATAATAGTATGCATGCAGAAGGTTTAGTGGATGGCTATGGGGAAGACGGAAAATTCTCTACAAACAAGAGTGAATCATACGAAGATGTAAAAGTGAAAGAAGAAGAAATTCGTATTTCTAAGATTACTCGTTCAAATCCAACAGGTGATTTAGGAGAAGTTGTTGAATATAGTGTTACTGCTGATTTTAGTAACTTATCAGTCAACCGTCGTGTAAATGGAGCTCAAGTGATTGATGTCTTACCTGAGGGAATCACTTATGAAGGGTACTATATTGATAAAAAAGAGCATAGAAACATGGTGAAGGGTGAACCAAGAGTCGTTGAAAATTACAATGGAAGCGGTCGTCAAGCGGTAATATTTGAGTTAAAAGATCTTGATTTCTACAATGACCAAACGATTGGTCGTGACTTTACAGCAATTGTTTCAGCAACAATTACGAAAGAGGCAATGCCAACAGCAGTTCAAACGGCGGATGATTATAAGAAAAATACAGATAATCATGTGTTCTTAGTTGCAAAAGAGTTTTCTCCTTTAGCTAGTAATGTAACGTCACAAACAATGTTAGACAATGTGTTTAAGATTAAGACGCCAGATGGAAAAGTTCCAGATAGAATCGTAGCAGCAAAATCTTCTACGATTGTAAACTTACCGACTGAAATTCGTTCTGAGAAATTTATTTCGACAAAAGATGGAAGTTGGACTCAAAACATGGTTCAACAGAACTATGGTCAAGAGTATAAATATCAGTTGCAAACGAAAAACTATAGTACGTACGATATCGAAACATTTACGTTGTATGATCGTCTTCCATACGCAGGAGATCAAAATGGTTCTGGATTCACTCCGGTTCTCACAAAAGCTTTAAACGTTGAAAGTAAATATACCGTTTATTATCATACGTCAACAAGCTTGCCAAATTCTCCATATGATGCAACGCAGGCGAGTGGCTGGGTCACAGCAGATCAAATTGCTGATTTTACAAAAGTAACAGCCATCAAGGTTGTATTGAATAAAGGTGAAAAGATTGTTCCAGGAGAAGTTGTGAACTTCGTAGTGGAAATGAAAACTCCAGAATACACAGATGGTGCAACAGATACACTAACAGCAACGAATGTTTTCTATACAAACCGCAATGCTGAAAATCCATCTGTTTTTGGTGAAACAAATACCGTTTCAAACCAATTGCCACAATACATTCCAGTTGCTAAGGTTTGGAGTGGGGAAAAAGATGCTTCTATTTCAAGTATTAAAGTGGAATTAAGCAGTAAGAGTAATCCAGATGTTGTTTTAGCAACAATAGTCTTAAATAATGCCAACGACTGGAAAGGTATCTTTAAACTAACAATTGATGGTAAGACATTAGATCCAACTGTGACTGATTACCAAGTGAAAGAAGTCATTGAGGAAAACTATGGTAAAGATTATGAGACAGTCATTACCGGCGAAGGATCTCAAAAAGAAGGATTTACAATCACAAATACACGTAAAACGACAACGCATACTGTTAAAAAAGGATGGGAAGATAATGACAATAAACTTGGCTTACGTAAAGCTATTAAAGTTCAATTGAAACAAAATGGTGAAAACTATGGTGAAGCCATTGAATTGTCAGAGGAGAACCATTGGGAACATACTTTCACTGATTTACCGGCATCTAGTAATGGAGTAGCTTATGAGTACACAGTCGAAGAATTAGATGTTCCAGAAGGTTATACTCATGAAGTGGTAACGAAAGGGACAAACTCAGTTATTACTAACCGTATTCTTTCAGCCATTAAGCAAGACCTAACGTTTAAAAAAGAATTAGAAGGTCGTGATTTAGTAGAGGGAGAATTCACATTTAATCTATTAGATGAAAATGGAAATGTTATTCAAACGGCCAAGAATGCTGCTGATGGAAGCATTACCTTTAAAGATGTGGCATTCGAAAAGGCTGGAACTTACAA
Organism: Granulicatella sp. 20925_1_28; assembly: GCF_041433575.1. Lineage (NCBI taxonomy): Bacteria > Bacillati > Bacillota > Bacilli > Lactobacillales > Carnobacteriaceae > Granulicatella > Granulicatella sp. 20925_1_28. Next base: position 103,895 of record NZ_JAPWBS010000001.1, read on the forward strand.
TTATTCAGTAGTAGAGGTTAGTGGTGATGATGCGCAAATCACTTACGATAAGAGCGTTAAAAAGGTATCAATTGAAGTGAAACAAGAAGATAAAGCGTATGTTGCTACAGTAACTTATGATGCAGATACAACATTTAAAAACAAGTATACCGCACCTGTTGTACCAACCCCTGAACCTTCTAAACCTCAAAAAGATTTACCAAATACTGGTACATCATCGCTTGTTGTACCAACCCCTGAACCTTCTAAACCTCAAAAAGATTTACCAAATACTGGTACATCATCACTTGTAAGTACAATGTTTATTGCAACTTTACTAGTAATGATTGCTTTAGGTTTTGTTTTTACAAACAAACAAGAAAATGAATAATATAATTTTGAAAACATCGATTAGTCGTATGGCTAATCGATGTTTTTATTTAGCTGTTGAAAGCCTTTTGTTTTTTTGAAAAAAATTCTTTAAATGAATTGACTTTAACACGTTTCAAGAATAAAATAATATTATGTGTTAAATCACATTTAACCATAAAAATTATCAATGCAATTTATTTTGATTAAAAATTTAATAGAGACGGAGGTGACTCAATGGACTCAGTAGTAGTAGGTGGCCTCGCGATCTTAGCTTTAATAATTGGAATTGTTGCTGGATATATTGGTTTCAAATCAAATTACGAGAAAAAGTTAGTAGCAGCTCGCGAATCGGCTGAAATGATTATCAAAGATGCAGAAAAAGATGCTGACCGATTAAAAAAGGAAGTATTATTAGAAGCAAAAGAAGAAAATCATAAATATCGTGCTGAAGTTGAAAATGAGTTAAAAGAAAGACGAAATGAAGTACTTCTTCAAGAAAAGAGAATGATTCAACGTGAAAAGAATTTAGATCGCAAAGATGAAATTCTAGAAAAACGTGAACAATCAATTGAAACGAAGGAAACAAAAATCCAAGAAAAACTTGAGAGAGTAACAGAAAAAGAAAATCAAGCTGAAGCTCTCGTTGCAAAACAACAAGATGAATTGGAACGTATTTCTACAATCAGTAAAGAAGAAGCGCAAGAGATTATCATGAAGGACATGACCGAACAATTAAGTAAGGAACGTGCCATCATGATTAAAGAGTCTGAGCAGCTTGCAAAAGATGAAGCAGATAAAAATGCTAAAAATATTATTCTTCAAGCAATTCAACGTTCCGCAGCGGACTTAGTTTCAGAAAATACAGTAACCGTTATGACGTTACCAAGTGATGAAATGAAAGGACGTATTATCGGACGTGAGGGACGTAATATTCGTACCCTTGAATCATTGACAGGAATTGATGTGATTATCGATGAAACACCAGAAGCGGTGGTATTAAGTGGTTTTGACCCAATTCGTCGTGAAATCGCTAAAATGACACTAGAAAAATTAATTTCAGACGGTCGTATTCATCCTGCTCGTATTGAAGAAATGGTTGAAAAATCTCGTAAAGAAATGGATGAGCGTATTCGTACAATCGGTGAACAAGCAACGTTCGAAGTTGGAATTCACTCATTACATCCTGATTTGATTAAGATTTTAGGTCGTTTATACTTTAGAGCTAGTTACGGTCAAAACGTATTGAACCACAGTATCGAAGTGGCTAAGCTTGCTGGAGTGATGGCAGGCGAATTAGGTGAAGATGTGAATCTTGCAAAACGTGCAGGTTTACTTCACGATATCGGTAAAGCACTTGATCATGAAATTGAAGGTTCTCACGTTGAAATCGGAGCAGAAATTGCTCAGAAATATAAAGAGAATAAGATTGTTGTTAATGCAATTGCTTCTCACCATGGAGATGTAGAGCCAACTTCAACAATCGCAGTACTTGTAGCAGCAGCAGATGCTTTATCAGCAGCTCGCCCAGGTGCAAGACGTGAATCAATCGAAAATTATATTCGTCGATTAGAAAGATTAGAAGCTATTGCAACAGAACATGAAGGTGTTGAACGCAGCTTTGCGATTCAAGCCGGACGTGAAGTTCGTGTAATGGTACAACCTGACAAGATTAGTGATGAAAAAGCGATTATTTTAGCGCATGACATCAAAAATCAAATTGAGGAAGAACTCCAATATCCAGGACATATTAAAGTTACAGTTATTCGTGAGACAAGAGCAGTCGAATATGCTAAGTAATCATTGATTGACTTTGACTCTACTGTGAGGTAGATGTAAAACTGTAAACCCCATGACAAGTTGTCATGGGGTTTTATTTTGGCGTTGAATAAGGGAAAAGGCAAGTCTCACAAGGAGAATTGCCTTTTCATTTGAACTATTGATTACGAGCTTCTTGAGTCGTTTGTTCATTATTATTGTTGTTATTATTGTTGTTATTATTGTTGTTTTGCTGACGATTGTTCTGTTGCTGGTTTTGTTGAGTCGTCCGTTCCTCAGCTGTTGTTGGCTGTTCTAGTTGGAACTCATTTGTAATAGGATCTGAACTATCTTTACCAACTGTTACAACTAGAGTCACCGATACGCTAGGTCCACTGATGTTTTGTAATGTCACTTTATTTGTTGATACAGTTTGCGTTTGTCCGTTTACAGTGACTTTGTATTGTGGCTTGTCTTTAGAGTTTGTTTGATAATTATCCCACGTTACAGTGAGCGTCTTTTTACTCTTATCGTAAGTAGCTTTCAAACCAGTAGGACCTTCAATCTTCGTTCCATAGTTCTTAGATTGTTGAGTAGGGACATGACCTTTAACAAATAACTCTGTTGCAATCATATTTGCTGGAGTTCTTGGCCCAGGTAAGCTTAATGGATCAGAACCGATTTCAATCTGTTGTTTGACAACACTATCAGGTTGAACCCAATCGTCTCCGCTAGAAGATTCAGCCATATATTTCATTAAGTAATAATAAATCATTCTTGAGTATTCTTGTTCGGTCGTGTCTACACCGCCACCTTGTTCATAGGGGTTATCATAACCAGTCCATGCAGAAATTGTATAGTCGGTAGAGTAGCCAATAAACCATGAGTCAGGAATGATATCTTCATAATCACTAGCTCCCATTGCACGTTTTTGTTCAACGGTGTAGTTCGATGAACCAGTTTTGGCAGCTGTAGGTAATCCAGGAATAGTTGCTTGTGTTGCGAACCCATATTTGAATGAATCTTTGAGTACATCCGTAATCATGTAAGCTGTTGAATCTTTCATTGCTTGTTTTTGTTCAGGTTTAAATTCAGTCACTTGACCATCACGAGTTGTGACTTTTCTTACCGTATATGGTTTTGAATAAGTACCATAATTACCAAATGTGGCATATGCTGCTGCCATCTTGATTGGAGAAATATCTGCACCAATCGAGTTGCTTTCTACTAAATAGTCTTGACCATCATTTTTAATTTGAATATCTAGATTGTTCAAGAATGATTTGATATTTGTTTCGCCAACAGCTTTAAAGGTTTGTAATGCTGTTGTATTTCTTGAGTAAACGAGGGCAGTACGTAGTGTCATTGCACCTTTGTGACTGAAATCCCAGTTGTTTAATTCAACACCATTTGAATATGTTGTTCTTTGGTCCATGATGGTTTGACCAGTTGAATAGTTGAGGTATTCGATGGCAGGACCGTAGTCTATGACTGGTTTAATCGTTGAACCAGTACTACGTGTATTGTCAGTTGCACGGTTATAACCAAGTAGAGTCGTTTGCTTACGACCACCGTTGACTGCGCGAACTGCACCAGTTTTTGTATCGAGCATAACAACGGCATTTTGAATTTTATCATTTACATATTGAATGTAATCATTTGTATTCACGATATCGTATAAACGTTGTTGTGCTTTAGAGTCGATAGTTGTTTCAATCGTAAGTCCGTCGTTATAAGGATCCAGACCTGTTTTTTCTTGAACTTCTTTTAACACCATTGTTACGAACGAATCATAAACAAGAGCTTTATCGTCACTATTCACATTATTATTATGTGCGATTAAACCATCAGTGACTGGAGTAGCAACTGCCTGGTCATATTGCTCTTTTGAAATCTTTCCATTTTCTTTCATGGAATAGAGTACTAAGTCACGTCGTTCTTTTGCTTGATCCGCATTTGCATATGGATCGTATGAATTCGGTGCTTGTGGCATACCAGCAAGTAAGGCCACTTGGGCTAGACTTAATTCAGATAACTCTTTATTGAAGTAGTAGTGTGAAGCAGTACCAAATCCATAAACATTATTTGCCATATACACTTTGTTTAAGTAGTACGTCAGAATTTGTTCTTTAGAGTAATTACGTTCTAATTGAAGCGCAAGCATGATTTCTTGAATTTTACGTTTATAGGTTTGGTCTTCTTTTTTAGTAGAGAATACCGCTAATTTCACTAACTGTTGAGTAATCGTACTACCACCTTGAGTGATTTGACCAGCTTTTGCGTTTCGTAGGAATGAACCAGCGATACGGATTGGGTCAATCCCCATATGAGAGTAGAAACGTTTATCCTCGATTGAGGTGATGGCATCTTTTAGTAATTGAGGGACTTGTTCACTAGTGATAATATCTCGTTTTTCACCACCAAGTGAATAAATCAGTTCGCCATCTTTATCAAGGATTTTAGTTTCAGTAGCTCCTTCTAAATCACTAGCTTGAATGGTAGGAGCAGTCGCACCGTAGTAAGCGAATATTGCAACGATAGCAATAATAGCTACAGTCACAAAAGCAGCTAGACCAATTAAAATTTTCTTCCACAATTTCTTTTTATTACTAGAACTTGGGTGCTTCTTCCTTGAATTTCGATGCTGAGATGAACGACTTTGTTCAGTATTGTTTTCAGTCATAGATTGACCTCCTTTATAATAGAGCATCTACTGCGTCTAAATAATTTAGAGTCATTTGCAGCGATAGCTCGATTGGTTGACCGTGTTCTTTGATATAGGTCAACGGGATTGATTGACGTTTCTTGCTTGAATCATGAACGAATTGTTCAATCCATTTATATTCAAGTAAATAATATTCTTTCAAACTAGAAAAATAAAAAATAACCAAAGCGATACCGCCTTGTTCACAGCACTCTTTCATATGTTCTAGTTGATGCTCATGAATATTTTTTAGTGGGAAAGAAGTTTTGTTCTTCGTTTCCTTTGCTTCAAAGTCGATGTATCTTCCTTTATACACACCGTTATAGTCGGTTGTAGACGCCTGACGAAAATAGGCTTCCGTAATCTGCGCTGCGCTTCTTGCAGGGTAGTTTACTTTAACGACTTGAATCGGTGTCGGTTTCTTGTGGATGACCGCTCGTTTTTGAAGGCGATAGAGTTCATTGGTTTGATTCAATATGTTCTCTAAACCCATACCGCGACTACTATAATTTGTTTGCATTGTTTGAGACCGAGTAGCCCGTGATAATTTTTTTTGTCCTTTTGGATATTGAATCATTTTATCCCTCCTATGGCGTCTATTATAACATTTTGGCCGAAAAATGAGAAAAACTATTGCTTTTGTTACCTTTTCTTAATCTCTATTCAAAATTCTTGTTAAATTACTGTTGTTTAAGTCAATTATGTTTTACAAAAGAGGAAGAGTATTGTAAAATAAATGAGTATGTAAATCCATTCATCTTTTAGATGAATAATGAATTTATGGAGGAATAATATGACAGCAAAATTCGAAAAAGTTGAAACAAATAAAGTTGTTTTAACATTTGAAATCTCACAAGAAGATATTAAAAAAGGTTTGGACCAAGCGTTTAACCGCGTTAAAAAGAACGTGAACGTACCTGGTTTCCGTAAAGGTAAAGTAAGCCGTCAAGTATTTGAAAAAATGTACGGTGAAGAAGCTTTATACCAAGATGCATTAAACATCCTTTTACCAGATGCATACGATAACGCAGTTGAAGAAACTGGTATTTTCCCAGTAACTCAACCAACAATCGATATCGAATCAATCGAAAAAGGTAAACCATGGGTTATTAAAGCAGAAGTAATTGTTAAACCTGAAGTTAAATTAGGTGAATACAAAGGCTTAACTGTTGAAAAACAAGATCGTACAGTATCTGAACAAGATGTTGAAGATCGTCTATTACAAGAACAAGCTCGTGCAGCTGAATTAGTTGTAAAAGAAGATGCAGCTGAATTAGGTGACACAGTAGTGATTGACTTCGAAGGTTTCTTAGGTGACGAAGCTTTTGAAGGCGGAAAAGGTGAAAACCACTCATTAGAATTAGGTTCAGGTTCTTTCATCCCAGGTTTTGAAGACCAATTAGTTGGCGCTAAAGAAGGCGATGAAGTAGAAGTAAAAGTGACTTTCCCAGAAGAATACCATGCTGAAAACTTAAAAGGTCAAGAAGCATTATTCAAAGTTAAAGTTCACGAAGTAAAAACTAAAGAATTACCTGAATTAACAGATGAATTCGCTAAAGATGTTGATGATTCAGTTGAAACATTAGCAGAATTAAAAGAAAAATTCCGCAAAGAATTAGAAGAAGCTAAAGCAGCAGCTGCTGATGAAGCAGTAGCAGACGAAGCTTTACGTAAAGCAGTAGAAAACGCTGAAATCGTTGAATTACCACACGAAATGGTTCACGACGAAGTTCACCGTCAAATGGAACACTACTTAAACGATATGCGTCGTAACGGAATCTCTCCTGAAATGTACTACCAAATCACTGGTACAACAGAAGCTGATTTACACAAAATGATGGAAAAAGACGCTGACGTTCGTACTAAGACTAACTTAGTATTAGAACAAATCGTTAAAGAAGAAGGCATCGAAGCAACTGATGAAGATGTAGCTAACGAAGTGAAAGAATTAGCTGCTCAATACGGTATGGAAGAAGATGCAGTTCGTGCTGCTGTTTCAGTAGATATGTTGAAAAACGACATCTCAATGAAGAAAGCATTAGCTGTAATTACTGATTCTGCTAAAGAAGCTTAATTTTATGAAATTAAATAGAAAGGCGCCGGTTTCGCTAGAGACCGGCGCTTTTTGAAATAACATTTCTTGTTGAATATAGTGACTTATGGTACTCTTAAATTGAGAAATCAGGAAAAGAATGGGGGTTTCAGATTGTATAAAGATGAAACAAAACAAGTAAGATGTTCATTTTGTGGAAAATCACAAGAACAAGTAAAGAAAATTATCGCTGGTCCTGATGTATTTATTTGTAATGAATGTGTTGATTTATGTAAAGAAATTATCGATGAAGAATTTTCTTCTATGACAATGGATGAAATGATTGAGGTATTAAAGCCTCAAGAAATTCTAAAGGTATTAAACGATTACGTCGTTGGTCAAGATCATGCAAAGAAATCATTAGCAGTAGCGGTTTACAATCACTATAAACGTATTAATCACTTATTTAGTGAAGATGACGACGTTGAATTACAAAAGAGCAACATTTGTTTAATTGGACCAACTGGGTCTGGTAAAACTTATTTAGCTCAGTCATTAGCGCGTATTTTAAATGTTCCATTTGCGATAGCAGATGCGACTACATTAACTGAAGCTGGTTACGTTGGTGAGGATGTTGAAAATATTCTTCTAAAACTATTACAAGCGACAGATTATGATATTGAACGTGCTGAAAAAGGGATTATTTATATTGATGAGATTGATAAGATTGCCCGTAAGAGCGAGAATGTATCTATTACTCGTGATGTAAGTGGTGAAGGGGTTCAACAAGCCTTACTGAAAATCTTAGAAGGGACTGTTGCGTCTGTTCCACCTCAAGGAGGACGTAAGCATCCACATCAAGAACTCATTCAAATCGACACAACGAATATTCTATTTATCGTTGGTGGAGCTTTCGATGGCATTGAAACAATTGTGAAAGAACGTCTTGGTGCTAAAGTGATTGGATTTGGATCTTCGAATAAAAACTTATCAAGTCACGAAAGTTTAATGCAACTGATTATCCCAGAAGATTTACAAAAATTCGGGTTAATTCCAGAGTTTATTGGACGTCTTCCAATTACTGCAGCGTTAGAACCGTTAAGTAAGGACGATTTAGTTGATATTTTAACGAAACCCAAGAACGCCTTAGTGAAGCAATATCAAAAACTCTTTGCAATGGATAATGTGGAACTAGAGTTTGAACCAGCAGCGCTTCAAGCAATTGCTGCTAAAGCAATCGAACGTCGAACAGGTGCGCGTGGTTTAAGAAGTATCATTGAATCCGTTATGATGGATTTAATGTTCGAAATTCCAAGTCGTGAAGATATTACAAAAGTAGTTGTGACAGAAGCGATTGTGAACGGAACTGGGGAACCTGATTTGTATGATGAAGAAAATCGATTGATTTCCTAGGGATTTTTAACAAAATATGTTAGGATAGAATGTGATATAGTGGGTGCATTATATTGCATTCTATTTTTTATTAAGAGTTATTACATGAATTGAAGGAGACAACAATATGAAAGGATTGAAATCCTTAATAGCGAAACATTATACAAAAGAAGAATTTGCTTGGATTATGCAAGACTGGGCTAATTCGGTTTATTCTTTAATGATTACAACCGCCATCTTCCCGTTATATTTTAAGACGGTATCATCAAACGCCGGCATTAGTGCGGCTGATTCAACTGCATTTTTAGGATATGCAAACTCGATTGCGACATTTGCCGTTTCTATTATGGCGCCGGTTCTTGGAGCTTTAGCGGATTATAAAGGCTATCGAAATCCGATGTTTACTTGGAGTACATTACTAGGTGTATTCTCAGTTATTGGAATGATGTTTGCAGAAACAGATCAATGGATTTTATTACTAGCATTGTATACTTTATCGGCTATTGGATATTCAGCTTCAAACATTTTCTATGACAGTTCGATTATGGATGTCACAACTTATGATCGAATGGATAGAATTTCTGCAGCGGGCTATGGATATGGCTATATTGGAAGTGTCTTTCCATTTGTATTATTTATGATGATTATGCAATTCAGTGGATTAAATTCAAATGCAATCGTTATGATTGGATTCTTTATAACAGCCGCATGGTGGTTTATCTTTACCGTTCCATATTGGTTATATGTGAGTCAAAAATCATTTATAGAGAAACCAAAAAATCCAGTTAAAGATAGCTTTATTCGTTTATGGGGAACCATTAAACGTATTGGAGAACATAAGCAAGTGTTCTTATTCTTACTCGCTTACTTCTTCTATATTGACGGAGTAGGAACTATCATTAAAATGGCGACAGCAATCGGTTCGGATATGGGACTCGATAGCAATAGTTTGATTGTCATCTTATTAATTGTTCAAATCGTGGCATTTCCATTTAGTTTACTTTATGGTTACTTATCCAAACGATTCGGTAACAAAAAAACATTATTCCTTGGAATCGGTACTTATATTTTAATTTGTGTGATGGCATTGTGGTTAAATTCATACACAGATTTCCTTATCTTAGCAATCCTTATCGGTACTGCTCAAGGTGGGGTACAATCACTGAGCCGTTCCTTATTCGGTCAATTGATTCCAGCTAACAGAGCTAACGAATTCTTTGGATTCTATAATATCTTTGGTAAATTCTCATCCATTTTAGGGACAACATTACTTGGGATTACAGCTCAAATGACAGGAAATTCATTAGATGGTGTGTTCTCTTTAATCATCTTGTTCTTAATCGGTTCAGTCTTACTATTCTTCGTGAAGTTGCCAACTCAGAAAGGATTAGAAAATGAAGGTTAATAAAGCCGAATTTACAATTAGTGCTGTAGGACCAGCGCAATATCCTTCTGGAAATCTTCCAGAAATAGCATTATCAGGTCGTTCAAATGTTGGGAAATCTTCTTTTATTAATAAGTTGATTCAACGAAAAAGCTTAGCCCGTACCTCAAGTAAACCTGGTAAAACACAAACATTGAACTTTTATCATATTAATGAGCAGTTCTATTTTGTAGATGTGCCAGGATACGGATATGCCAAAGTATCTAAGAAAGAACGTGAAAAGTGGGGGAAGATGATTGAGGAGTATATTACGACTCGAGAGCCACTTCGTTTAGTGCTTATCTTAGTAGACTTTAGACATGAACCAAGTCAAGAAGATGTTCAAATGCGCGAATTTTTAGAGTATTACAATATTCCATATCGAATTGTGATGACGAAATGTGATAAGATTCCTCGTGGAAAATGGAATAAACATGTCAGCGTGATTCGAAAAGCATTTGGCAAACCACCAGAAGATCTTTTCTTAACATTCTCATCTGAAACAGGTGAAGGAGTAGAGAAAGCTTGGGCGTGGATTGAACAATTTATTGCCGACTAAAATAACAAGTGATACCGTATACGGTATCACTTATTTTGTTTTAAAAAAATGAAGCCACTTGTAAGGAAAATAAAACTTGCTCCATTGCATTAAATCGCGAATTGTGATATATTATATGCTGTATCATTAGGCGTAGTGTATGGAGGGAGTTTTTTTTATGAGTCAACGATTATCAAAAGAAACGATTCAAAGTATACAATCGCAAGTGAATATTCTCGATATTGTAGGACAGTTTGTTCAATTGAGAAAGCAAGGAAAGAGCCTCTTTGGCCGTTGTCCTTTTCATGATGAAAGAACACCTTCATTCACCGTCACAGAAGAAAAACAGTTATTTCACTGTTTTAGTTGTGGACGCGGAGGAAATGTTTTTAACTTCATGCAGGAATTGGAAAGTTTATCTTTTCCAGAATCGGTTGTTAGGGTAGCAGAACTTGCACATATTCCTCTCGATGTAGAAATTCCTTCTAGTCAACAAGCAATTCCTCAAAAAGAGAGAAAGTTGTTTGTCGCACATGAAAAAGCGAGTGAGTTTTACTCGCACGTCCTATTTAATACAAAAGGTGGACAAGAAGCACTTCATTATTTAACGGATCGTGGTTATACGATTGATACGTTAAAAGAATTTGGATTTGGTTTCTCATTAAAAGACCGCACGCAGCTGACACAGCTCTTACAAGATTTAGAGCTAACAGAACAAGAAATGGAAGCGACAGGTCTATTCGTTGAAAGTCAATCAGGGTTCTTTGATCGTTTTAATCAGCGAATTATGATTCCTCTCCGTAATGAACATGGACAAATCGTTGGTTTCTCTGGACGTGTGTTGCCAGGTTATTCGGATGAGTTCGCTTCCCAGGCTAAATATTTAAACAGTCCTGAAACACCGCTCTTTGCGAAAAGAAACTTCTTATTTAACTTTGATTTAGCAAAGAAGAATATTCGTAAAGAAAATAAAGTTATCCTTTTTGAAGGATATATGGATGTTATTTCTGCTTGGCAAGCGGGAGTTCAACTAGGGGTAGCCTCAATGGGAACGTCTCTGACACCAGAGCAAATTCAAAAGCTTCGTCATGTGACGGATACGATTTTGATTGCTTATGATGGTGATAGAGCAGGTTTGGAGGCAACAAACCGAGCGATTGAAATGATTCAATTAACGAACGCTTTTAGTATCGGCATTATTCCATTTGATAATGGTCTAGATCCAGATGAGTTTATTAAGCAACGTGGTCCCCAGGCATTTATTGATTTAGTTGAACACGGGCAAGAAACCATCTATCAATTTAAAAAGAGATTCCTTTCTAAGAAATATCAGTTACAAGTTGAGAGTCAAAAAATTCAGTATATCGAAGAGATGATTATTGAACTGGCGAAACTCACAAATGATGTGGAAAAGAATCTAGCAATGAAGTCTCTTGCGGATGAGTTTAATCTTGATTACACAACGATTCAAAATCAAGTGAAACAAAAGCAAGTTCAAACTTCACAGAATTTACAAGCTCCACCTATACCAAGTGTGGAAATGCAACAAGTGCCCGTAATGAACAGACCGTTTATTAAAAACGAAGGTATTCAAAGACATTTAATGTACCGCTTGATGCATCATAATGAAGCTTGGACATATCTGAATCGTATTAATCCAGAATTCTCTTTTCCAGACGCATTATATGAGCAATTATATTTACACGTTCAGGCGTTTAGAAATGAAGAAGAGGAATTTGATGTTCAAGAATTTATGTTGTTTTTAAACGATAAAGATTTAATGAACAGAAATCTGGTATCTGAAATCGAACTAGGTCAGTTTCCTCCAGAATGTACGGAACAAGAGATTCAAGATTTAGTATATGTACTTTCACAAAAGAATACTCTGAAAGAGCAGTTAGCACAAAAAAAGGAAGAGTTGAATCGAGCTGCTCTTGTGAACGATGATGAAACCAGAAAGAAATTGATGGTCGAAATCATGGAGATTCAACGTCAATTAAGGAAAAGATAGAATGGAGGAATGGTGAATGACAGTTCAAAAGAATGAAAAAGGTCAAACACTGAATGAAGCAACTTCAACGCTTCTTGCAGAACGAAAATTATTCGGTCAAATTTTATACGATGATTTATCTGCGCAAATCGCAATCCCATTTGAGTTGGATGCGGAAGGAATGGATAAATTAATTCAAAAGTTTGAGGATGCAGGGGTTAGTGTTGTAGATGCTAACGGTGAACCAACAAGCCAACAATTGTCAGCAGAAAGCCAACGTGAAGCTGAAACTGGCGTTGTTGAAGATGATACTGCCTTATCTTCAAATACGAAGATTAATGACTCCGTTCGTATGTATTTGAAAGAAATCGGACGAGTTCCACTTCTTAGCGCGGATGAAGAAGTTGCATTAGCACTCCGTATTCAAGAAGGTGATACAGAAGCCAAACAAGAGTTAGCGGAAGCCAACCTTCGTTTAGTAGTATCTATTGCAAAACGTTATGTAGGACGTGGAATGCAATTCTTGGACTTAATACAAGAAGGAAACATGGGCTTAATGAAAGCCGTTGAGAAATTTGACCATACAAAAGGGTTCAAATTCTCAACTTATGCAACATGGTGGATTCGTCAAGCAATCACTCGTGCCATTGCAGACCAAGCGCGTACAATTCGTATTCCAGTACATATGGTTGAAACTATCAACAAATTAGTACGTGTTCAAAGACAACTATTACAAGATTTAGGACGCGAACCTACACCGGAAGAAATCGGTGCAGAAATGGATTTACCAACTGAGAAAGTTCGTGAAATTCTTAAAATCGCTCAAGAACCAGTATCTCTTGAAACTCCAATTGGGGAAGAGGACGATTCACATTTAGGTGATTTCATCGAAGACGACAACGCAACAAGCCCAGCGGATCATACAGCATACGCATTGTTGAAAGAACAACTCGATGAAGTTCTTGAACAATTAACAGACCGTGAAGAAAACGTACTTCGCCTTCGTTTTGGTCTTGATAAAAACGGTGAAATCCGTACGTTAGAACAAGTAGGGCAAGTATTTGGGGTTACTCGTGAACGTATTCGTCAAATTGAAGCGAAAGCATTACGTAAATTACGCCATCCAAGCCGTTCTAAGCAATTAAAAGACTTCTTAGATTAAGAATGAATAACAGAAGCAGTCCTTAGGGATTGCTTCTTTTTTTGTTTGCAATTTTTGTGAAATCTCTATTATTTTCATGGAAAAGGGTTTAAATCTAGTGAAGAATTTGGTAAACTAACCAATGTGGTAATTGAGAATGATTATCAATTAGAAAAGAGAAAAAATGAAAAGAGTTAGTTATTTATTTATATTATTACTTATTTTAAGTGTTATTTCGCTCTCAGTCGGAGCGTCAAATTTCTCTTGGAACGAATTGTTTAACGGAGGAGAAAGTGCAACACAATTGTTTTGGCTATCTAGAGTTCCAAGATTATTCAGTATCCTATTATCTGCCTCAGCCATGAGCGTATCTGGATTATTGATGCAGACGATTACTCAAAATGAGTTTGCTGCACCAAGTACCATTGGAACGGTAGACGCCGCCAAGCTAGGACTGATGATAAGTTTATTATTGTTCCCATCTCCTGGATTATTAGAAAAGATGGCGACGTCATTTGTGTGTGCTATTGCCTTCTCGGCACTTTTTATAGCGTTGCAGCATCATTTATCCCTGAAGCAAAAATGGATGATTCCATTAATTGGGTTGATTTTTGGCGGTGTGATTGGCGCTTGTACTCAGTTTATAGCGTATCAATTTCAACTTGTCCAAAGTTTATCGTCATGGATGCAAGGTTCATTTTCAATGATTCAAACGAATCAGTATGAATGGTTGTACTTATGCTTGTTTGTCTTAGTGATTAGTATTATTTTTGCCCATTACTACACAGTTGTTAGCATGGGGGGAGATATTAGTCGAAATCTTGGCGTTCCAGTTAAGCGAATGGAGTCTTTCACACTAGTGTTAATCGCGCTAACAACGAGTGTAACCATGATTACAGTTGGGAGTTTGCCGTTCATTGGAGTGATTGTTCCAAATATCGTCCGCATGAGATATGGCTCTCAGATGAAAGTTTTAGTACCGTTGACAATGCTTGTGGGTGCCTGCCTTGTTTTAACTTGTGACATTATTGCTCGCATAGTGATTTCTCCTTACGAAATTTCCGTAAGCATCATCTTAAGTATCATTGGCGCTGCGCTCTTTATTTTCCAAGTGATTCATTTGGAAAAGGGAGGAGAAAAGCTATGAAAAGAAAAACAAGAATTTTACTAGGGTGCCTTCTAGCGGTCGCTGTTTTATTGGTAGTTGCCTATTTGTTGATTCCAACAAAGAATAGTACTACGGTATCAAGTTTCATATTCCATAGACGATTATTAAAACTACTGGTCATTCTCATCGTATCTTTTGCGATACCAATTTCGACCATTAGTTTTCAAACAGTGGCGCAAAACCGATTTTTAACACCTGGGGTTTTAGGCATTGAGAGTTTATTTGTCTTTATTCAAAGTGGTCTCTATTATTTTGAGAGTTTAATAGGATTAAAAGTAGAACAGTCAGCTCTTATTTATGCTGTTACAATTACTATTCAGATAATCTTGTTACTTTTATTAATGAACGCATCTAAAGGGATGCTTCTTTCTAATTTTAAAGTGTTATTGTTACTAACAATGGCATTTTCGATGTTGCTTCGAAATGCTAGTACATTCTTACAAGTCTTAATGGATCCAAACGAATTTGATAAATTACAAAGTTCGCTTTATCCATCTTTTCAAAAGATGAATGCACAACCATTATTGATATTTGGAGCTCTAATATTATTTGCGATATTAATGATGGTGCTCTTTAGATTAAGACATATGCTCGATGCACTTCATTTAGGAGTAGATGGAGCTAGAATGTTAGGAATCAACACGAAACGACTTAGCAATGTAGTGATTGTCATTGTCATTATTATGACGAGTCTATCTACGATACTAGTAGGGCCACTTCAATTTTTGGGGTTTATGATTGCGAATTTATCCTACCAGCTGACAAAAGAATACAAACACGGCGTATTATGGCTATTTTCGGCTATTTTAGGGCTTGTGATTGTACTTTCGGCTCAATTGATTGTTGAGAGAGTATTTCTTCTTACCATACCGATTAGTGTATTTATTGAGGGGACTGGCGGAGTATTGTATTTAATCTTATTAGTGAAAGGAGAAAAGCTTGATGCAGCTTAAAGGTGTTACAAAAAAATATCGCCATCCAGTAGTCGCTCATGTAGATTTAGAAGTCTCAAAACATCTACTGACATCGTTCATTGGTCCAAATGGGGCTGGAAAATCTACGCTATTAGGGATGATGAGTCGGCTTCTTCCAAAAAACGAAGGTCTAATTTATATAAACGGCCAAGAAATTGAAACGTGGAACTCAACAGAATTGGCAAAAGAACTCGCTGTTTTAAAACAAAACCAGCAGGTACATGTCAGTATGACAGTTGAAGAGTTTGTTCGCTTTGGTCGTTTTCCATATACAAAAGGGAAGATTACAAAATCAGATGAACAGATTGTTGAAGAGGCACTTAAGAATACGAATTTATTAGACTTTAGAACTCAAGATATTGGTACGTTATCTGGGGGACAGTATCAACGAGCGCTGATTGCGATGGTTTTAGCTCAAGATACGGAATGGATTTTACTGGATGAACCATTAAACCATCTCGATCTAAAGCAGGCGTATGAGGTGATGAACTTACTACGATTCTTAGTTGACGAAAAAGGAAAATCGATTGTCATTGTGATGCATGATTTAAATATGGCAAGTAATTTTTCAGATGAAATTGCTTGTTTTAAAGAAGGAAAATGTATCATCCATGATAAAGTCGATACAGTTATGAAAGATGATGTGTTATCAGATTTATATGAGATTCCACTTGAAGTCATTGAAATAAATGGTAAAAAAATATGTATTATAAAGAACGGAGAATAACATTGAAAAAATTTTTAGCCTTATTAAGTTTAGTAGCTGTATTTATTCTTACAGCATGTGGACAAACAACAAAAACAGATGCAACAACTACAACTGCATCAACTACACAACCAGCAGTTGAAGAAAAGAGTGAAGTAACTCTTACAAATGGAAAAGAAGACGTAAAGGTTAAGACAAATCCAAAGAAAATCGTTGTATTTGATTTAGGTGTCGCGGATACGATTCGTGAACTTGGATTTGTGGATTATATCGTAGGAATGCCGTTAAAAACATTGCCTGCTTACTTAAAAGATTTACCATCAAGTATTCAAACTACTGGATCAATGGTGGAGCCTGATATCGAAGCCATCGCTGCATTAGAACCAGATTTAATTATTGCTTCAGGTCGTACGAGTAAATATTTAGACCAATTAAAAGAAATTGCGCCAACTGTTATTTTCTCAGTAGACCAAAAAGACTATTGGAATTCAGTTTCAAAAAATATCCGCTTAGTAGCATCATTATTTGGGAAAGAAGCCGAGGCAAAAGCAGAGGAAGAAATTAAATCATTAGAAGCTTCAATTAAGAAAATTGCAGATACTAATGAAAAATCTAATGATAAAGCATTAACCTTAATGCTTAACGAAGGAAAAATGTCGGCATTTGGTGCAGATTCACGTTTCGCATTCCTTTATCAATCACTTAAATTCAAAGCAACAGATGCAAAAATTGAAGATAGCAAACACGGACAAGAAATGAGTTTTGAAACGATCAAAGAAATCAATCCAGATACAATCATCATGCTTAATAGAACTTTAGCAATTGGTGGAGATAACTCAAATGCTGACACAGTTTTAAATAATGCACTATTCAAAGATACAAACGCTGTTAAGAATAACCGAGTGATTCAATTAACTTCTGATCTATGGTATTTAAGTGGCGGGGGATTACAATCTACTAAATTAATGATTGAAGACATTCAAAAAGTACTCCAATAATGAAACTAAACAATAACAGCTATGTTTAGTCAAAAAGAAAAGAGGTGTGCCGCCATTTGCGGTACACCTCTTAATTTATTTACTCTAAAGTATCTGCTTCAGTAACTCCTAAAATTACAGGAAGAATCATTGGATGACGTTCTGTTTTCTTAAATAGGAACGGACCTAACACATCCGTAATTTTATTACGTAATACACGTTCATTTAATACTTCTTCGGAATCTGCCAAGAGTTCTTCAAGTTCATCACGAAGAATAGCTTGAGCTTCGTTTAGAAGTTGTCCGGATTCTTTCATGTAGATAAATCCACGAGAGAGCATATCTGGACCTGCTACTAATTCACGGTTTTCGTAGTCAACAGTGGCTACACATATGACTAAACCATCTTGTGAAAGTGTTTTACGGTCACGAAGAACGATGTTTCCGATATCTCCGATACCATTCCCATCAACGTAGACATCACCTGCAAAGAAGTGACCAGCTCTACGTGCAGAGTCAGCAGTAACTGCAAGAACATCACCATTGCTTAAGATAAATGAGTTTTCTTTTGGAATTCCCACTTGAGTCGCAAGATTTGCTTGGATCTTCTGCATACGATATTCACCGTGGACTGGTACGAAGTATTTAGGCTTCATTAAGCGAAGCATTAATTTTTGTTCTTCTTGAGAACCGTGACCAGAAGTGTGAATATTGTTTACTTTACCATGAATCACTTCAGCACCAGCTTCTGAAAGAAGGTTGATAACGCGGTTAACGCTTGAAGTGTTTCCTGGAATAGGTGAACTAGAGAAGATAACTGTATCACCAGGTTGAATTGAGATTTGGCGGTGAGTTCCATTTGCGATACGACTAAGTGCCGCCATTGGTTCCCCTTGAGACCCTGTACATAAAATAATGACTTTTTCAGAAGGGTATTGGTTAATTTCACGTCCATCGATAAAAGTATCATCTGGAGCCTTAATATAACCTAATTCACGAGCAGTGCGGAAGCTGGCTTCCATACTACGTCCAAATACAGCTAATTTACGACCAGTTGCTACAGCCACATCCGTTACTTGTTTTAGACGAGAAACGTTTGATGCAAATGTCGCAAAAATGATACGTCCATCAACGCGTTGGATAATCTCTTTTATCGATTTTCCAACGACTTGTTCTGATTGAGTAAATCCAGGGACTTCAGAGTTCGTACTGTCTCCTAAAAGAACTAGAACACCTTCTGAACCAATTTGTGCCATACGGTGAAGGTTAGCTGGTTCTCCAACTGGAGTAAAGTCAAACTTATAGTCACCTGTAAACACGATATTTCCTGGAGGAGTCTTAATCACAATCCCGAATGCATCTGGAATAGAGTGGGTTGTGCGATAGAAACTCACTTGTGTTTTACGGAATTTAATGACGCTATCTTCATCAATTTCGTGAAGAATCGCATCTCTTAAAAGACCGTGTTCTTCTAATTTATTTCGAATCAACGACATCGCAAGTTTTGTTGCATAAATAGGGATGTTCGCTTGTTTAATTAAGAAAGGAATCCCACCAATATGGTCTTCGTGTCCATGCGAAATAAATAGACCTTTTACTTTATTAATATTTTGAACGATATAACTGTAATCGGGAATCACATAATCGATTCCTAGTAAATCATCCTCAGGGAATTTAATACCGGCATCCAAAATGATCAGCTCATCTTGGAATTGAACGCCATATGTGTTTTTACCGATTTCACCTAAACCGCCAAAAGCAAATACGCCCGTTTCGTTATTTTTAATATTTGGCTTCATGTTACTTGAACACCGTTAATTTAAACTCAGGGTTTTGTTTTTCGTAAGCTAAGTGTTTTTCATCTAGCTCTTGGATAAACTCTACGTTGTATTCAGTGTTTTCATCCACAAGGCGGCGGGCTTCTACCTTGTCACTAGC
Source organism: Granulicatella sp. 20925_1_28 (assembly GCF_041433575.1). NCBI lineage: Bacteria > Bacillati > Bacillota > Bacilli > Lactobacillales > Carnobacteriaceae > Granulicatella > Granulicatella sp. 20925_1_28. Next base: position 122,983 of record NZ_JAPWBS010000001.1, read on the forward strand.
TTCAATATATAAAGCTTCTGTGTTCTCACGACGTGGAGCTTCCGTTTTAGTTGGTTGGTAAGTAATTTTAAAAATCATGTATGTACTCCTTTAAATTTTTTTCATAATGTTTCTATCATATTTTATCATAGAATGCTTATTTTTTCATAATCTTAAAGGCTGATAAGTGCCTCTTTTTCCAATTTTAAGAGTAATTCTTTTGGATTTGAAAGGGGTTTAGCGTTCACATCAGATTTCTCTTCACCAAATTTGAAATAAATGGTGTTCCAATCTCTGTTTCTAGCACCTTCAATATCATTTGTAAGGTCGTCCCCAATCATCCAGAAGTCATTTCTTCTCACATCTGGAAAGAGTCGTTCTACACTCATAAAGGCTTCTGCTTGTGGTTTTGGAACACCCGTTGTTTCTGAAATGAAGATTCTAGAAGAGTCAAACCATTTTTCTAATCCAAGTGATGTAATTTTTTTCGACTGATGGCTCGTAGGACCATTTGTTAGAAGAACGAGAGTAGATCGGTTTGTTACTTTGTAAAAAAAGTCATACCATTCTTTATCTAATTCGATGTGATCCATCACATATTGATAGGTTTCCTTAAAATGAATAACTGATTCTTTTGAAGAATCCAGTCCAAGAGCCGAAAGTGTGCCTTCAACTCGTGATAAGTGGTTTTCTTCTAATGTGATTTGTCCGTTTGTAAACAACTCAAAAGCAATCTCGCTTTTTTCTTGGTAGACCTTGTACACATCGATATCCGTTGTAAATGTTGGATAGCATTGCTTTAAGGCGGTCAAGAAGACTTGTTGTTTTGAGTAAAGTGTATCATCTAAATCGAATACCAAAATGGGTGTCTTATTCGCCAATGACAACCGCTCCTTTAGGGATATACATTGGTTGTGTTTTATTGATGTGGTCATAGAACATCACACCGTTTAAATGGTCAATTTCATGTTGAACAACGATGGCTTCGTAGTCTGTTAATGTACGAACGAATTCATCACCATTCACATCTTGATATTTTACTGTTACGCGTTCTGAACGAAGGACAATTCCAGGCACGTCACGTTCAACTGAAAGGCAGCCTTCGCCTTCTTTAAGGCAGGCTTTTTTCACTGATTCACGCATAATACGAGGATTAATCCATACTTCGTTTAAGATTGGTTCTTCGTCTTCAAAACCTGGAACGAGAAGAGCAATCATTTGAATAGATTTCCCAAGTTGTGGTGCTGCAAGACCGACACCAGCGCGCAATTCATATTTTTCTGCGATTTCTGGATTTTGGCTATTGTGTAAGAATTCTAGCATTTCTTTAGCTAATTCTTGTTGTTCTTCAGTTAGTGGGAAAGTAAGCTTTTCAGCACGTTTTCTGAGTGCTGGATGTCCCTCTAACACGATATCTTTCATTGTAATCATGGGTAACTCCTTTATTGGTTCTTAAATCTGTTTCTAAGTATACCATTTTTCGCCCTAGAAACCAATCAGGGCCTTTGTTTTTGTAATTTTTTCATAAGGAAAAAGAGAATACTATAAATGACCTTGAACTTCTGTTACAATAGAAAAGAAATACGTGTAAAGGAATGGATAAAATGCTTTTTTGGAAGAAAAAATCAAAACCACAAGAAACAACAGAATCTGTTTCAATTGATCGAGAGAATATCCCACAACATATTGCTGTTATTATGGACGGTAATGGTCGTTGGGCTAAGAAACGCAATCTTCCTAGAATTGCGGGGCATAAAGAAGGCATGAGTACGGTTAAACGAATCGCAATTGCTGCCGATGAATTAGGGGTAAAAGCGATGACCTTATATGCGTTTAGTACTGAAAACTGGAAACGTCCGACAGAAGAAGTAAGCTTTTTAATGAAACTACCAGGAGATTTCTTTGGTACGTTTATGCCGGAACTTCAAGAAAGAAATATGAAAATCCAACTGATTGGATTTATTGATGAATTACCAGAATCTACAAAACAAGTAGTGCTAAAAGCCGTTGAAGATACAAAAGACAACACAGGTATGGTGTTAACATTTGCGTTAAACTACGGCTCACGTGCTGAAATTATCGAAGCGACGAAAGCTCTAGCAAACGAGGTTAAATCTGGAGAAATCTCAGTGGAAGATATTAACGATGAAGTTTTTGCTAGCAAATTACAAACAAGTTTCCTTGGAAACTTACAAGATCCAGATTTAATGATTCGTACAAGTGGAGAAGTGCGTTTAAGTAATTTTTTATTATGGCAATTAGCATATAGTGAATATTACTTTACGGATATTTTCTGGCCAGACTTTTCAGAAGAAGATTTACATAAAGCCATTCTGACGTACCAAGGAAGACATCGTCGTTATGGAGGGCTTGCATAGATGAAACAACGTGTCATTACCGCACTTATTGCTTTAGGTATATTCTTGCCAATTCTTTTTGTAGGCGACCTTTGGCTTAGAACACTTTTAGCAATGTTGGCGATTGTTGCGATTTATGAATTCTTCCAAATGAAGAAAATGAATATTTTCTCTATTGAAGGAGCTTTAACATTACTGGCAACATTATCATTTTTATTCTCACAGAAGCCATTAGTGGCCCTGCCAAGAGGAATTGATTATTTCTTCTTTTATTTCTTAGTCGTAATGCTACTGATGACATTAACTGTATATAAGAGTGAACGCTTTTCTTTTGAAGATGCGGCATTTTGCTCGCTCATTTCTTTATACGTTGGTGGTGGATTCTCTGGGATTCTGTTTGTTAGAAGTATTAGTTTTGGAATGGCGATTTTTGTCTTCTTAGTTATTTGGGGGACAGATTCATTCGCGTATTTAGCTGGACGCAGATTTGGAAAACATAAATTAGCTCCGGATATTAGCCCAAATAAAACAATTGAAGGTTCTATTGGCGGAGTTATCGGTTCTGTATTATTAGGATTATTGGTAGTTCCATTTTATAATCCAGTTCAATTTTCAGTATTTGAATTTGTGCTCTTAATGGTTTGCTTATCCATTTTTGGACAATTAGGTGATTTAGTAGAGTCGGCATACAAGCGACAATTTAACGTAAAAGATTCTGGAAACTTATTCCCAGGGCATGGAGGAGTATTGGACCGTTTCGATTCAACATTCTTTGCTATGTTAATGTTCCAGATTGTATTTAAATTCTTTGGGGATATTTAAAAGAGGTGAAATAATTGCAAGGATTAATAGCATTTTTATTCGTATTTAGCATCATCGTGATTATTCATGAATTTGGTCATTACTATTTTGCAAAAAAAGCAGGTATCTTAGTTCGCGAATTTGCGATAGGGATGGGACCGAAAATCTTCCAAGTTCGTAAGGGAGAAACAGTATATACGCTTCGCTTATTACCAATTGGTGGATATGTTCGTATGGCTGGTCATGATGAAGATGAACAAGAAATCAAACCCGGGATGATGATTACTATCGTCCTAGATAGTGAAAATATTGTTCAAAAATTAAATTTTGACGATAAACTCATTATCGAGAATTCTGTACCTTTCCAAATCGAAGATGCAGACTTACATAAGGATATGACATTAACTGGTTACTTCATTAATTCAGAAGAAAAAGTGACACTAACAGTTTCGAAGACAGCAACAATTGTTGAATCTGATGGAACAGAAGTAGTCGTTGCGCCAGTGGAGCGTCAGTTCAATTCAGCAACATTGTGGAATAGAATAAAAACAAACGCTGCTGGTCCGATGAACAACTTCATTTTATCCATTTTAGTATTTATCATTGTTGGTTTCATGCAAGGTGGAGTTCCATCTAATGATGCGGTTATCGGTCAAGTAACGGATGATTCTGCAGCCTTTGTTGCAGGTCTTAAAGAGGGGGATAAAGTCCTGTCCATTGATGGAGTTGAAATTCATTCCTGGGATGAAATGACAAAAATTGTCCGTTCAAGTGCGGATAAAGCTCTATCTGTTTCGATTGAACGTAATGGTAAAACAGAGGAAGTCCAAGTAACACCAAAAGCAGTAGAAGCATCAGATGGTTCAAAGATAGGGCAATTTGGAGTCACAAGAGTTCTTAAAAATGATATTTTATCAATTCTTGCTTATGGTTTTACTCAAACAATCTCTGTCGTTGTTCTAGTTCTTTCTGCGTTAGGTTCACTCTTTACACGAGGATTTAATTTGAATCAACTCGGGGGACCCGTTGCTATTTATTCGATGACTTCGCAAGTTGCTAAAAATGGATTCCTTGATTTGTTAGCATTTATGGGGATGATTAGTGCCAACCTTGGTGTAATGAACCTTTTACCGATTCCAGCATTAGACGGTGGAAAATTAGTTCTGAATGTTATCGAAGGAATTCGTAAGAAACCACTCGATCCTGAAAAAGAAGGGTATTTAACGATTGCGGGAGCAATTTTCCTCTTTGCGTTAATGCTTCTTGTGACATGGAACGATATTATGAAATTATTTAATTAAACAAGAGAGTGTCTCTACGAAGGTGGAGCACTCTTCTTATGTAATAAAAAAGGAGGAAACCATGAGTCAATCACAAAAAGATTTAATGAAAAAAGTGATCGAGCAATTTAATATTGCAGACACAAGTATTTTTTCTCCAGAATTTGATGAAGCAAAACTAGTTCGAATTGACATTTCAAAGTTGGATAAAACATGGACTTTTCACATCCATAATCCAGTCATCTTTATGTATGAAAAGTTCAGACTATTTACGGATGCGCTCAATGACACTTACCGTCAATTCGGTGGAAAAGCTGTTATCACAACTGATGCTGGTGCTGAGGTGACAGAAGAGTTAGTTCAGTCTTATTGGGAATATGTTTTAGAGACATTAAAGGATGAATCTGCAGTTTCTCATCAAATTTTAGCGGATCAAACTCCAAAATATGAGAAAAATCAAATTCAACTGCATTGTCCAAATGAGTTAACAAAGACTCACTTAACAAATAATTGCGTGCCGAATATTCAACAAGCTTATATCGAAGCTGGATTCCCTAAATTAGGCATTCAAATCCATGTAGATGGTGAATTGCAAGATCGATTAGCTGAAGAATTTATTCAAAAAGAACAACAGATTGAGCAAGCATTTAATGAAGCTCAAAAAGCAGCGCAATTAGCAGCTGCTCAAGCTCCTCAAAGAAAATCTGGAGCGCCATCTTCTTCTAAACCAGAAGGCGTTATTTACGGCAAACCAATCAGGTCCAATAGTGAAGTTCGTGCACTTGCAGATATTTTTGAAGAAGAGCGCAATGTCGTTATCGAAGGTAAGATTTTTGATATCGAACTTCGACGCGGTAAGGCAAAAGGAAAGTTATTCGGAAATATTAAATTAACGGACTATACTTCATCCATTAGTGCGACTCTATTTCCTTCAACTCCAGAAGACGAACAAGCGCTTGAAGGGTTGAAAAAAGGGACTTGGGTGAGAGCGTTCGGTACGATTGAAGTGAATAAATTCTCTCAAGAATTAGGTATGATTATTCGCGATATGACTGCTGTAAACCACGAGGGTAGAAAAGATACAGCAGAGGGCGAAAAACGTGTCGAGCTCCATATGCATACGAATATGTCTGTAATGGATGCAACGAATTCTCCAAGCGATTTGATTAGTCAAGCTGCTAAATGGGGACATAAAGCAATTGCGATTACAGACCATGCGAACTTACAGGCTTATCCAGAAGCGCACGGAGCAGGGAAGAAAAACGGAATTAAGATTCTGTATGGTTTAGAAGGAAATATCGTTGATGATCATGTTAACGTGGCTTATAATCCACAACATATTCTCTTAGAAGACGCGACTTATGTAGTCTTTGACGTGGAGACAACAGGGCTTTCTGCGATTTATGACAGCATCATCGAGCTAGCCGCCGTTAAAATGAAAAACGGTGTCGTGGTTGACAAGTTTGAAGAATTTATCGACCCAGGACACCCATTATCTGCAACAACCATTCAGTTAACAGGAATTACTGATGAGATGGTTAGAGGTTCTAAACCAGTAGAGCAAGTATTGAAAGAGTTCCACGAGTTTTCTAAAGATTGCATCCTTGTTGCGCATAACGCAAGTTTTGATATGGGCTTCTTAAATACAGGATATGAAAATGTGGGAATTCCAAAAACAAATCAACCCGTTATAGATACTTTGGAATTGTCTCGTATGCTTCATCCACAACTGAAGTCTCATCGTTTAAATACTTTGGCGAAACGTTATAATGTTGCACTTGAACAACATCACCGTGCTGTGTATGACTCTGAAACGACAGGTTACTTATGTCATATCTTCTTAAAAGAAGCAGCGACAGAACATAATTTGTTGTATCACGATGAATTAAATACTAATATTCATCCAGAAGAAGTCTTTAAGAATGGACGTCCATTCCATGCCACGATTTTTGCAAAAGACCAAGCTGGACTAAAAGAATTGTTCAAGGTCGTATCTCAATCGAATATTGAGTATTATTACCGCGTCCCTCGTATTTTAAGAAGTATGCTTTCAAGCCGTCGTGATTCATTCTTACTAGGATCAGGATGCGCTGAAGGTGAAGTTTTCGAAGCGATGATGCAAAAAGGATATAACGAGGCTAAAGAAAAGGCTAAATTCTATGACTATATTGAAATTATGCCCAAAGCCATCTATCGTCCTTTAATCAAAAAAGAATTAATTCGTAATGAGCACCACTTAGAAGAAATCATTCAAAACTTAGTTCGCCTAGGGGAAGAATTAGGAAAACCAGTTGTAGCAACAGGGAATGTTCATTACTTAAATCCAGAAGATAAGATTTATCGTGAGATTCTTCTAACTTCATTAAACAATGGTGTTCCTCAAGAATATCCTGATGCTCATTTAAGAACAACAGACGAAATGCTGAAAGAATTTGCTTTTCTTGGAGAGGAAAAAGCTTATGAAGTGGTCGTGAAAAATTCAAACTGGGTTAGCGAACAATTGGAAGAAATTACTCCAGTTAAAGATGATTTATTTACTCCTAAAATCGAAGGCGCCGCTGACGAAATCACTAAATTAAGCTACGATAAAGCACATGAATGGTATGGAAATCCTCTACCTAAAATTGTGGATGATCGTATTAAAAAAGAGCTAAAGAGTATTATTGGAAATGGTTTTTCGGTAATTTATTTAATTGCTCAAAAACTTGTATTAAAGAGTAATCAGGACGGTTATTTGGTTGGATCACGTGGGTCGGTTGGTTCATCCTTAGTAGCTACTTTAACTGGAATTACTGAAGTGAATCCATTAGCGCCACACTATCGTTGTCCTCAATGTCAATTATCAGAATTCTTTGATGATGGATCAGTAGGCTCAGGTTTTGATTTGCCTGAAAAAAACTGTCCAAGATGTAATACGAGGATGGTTAAAGATGGACACGATATTCCGTTTGAAACCTTCCTAGGATTCTACGGAGATAAAGTTCCCGATATCGATTTGAACTTTAGTGGGGAATATCAACCACAAGCGCATAACTATACAAAAGTACTGTTCGGTGAAGATTACGTGTATCGTGCAGGAACCATCAGTACGGTAGCCGATAAGACGGCCTTTGGGTATGTAAAAGGATACGAGCGGGACTTAGGTCTAGAGTTCCGTCAAGCAGAAATTGAACGGTTAGCGAGCGGATGTACGGGAGTTAAGAGAAGTACAGGTCAGCACCCGGGTGGGATTATTGTAATCCCAGATTATATGGACGTGTATGATTTTACGCCAATTCAATACCCGGCCGATGATTTGAGTGCTGAGTGGAGAACAACCCACTTTGACTTCCACTCAATTCACGATAATGTGTTAAAACTCGATATTCTTGGACACGATGATCCGACTGTGATTCGTATGTTACAAGACTTATCAGGAATGGATCCAAAGTCGATTCCACCAGATGATCCTGAAGTAATGAAAATCTTTGGTGGTACTGAAGTGTTAGGAGTGACTCCTGAACAAATCGATTCCAATACAGGTACACTTGGGATTCCGGAATTTGGGACTAAATTCGTTCGTGGAATGTTGGAACAAACAAAACCTTCAACATTTACCGAATTGCTTCAAATTTCAGGGTTGTCACATGGTACTGACGTATATCTTGGAAACGCCGAAGAGTTGATTCGTCTTCATAATATCCCACTGGCCGACGTTATTGGTTGTCGTGACGATATCATGGTGTATCTAATTCATAAAGGCGTTGAAGAAGGGATTGCATTCAAAATCATGGAAGGAGTCCGTAAAGGGAAAGGAATTCCTGATGACTTCCAAGCGATTATGAGAGAGAATAATGTACCAGAATGGTATATTCAATCTTGCTTGAAGATTAAATATATGTTCCCGAAAGCCCATGCGGCGGCTTACGTTTTAATGGCGTTACGTGTAGCTTGGTTTAAAGTTCATAAACCATTGTTATACTACTGTGCTTATTTCTCAGTGCGTGCGCAAGATTTCGATATCGTTGCCATGTCACAAGGGAAAGAGATGATTAAGAAACGTATTAAAGAAATTCGCGAAAAAGGAATGGAAGCAAGTACGAAAGAACAAAACTTGTTAACCGTTCTCGAATTAGCCAACGAGATGGTTGAACGTGGTTTCCACTTCAAGATGGTCGACGTGGATAAATCTGAAGCAAGTAACTTTGTGATCGAAGGTGATTCACTCATTGCTCCTTTTAGAGCGATTCAAGGATTAGGGTTAAACGTAGCCAATAAGATCGTTGAAGCAAGACAAGAACAACCATTCCTATCGAAGAAAGACTTAGCAACACGTGGTAAAGTGTCTAAGACACTCATAGACTATATGACAGAAAATAAAGTCCTAGACCACTTACCAGATGAAAACCAATTATCACTATTCGATGATTTGTTCTAATATCACAATAGTTGGTATTTTAACAAAGTATATGGTATACTAACAAAGTAGAATAGTAGTTGAGAGGAGAGTGAGCGGAGACGCTCACTCTTTTTATCGACATGGACTCAAGTAGCAAGGAGGTTGAGGCTATGAGTAAAGTAACTGAGACGGTAACAGAGCTTACTAAAGAGGTCATCGAAAAAGAAGGCTTTGAGTTATTCGACTTAGAATTTGTAAAAGAAGGAAAGAATTGGTTTCTACGTTTTTACTTAGATAAACCAGGAGGAATCGATTTAGATGACTGCGCGTTTATGAGTGAAAAATTTAGTGAAATTCTTGATGCGCAAGATCCAGATCCAATTTCACAAGCTTACTTCTTAGAAGTTTCTTCACCAGGTGCAGAGCGCCCATTAAGAACCGAGGAAGAATTAAAAGCAGCCATTGGTTCATACGTACACTTATCGTTTTATCAAAACGTTGAAGGTGAGAAATTCCTTGAAGGAACTCTTCTTTCAGTCGATGAAGAAACGGTAACGTTGAAGGTACAAATCAAAACAAGAACAAAAGAATTTTCAATTGAGCGTAAGAATATTGCAAAAGCACGTCTTGCAATCAAATTCTAAGGAGTAAAGGAGTAAACACATGAGTAAAGAAATGCTTAGAGCATTAACTGTTCTCGAAGAAGAAAAAGGAATCTCTAAAGATGTTGTCATCACAGCTTTAGAAGCAGCATTAGTGTCTGCATATAAGAAAAACTACGGACAAGCTCAAAACGTAGAAGTTGAGTTTGATCAAAAGAAAGGCAACATGCATGTATATGCCGTAAAAGAAGTTGTTGAATATGTATTCGATTCAACTCTTGAAGTTAGCCTAGAAGAAGCACATGCGAAAAACAAAGCATATGAAGTTGGCGATAAAATTCGTTTTGAAGTAACACCTAAAGACTTCGGACGTATTGCTGCTCAAACAGCGAAACAAGTGATTATGCAACGTCTTCGTGATGCTGAACGTACAAACATCTACAATGAATTCATCCAATACGAAAATGAAATCATGACAGGTGTTGTTGATCGTCAAGATTTCCGTTATGTATACGTAAACCTTGGTCGTATCGTTGCTGGTATGGCAAAACAAGACCAAATTCCAACAGAAGAGTACTTACCTGATCAACGTATCAAAGTTTTAGTTTCTAAAGTAGATAACACTACTAAAGGCCCTCAAATTTTCGTAAGCCGTACTCATCCAGATTTATTAAAACGTTTATTTGAACAAGAAGTTCCTGAAATTTATGACGGTGTTGTAGAAATCGTATCTATCGCTCGTGAAGCAGGGGACCGTGCTAAAGTAGCTGTTCGTTCAAATGATGCTAACTTAGACCCAGTTGGAACTTGTGTGGGACCACGCGGACAACGTGTTCATAACATCGTTGAAGAATTAAACGGTGAAAACATGGATATCGTGGAATGGAACGAAGATCCAGCAGTTTACATCAAGAACGCATTAAACCCAGCTCAAGTGCTTAAAGTTGAATTTAATGATGATAGCAATGGTTGTATCGTTGTTGTACCAGATCACCAATTATCTCTTGCAATTGGTAAACGTGGTCAAAATGCACGTCTAGCTGCGAAATTAACAGGATACCGTATTGATATTAAATCTGAAACTGCTTATGAAGAGTATTTAGAAAACTTAGCAAATCCAGTTGTTGAAGAAACAGAAGAAACTTCTTCTGAAGAAGAATAAAATACAGGAGGTGCACGATGAAAAAGAAAAAGATTCCGATGCGCCGTTGTATCGCTTCTGGTGAAATGATGCCGAAGAAAGAGTTGGTTCGTATAGTTCGTAACGCTGAAGGTGTTGCACAAATCGACCCAACTGGTAAAGTAAACGGCCGTGGCGCTTATATTACTCTTGAACCTACATTAGTAGAGAAAGCTTGGAAAAACCGTCTATTTGAAAAACAATTAGAAATTGAAATTCCAGATGCATTTTACGAAGAACTTCTCGCTTATGTAGAACATCAAAAAGCAAGAAAAGAGTTGTTTAGTGATGGAAGAGCTCGTTAAACAAAGAGCTTTGAATTTACTTGGAATGGCAACAGCTGCTCGTAAACTTATTAGTGGTGAGGAGCAAGTTATCCAAAGTATTCAAAGACAAAAAGGAAATTTAGTGATTTGTACCAAAGATTGTAGTGCAAACACGGTTAAAAAAATCAAAAACAAATGTGAATATTATGAAATTCCTTTTGTTCAGCAATTTGAAACAGATGAATTGTCTTTAGCAATTGGCAAAAGACGTTCTATCGTTTTAGTTGATGATCGAGGGTTTACAAAGAGTCTACTGAAGATGAAGGGATTTAACGATATGAACGAATAGGAAGGTGAGACTATGTCGAAAACTCGCGTATACGAATTAGCGAAAGAATTAAACGTGGCTAGTAAAGAAATTATTGAAAAAGCAAAAGAAGTAGGTATTTCATACAATAGCCATATGTCTACTATGGAAGAAGCTGAAATCTCAAAAATTAAAGGAGCTTGGAATTCTAAGCCAGCTGCTAAACCAGCACCAAAAGCTGAGAAGAAAGAAGCAAAACTTGCTCCAAAACAAGAAGTGAAAAAAGCTGAACCTAAAAAAGAAGTAGAAAAAGGTCACGCTCCTAAGAAAGAATTTACAAAGAGAGAAGACCACAGTCCAAAACAAGGACAACACAAACAAAATCAAGAACGTAACCATTCTCAAAATCAAAGACGTCATGAACAAAACGATAAGAGAAATCAAGAACGTCCAAATCAAAAGCAACAAAATGCGAATGGTAACCGTCCTTCATTTAAGAAAGAACCAGCACGCAATGAAGCTCGTTCAAACCAACAAGGACAAGTAGAACGTCCACGTAACAATCAAAAACAAAACAACAATAACGATCGTTTCGAATCACCAAGAAACAATCGCAATAACGATAGAAGAAACCAACAACGTTTTAACGATTTTAACAATGATGGTTTTGGTAAGAAGAACCGTAACCAAAAAGGTAAAAAAGGAAATCGTCGTGAAGAACAAAAAGCGAAGCCAGCTGTTCCAGCACGTAAATTCCACGAATTACCAGAAGTATTAGTATATACAGATGGAATGACTGTTGCTGAATTAGCGAAGAAAATCAAACGTGAACCAGCAGAAATTATCAAAAAATTATTCCTATTAGGAGTAATGGCGACATTAAACCAAGGTCTATCTAAAGACGCGATTGAATTATTAGCAGCAGACTACGGTATGGATGCAGAAGAAAAAATCGAAAAAGATATTTCTGATTTAGATGTATACTTTGAAGAAGCAGTTGCTGAAAGCGAAGAAAGCACAGTACGTCCTCCAGTTGTAACAATCATGGGACACGTTGACCATGGTAAAACAACATTGCTTGACCAATTACGTAACTCTTCAGTTGTAGCGGGTGAAGCAGGTGGTATCACTCAACATATCGGTGCGTACCAAATCAAAATTGATGGCAAACCAATTACATTCTTAGATACTCCAGGACACGCGGCCTTCACAACAATGCGTGCGCGTGGAGCGGATATCACTGATATTACAGTTATCGTAGTAGCAGCCGATGACGGTGTAATGCCACAAACAATCGAAGCGATTAACCATGCGAAAGCAGCAGATGTTCCAATTATTGTTGCTGTGAACAAAATCGATAAACCAGCAGCGAACCCTGGACGTGTAATGCAAGAACTTTCTGATTTAGGACTTGTTCCTGAAGCATGGGGTGGAGACACAATTTTCGTTGAGATTTCAGCGAAATTCAACCAAAACATTGAAGAGTTATTAGAAATGATTCTTTTAGTAGCTGAAGTTCAAGAGTTGAAAGCAAATCCTAACCGTTTAGCTTTAGGTACTGTAATCGAAGCTCGTTTAGATAAAACAAAAGGACCTATCGCAACATTATTAGTTCAAGAAGGAACTCTTAAAGTTGGGGACCCAATCGTTGTTGGTAATACATTTGGACGTGTTCGTGTAATGGTGAATGACCAAGGACGTCGTGTGAAAACTGCTTTACCAGCGACTCCAGTTGAGATTACTGGTCTTAACGCTTCACCTCAAGCCGGTGACCGCTTCGTAGTATTCGAAGACGAAAAGACTGCACGTTCAGCTGGTGAAGAACGTGCGAAACGTGCCTTAATCGAACAACGTAACGCTTCAAGCCGTATTACATTAGATAACTTATTCTCTACATTAAAAGAAGGAGAATTGAAAGAAGTTAATGTCATCATCAAGGCTGACGTACAAGGTTCTGTAGAAGCATTAGCATCAAGCTTACAAAAGATTGAAGTAGAAGGCGTGCGCGTGAAGATTATCCATACAGCTGTAGGGGCAATCAATGAGAGTGATATTACTCTTGCTACTGCAAGTAACGCGATTATCATTGGATTTAACGTAAGACCTACGCCGCAAGCGAAGATTCAAGCTGAATCTGATCAAGTAGATATTCGTTTACACCGTATCATTTATAACGTAATCGATGAAATTGAAACAGCGATGAAAGGTATGTTAGATCCAGAATTCGAAGAGAAAATCACTGGTCAAGCTATCGTCCGTGAAACATACACTGTATCTAAACTTGGAACAATTGCTGGTTCATACGTATTAGAAGGTGTTGTTAAACGCTCAAGCTCAGTTCGTTTAATCCGTGCTAACATTGTTATTTACGAAGGTGAATTAGCAAGCTTGAAACGATTCAAAGACGACGCTAAAGAAGTTAAACTTGGATTCGAGTGCGGTATCATGATTGAAGGCTACAACGATATTAAAGTAGACGATATCATCGAAGCATACGAAATGGTCGAGATTAAAAGAAAATAGTGCGAGACCGACTGTTTAGCTTTGGAACACTGGAGTTAAGGAGAGGAAAATCGCAAAGATTTTACGAAGCTTAACGAAGTGGACGCCAAAGCTAGGAGGTCAAGCCGTTATATAAATAGTGCGAGAAAATTCGGGTTGAATCGAACCGTTGGACCGGAACACCGTAAGCGACTAGAATAGTCGTGCGGATGTTTCTGGAAACGCACGTCGATTCAGAATTTTCAAGCCGTTATCCAAATAGTGTGAGACCGACTGTTTAGCTTTTGCGAGAAAATTCGCTTTGAATCGACCAAATTTAAGAAGAAATTTATGATTTAACTAGAACAAAGAGGGACTGATTGCAGTGCCTCTTTCGTTGGAAAGGAGACAAAATGGCAAACTTTAGAGTTGGACGTGTGTCACAAGAAATTTTACGAGAAGTAAATGATATCCTATCTAAAAAAGTGCGTGACCCACGTGTACAAGAAATTACAATTACTGAAGTAGAAGTAACTGGTGATTTGCAAATTGCAACTATCTACTATACAACACTTCAAAAATTAGCTAGTGAACGTCAAGCGACTGAACGTGGTTTAGAAAAATCAAAAGGCTTAATCCGTCGTGAATTAGGCAAACGTCTTTCATTGTACAAGACTCCAGAATTGATTTTTAAACGTGATCAATCAGTGGATTACGGTAATCATATCGATGAGCTTTTAAAATCAATTCAAGAAGAAGACGAACAAAGATAATAATTTTAAGGGCAAAAGGACATCAAACAGAAAACAACTCTTTTGCCTTTTTAGTAAAAAATTATCATATATGATAATTTTCGTGTGTATTTAAAAAGCCAGAAGAGGTGTTTTATGATTGATGCAAATAATACATGGGTATTGTGGTCTATTATCGTTGGGATTGCGACTATCAGTATCTTTTTAGAAAATCGATATAAATGGGCTGCAAAGATTAGTGGAGCGATTATAGGTCTATTAATGGCAGCAACATTGAGTAATTTAGGCGTTATTCCAACAGATTCACCTGTATATGATCAGGTTTGGGGAGTTGTTGTGCCTTTAGCCATTCCGATGCTTTTATTCCAATGTGATTTAAAACAAATTTGGAAAGAAAGTGGTCGATTATTAGCGATTTTCTTAATCAGTTCTGTAGGAACCGTTCTTGGGGCAGTATTAGGATATTTAGCCTTGTCCAAAGCTATCCCAGTTCTAAACCATATCGCTGGAATGATGGTTGGAAGTTATATCGGTGGAGGAGTAAACTTTGTTGCTGTTTCATCAGCCTTTGATATTCCTAAAGAACTCATTTCTGCAGCTACAGTAGCTGATAACTTGTTAATGGTATTCTACTTCTTAATTTTACTGATGATTCCTTCGATTGGATTCTTTAAGAAGCATTTCAAATTTGCGTATACAGAAGGTGTCAAAGAGGAAGAAGAAAAAGCTTATGGCAAAGATACAGTTATCACTGTTCAAGATGTAGCATTTGTTTTTGCGATTTCTGTTATTATCGTAACAATTAGCTTTACTTTATCTGAAATTATTTCAGGTCTAGGGGATAACAGCTTTATCCAACTAGTATCGAATAAGTATTTAATTCTAACTACTTTAACAGTAGCTTGCTCAACGATTTTTGCAAAATACTTCAAGAAGATTAGTGGAGCAAATGAAATTGGAACATTCTTGATTTACTTATTCTTCGTAGTTATCGGAATTCCAGCTTCAATCGGAGCAATTATTGAAAAGTCACCATTGTTATTGGTGTTCTGTGCAATCATGGTTTTCGTGAATATGGCAGTGACATTTGCTGGGGCGAAAATTTTCGGATTCACAGTGGAAGAAGCCATTCTTGCTTCAAATGCGAATATTGGTGGACCAACAACAGCTGCAGCGATGGCTATTTCTAAAGGATGGCATCGTTTCGTAGCTCCTACAATGCTTGTTGGGACGCTAGGATACATTATCGGTACTTATGTTGGTATCTTTATTGGACAGATCTTAAACTAACAAAAAAGCAACTAATTCTGAAAGCCAGAATTAGTTGCTTTATTTTTATTTATTTTCTAAGTAAGTAATCGCCATTGCATCAACGCCTGTGTGGCTCATGATGATTGGTGAAGTTGTTACAATTGTGAGTGGCACATCAGGGAAGAGTTCACGCACACGAGCGATATTTCCTTCGTTAAAGTCACTTAGTCCTGCATGCATAATCCCAATTTCTTGGATGCCATTCGGAGTCGCTTTCATTTGTTCGAAAATCTCGTCATATTTCTTTTGAAGTGATTTTAAGCCACGTCCTTTTTGGATAATTTCAATCTTGCCATTAATGACTTGTAGGAATAATTTGATATTGAGTAAGTTTGAGAACATTCCCATTACTTGGCTTATGCGTCCACCTTTAATTAAGTTGTCTAAGTTTACTACAGTTAAATATAGAGTAGTACGTTTCTTAGCATCTTCAACAATTTCAAGAATTTCTTCTACTGTTTTACCTTCTTGTGCTGCCTTAGCTGCCTCTTTAACAATCATTCCCATAGATCTAGAAGTAAAGTCTGAATCGACAACAGTGACATTTGTTTCTGTGATGTCAGCTGCTTGGCGAGCGGCATCCACAGTACCGCTTATTGAACGCATCATCTGAATTGAAATCACAGAATCCCCGTTTTTGCCAAGTTCGTCGTATACTTCTACGAAACGACCGATAGAAGGTTGTGCTGTTTTTGGAAGTTCAGCACTTGCAATCATTTTTTGTTTAAATTCATCTTTAGTAATAGTAACCCCATCGATATAATTTTCATCATCGATTGAGATATTCATTGGAACGATAGAGATTTCAAATTGTTTTACTTCTTCTTCAGTTAAATCTGCTGTTGAGTCCGTTACAATATATACTCTTGACATTAAAGTCACTCCTATCAAATAAGTTTACTCACCTATAATACCATATTTTTCGCCTAAAAGCTATATTCATAATCTATGTGGAAAAGTGCGAATTATGATACAATAAATAAGCAAATGTAAAGCGTGAAAGGATGAATGGGATGGACGGAATCCTTCCGTTATGGAAAGAGAAAGGCATGACGTCGTTCGACTGTGTCTATAAGGTTAGAAAGTTATTAAAAACAAAAAAAGTCGGGCATTCTGGTACGCTGGATCCTGAAGTGAATGGAGTGTTACCAATTTGTGTTGGTAAAGCGACTAAGGTTGTTGAGAATCTTCATGAAGCCAACAAAATCTACCAGGGAGAAATTACATTAGGCTTCTCAACTGAGACAGAGGATGCACATGGAAAAGTTGTTTCAACAACACCTATCGAAACGCTGTTTTCAGTGCAAGAGATTGATGAAAAGATGCAAAATTTTATTGGAGAGATTACTCAGATTCCACCGATGTATTCTGCTGTAAAAGTGAACGGAAAACGTCTTTATGAATACGCAAGAGCAGGAGAAGAAGTGGAGCGTCCTGTTAGAAAGGCGACCATCTATGACTTCAAACGTATTTCAGAACCAGTTTATAATGGTGAAACGAAGACACAATCATGGAAGTTTGAAGTGAGTTGCAGCAAAGGGACCTATGTACGCACACTTTCTGTCGATTTAGGGAAAGCATTGGGCGTTGAGGCACATATGTCGCAATTAACCCGTGTAAAAAGTGGCCCTTTCCACTCTGATGACTGCATTACATTAGAACAACTAAACGAGCTTGCTCAAAATGATAAAGCTCAAGAAGCCTTAAAACCAGTTGATTTAGTATTTGAAGACTATCCTCGAATCGACTTAACTGAAGATGAATATACGCGTTTTAAAAATGGTGCAATTTTATCTCAAGCTGAATTTCCTCAGATTTTCGCTCCGACAGCATGTTATTTTGAAGAGGAACTTATTTCGATTTACGGTCCTCATCCTACGAAAAAAGGCTTATTAAAACCAATTAAAATGTTTTAGAAAGGAGAGAAGAATGCAAACAATAGAGTTAACACACCCTTACAAAAAAGAGTGTATATTTCAAGAACCGATTGTCCTCGCTTTAGGATTCTTTGATGGAATCCACTTAGGTCATAAAGAAGTCATTACTACTGCCAAAAGAGTTGGACAGGAACGCGGGCTTAAAGTAGCAGTAATGTCTTTTAATCAGCATCCATCTGTTATTTTCCAAAACGTTGATCCTGAAAGCATTCAATACGTCTCGCCGCTAGAACGTAAGAAAGAATTATTAGAAGAACTTGGTGTGGATATTTTCTATTTAATGGATTTCACAAAAGAATTTGGGGCACTTACACCGCAAGAGTTTGTCAATCAATATATTGTTGATTTTAATGCTAAAGTAGTTGTAGCGGGATTTGACTACACATACGGCAAGAGAGACATCGCGAATATGGAATTATTACCGAAGTACGCTTCGAATCGATTCGAGATTATTACAATTGATGAGCAAAAGAACGATAGTGGAAAGATAAGTTCGACAGCAGTTCGAGATTTATTGCTACAAGGTGATATCGAACAAGCCAACGACTTGTTAGGATACGACTACATCATGGATGGGGTTGTTGTTCACGGCTTTGGACGAGGTAGTAAAATGCTTGGATTCCCAACTGCCAATATCGAAGTTTCAAACGATACTTTCCTCCTTAAAAATGGAGTATATGTTGTTGAAATGTATGTGGAAGGTAAATGGATTCCTGGTATGGCGTCTATAGGAATTAACCCAACTTTTGATGACGTTCATAAAGTAACGATTGAAGTGAACTTACTCGATTTCGACAAGGATATTTATCACCTTCCTGTTCGTGTGAAATGGTTAAAATATTTAAGACCAGAATTGAAATTTGACGGTATCGATGCGTTAATCGCTCAATTAAAACAAGACGAACAAGATACAAGAGATTATTTTAAAACAAAGAGAGGTTGATTCTCGATGTGGTATTTAAAGAACTATGATGAACTAACGAAGGAAGAGATTGTTGCGATTTACAAAGCCAGAATCGAAACCTTTATTGTCGGCCAAGAGTTGAATTATCAAGAAATTGACGATACGGATAAAAAATCTTGGCATCTTTTTGAGATGAATGATGATGGAGAAGTCATTTCTTATTTACGAATCATTCCTGAAAAGGATAAAGTGCGTCTTGGTCGAGTGTTAATTGACAATCGATACCGAGGTAAAGGAAAAGGTCGTGCGTTGTTAGAACGAGCTAAAGAAGTCTGCAAAGAGTGGTTTGTAGATACCGTAATTGAGGTTCACGCACAAGCGCATTTAGTAAAATTATATGAATCACTTGGATTTGAAGTTGTTTCAGAACCGTATGACATTGTTGGCATTTCACATATTACGATGGAATTGTATTAGGAGGAAATCATGATTACACGTTACACACGTCCAGAGATGGCGAAAATTTGGTCTGATGAAAATCGTTATAATTGTTGGCTCGAAGTTGAAATCTTAGCCGATGAAGCTTGGGCAGAATTAGGAGAAATCCCTAAAGAAGACGTAGAAAAGATTCGTAAAAATGCGAAATTCACAGTTGAACGTATTTTAGAAATCGAAGAAGAGACAAGACATGACGTCGTTGCGTTTACAAGATGTGTCTCTGAAAGTCTTGGAGAAGAAAAGAAATGGGTTCACTATGGTTTAACGAGTACGGACGTAGTAGACACAGCGTACGGTTATCAATTAAAACAAGCTAACGACATTCTACGTAAAGACTTAGCAGACTTCCTAGAAATCATTAAAGAAAAAGCGTTGGCGTATAAAGATACAGTTTGTATGGGAAGAACGCATGGAGTTCATGCTGAACCAACCACTTTTGGCTTGAAATTAGCCTTATGGTATTCAGAAATGAAACGCAATATCGAACGCTTCGAACGCGCAGCACAAGGTGTTGAAGCTGGTAAGATTAGTGGAGCCGTTGGAACGTTTGCCAATATTTCTCCAGAAGTAGAAGCATATGTGTGCAAAAAACTTGGGATTCGTCCTCAAGAAATCTCAACACAAATCTTGTCTCGTGACTTGCATGCGGATTACATTTCTACAATTGCTTTAATTGCGACAAGTATTGAGAAATTTGCGACAGAAATCCGTGGACTACAAAAATCTGAAACACGTGAAGTAGAAGAGTTCTTTGCAAAAGGGCAAAAAGGGTCTTCAGCAATGCCACATAAACGTAATCCAATCGGATCTGAAAATATGGCAGGACTTGCCCGTGTCATCAGAGGGCATATGGTTACAGCGTATGAGAACGTGAACCTATGGCATGAACGTGATATTTCACATTCTTCAGCAGAACGAATTATTATCCCTGATAGCACGATTCTACTTAATTATATGCTTCGTCGTTTCGGTAATATCGTTAAAAACTTGACGGTGTTCCCAGAAAACATGTTACGCAATATGGATGCCACATTTGGACTTATCTACAGTCAACGTGTGTTATTAAAACTGATCGACAAAGGCATGAGTCGTGAAAAAGCTTATGATTTAGTGCAACCATGTACAGCAAAAGCATGGGACGAAAAACTTCCATTCCGCGCTGTTTTAGAAGAACAACCAGAAATTACAGCTACTTTAAGTAAAGAAGATTTAGATGATGCGTTTGATTATCACTATCATATTAAGAATGTAGATTTGATTTTTAAACGAGTTGGAATCTTATAATTTTGAAAAACATGCTGAAAAGAGTGCATTTTCAATAAAAATATGGTATAAATAGAAAGTAAAATTTAACAAAAGGAGTCAGAAAATGATTAACGTAAGTGATTTAAAAGCTGGAATGACATTCATTCTTGATGGAAAATTAATTAAAGTGTTGGAAATCAGCCACCACAAACCAGGTAAAGGGAACACTGTAATGCGTATGAAAATCCGTGACGTTCGTAACGGTTCAACAGTTGATACAACAATGCGTCCTGATGAAAAAGTAGAACGTGCACACATCGATACAAAAGATGTTCAATACTTATACAGCCAAGATGGCGTTGGAGTATTCATGGACTTAGAAACATACGAACAATACGAAATTCCTGAAGAAACAATCGAACAAGAATTAAAATACATCCTAGAAAACATGGAAGTTAAAATCCAATTCTACGGTTCAGAAGTAATCGGGGTTTCATTACCATCAACAGTAGTATTACAAGTTACTGAAACTCAACCATCAATCAAAGGTGCTACAGTTACAGGTTCTGGTAAACCAGCAACAATGGAAACAGGTTTAGTAGTTAACGTTCCAGACTTCATCGAAGCAGGAGAATACTTAGAAGTTAACACTGCAGAAGGTACATACGTACGTCGTGCAACTAAATAATGATTTATTGAAACAAGGATGAGCCAAGCGTTCATCCTTGTTTTTTTATAAAGGAGAAATGTGTATGCGGATTGCTGTGATGGCAGGAACACCTATGGACACGAAGTTAGGCGTTGATTTATTAAATAAAAATGGCTTCAATCAAACCATTTCTGTTCCGATTTCTAAAAATCCGGTCGAACAAACGACTTTTCAAGCGTTAGAAGACGAAGAAAGAGAACATTATATTAGAAGTGTGATTGACGGGCTGAAAAACGATATTGACGCTGTATTTGTGTATTGTAACTCACTCAGTTCAGTTGTGAATTTTGATTCCTTGCAAGAAGAATATAGACTTCCTATGATTACTCCGATGCAAATGTATCGCACACTAGGCGTCGAACATAATTATTTAGCAGTAATGGCCGCGAATTCTCATGGATTAACAGGAGTAGAAAATAATTTATATATCGCAAACCCAAATTTGAAAGTGTTTGGTGTGACGATGTTAGAATTGGTTAAAGCGATTGAAACTGGTAAACCACAAGAAGAGATTATTAAGCAATTCGACTTCCATAGTTTATTCCATTATTTCGAAAGTACAGAGATTGAAGCTGTCGTACTAGGATGTACGCATTTCCCATATGTAAAAAAAGAGTTGGAGCAACTTTCAAGGATTCCAATTATTGATGTGGGTGTCTATATGATTGACCGATTGAAGAGCCACGTTAAGGAGGAAAAATCATGATTTCAATCGAAAAGATGAGTTATTTCTTTCGTTATGACAAAGTGAAATATAAAATTCCCGTAAAGTTTCCTGAAATTGCAGAAGAAATGGAACAGTTGAAGAAAGCTGGCCAAGATGCAAGACTTGAGTTCACGAAGTTAACAGAAGCGTTTCAGAAGAACTTTAAGTCATTTCGCATGGACCGAGTTAGTCAATGGATGAATCAAGCCCAAGTGGCAAGACCCGCTTTTTGGAGATACTTTATCGAAGAGGGGCAAGATGAAGGAAATCCATCCTTTGCATTACGGTTGTTTTATAATGACGATAAATTGGGCGTATATGTAGAATTGAGTTTTATCGAACGTAAAATGAACGAACGCTCTCTGAGGTTACAAAACAAAGTGTTGGAATGTGAACCTAATCGTGACATTCTATACGTAGCATCTGATTTTCAAAAGAATGCAACAGCATACGAAGGAAACGTATCTAATAGAGATGAACTAATAGAAGCTGTCAAAGAAGGAGAAATACGTAAAGTCATTTTAAGAAGGCCAGTATTTCTTGAAAGTACCAAAGGTGGAATTGAGGAAGAACTTGCAGACGCATTGAAGGAATTAATTCCGTTTTATGAAACCATTTATATGAATGAAGTAAATTAAAAGAGGTAGATCTAAAATCTACCTCTTATTGTATTTATAGACTTCTTTAAGCTGGAGCAGGAGTACCTGGCTTTATAGTTACTTCTTCTTCAGATTCAGTTTGCTCTGTAGTTGTTTCTTCTGTAGTTTCCTCAGTGGTTGTTTCACCAGTTGTTGGACCTTCAGTAGTAGGTGTCTCAGTTGTATGTGTTTCAGTCGTTGTTACTTTAGTTGTTCCACTTTCAGTAGTAACCGTTGTTGTTTCGTCACCTTTAACAATGATATATCCAACATATTCATAACAGTCAATTTCATCTACAGGAATTTCTTCTAATTGTGAAATAGAGACTACTTTAGTTTCGCCGTTTAAGATTACTTGAGAAGCGTCTACAGATCCAACAAGGATGCTACCAGCTCCAATTACAAATAAAATAGTAACAAACTTTTTACCTTTATTTGATTTTAATAAAGCATAGGCTGCGCCTAACACAAGGATTCCAGCACCAAGTGTCACTAAACCTGTTGATGTTCCAGTGTTAGGAAGAGACGGTTTATCAACTGGACATCCCACTGTTTTGTAAACTAATTTTACAGAAGTAGTAGAGTTAACGACTCCTGTTGGTTTCCCAGAAATAATTAATTCTTTTTCAAAATTAGAAAGTGAAGCAATATCAACATTCGTGATATTCACTTGAGTCGTACCATCTGCGTAGGCAGTAGTGAAATTAGAAGCGAAAATTGCTGTTAAAAAAGCTAAAGAAATTAGCGCTACTAATTTTTTGAATGATTTCATAATAAATCCTTTCCTTTTTTATTCTTTTTATTTATGAAATTATAATGGAAATAATGAAAATTTGCAAAGGAATGTGAAATCATTATTTTTCCTTTCAAAGGAAAATATTGAAATAAAAACGGACAGCTAGAACAGCTGTCCGTTGTATTTTGTTTAAGGTGGAGATGGTGTCCCTGGGAGAACAGTTACCTCTGTCTCTGTTTGAGCGGTTGTCGTTTCCGCTTCGGTAGTTGTTGTTACAATTGTTGTAGTTTCAGTTGTTTCAGTAGTCTCAGTTGCTACAGTTTCTGAAGTTGTTGACTCAACAGTCGTCGTTTCTACAGTAGGTATAATGTAACCAACATACTCGTAGCACTCAATTTCTGGAATAGTAATATCATTCAAAGCTGAAATAGAAAACAGTTTAGTTTCACCAATTACTTCAATTGTCGAAGCTATTGCAGGAGTTGCAAGCGCAATACTTGAGCCACCTAATACGAAGAGTATGATTAATTTTCTTCCTTTAGAAGACTTAACTAAAAGTAAGCTAGAAACTAATAGCAGTGAACCGAAAATGATTGCTGCTAAGTTACTTGTAACCCCAGTATTTGGTAATGTTGGCTTTTCAACAAGACATGCTTTCTTCTTATAAACTAGTTTTACAGTAGCGTTCGAAGAAACCGATCCCGAAGGAGTACCATTTATCATATTGCTTAATTCAGTTGGGGTTAATGTATCTATATCCACCGTAGTTACATTAACAGTTTGACTTTCAGCAGCTTTTATAGAGCTGTTATAGAAAAAGAAGCCAAATAGGAAAACTGAAAGAAAAGCAAGTGTGAAATGTTTAAGCTTCATTTTGATGTTCCTTTCTATAAACTTATAGATTATTCTATAAAAAAATTATAAAGGAAAACCAAAAGACATTCAATATATAGTAGGAATGCCTTATCTACGGCAATAGTTGTAGTACAAAACCTTCAAAAAATCAGTCTAAAGTCCTAGTATTTTTATATTGACTTAATTTGACCAATGTGTTAAATTATAAATGTGGTTAGCACTCGTCTTAGTCAAGTGCTAAAGAGAGGTGACTATGATGTTAACCAATAGACAATTGCTAATCTTACAATTAATCATACAATTATATACGGAAACTTTGGAGCCGGTCGGGTCGAAGAAGTTGATGGAAGTTGCAGAATTACCATTTAGTTCAGCGACGATTCGTAACGAGATGATGAAGCTGGAAGAGATGGGCTATCTTGAAAAGAACCATACTTCTTCTGGGCGAGTTCCTTCTAATAAAGGATATCGTTACTACATCGACAACATTCTACCTAGACAAAAGCAACCTGTTTCTTTAAGCGTTCGAAATCAAATTCGTGAAGTTTTCCAACAGTCAACATTAGAGATTCAAGATGTATTTCGTTTATCTGCTGACATACTAGCAACATTAACGAACTACACCGCAATTTCTTTTGGACCGGAAGTGAAAACTGCCACGTTATCGGGATTTAGACTTGTTCGCCTAAACCCAAATCAAGTGATGGCAATCATAGTCATCAGTAATGGTTTAGTTGAAAATAAAGTCTATACAATTCCTGGTGGAATTGACGATAGTGATTTAGATAAAGTGGTTCGCATCATTAATGAAGAATTAATTGGAGTACCGCTAGATATCGTTGCTAAACGATTAAAAACGGATCTTCCAATCCTTATGAATCGCTATATGAATTCACAAATTCAAATCGTCAAAGTGATTCAAGAAATGATGAATCGTTTCGAAAATGATCGAATGCATGTCGCAGGAAGAAGATATTTGTTAAATTACTTTGATCATCACGCTAATGTGGATCAACTCAAGGGAATTTATCAATTGATGGATGATCAGTCTAAGTTACATCAACTAGTAACCAATGATCATCAAGATATTCAAATTAGGCTCGGGTCAGAAATGGATCATCCGTTACTTGGTGACTTTAGTTTGGTAACTGCTAGTTACGAAACTCCAAACCAAGATACAGGACTGATTGCACTTCTTGGACCAAAGAATATGCCGTATTCGAATGTATTATCAATTGTAAAAGGACTCAGGGAAGAGTTAGCAACCACGATAGAAGATTATTATCGTAACTTATAGAGTAAGGAGATGAAATCTTGGAAACAAATGAACAAAACAATAAAGAAGAATTAAAAGAAGAAAAAATTGTTGCAGATGAAGCTCCTCAAGAAGAAGTTACTGAAGAAACCACAACAGAACTTACGAATGAAGAGAAATTACAACAAGAAGTAGAGAAGTTGAACGATCAAGTATATCGACTGTCTGCTGAAATCTCGAATATCCAAAAGAGAAATGCAAAAGAAAGACAAGATGCTGCAAAATATCGCAGCCAAAGTCTTGCACAAAACTTATTAAATGTGATTGATAACCTTGAGAGAGCCATCGCTTCTCCAAGTGAATCAGAAGAAGCTCAAAACCTTAAAAAAGGGATTGAGATGGTGTATGAAGGTTTCCTTTATGCGCTAAAAGAAGAAGGCATCGAAGAAATTGAAGCCTTAAACCAACCATTCGATCCAACTTTACATCACGCTGTTCAAACCGTTCCTGTTGAGGAAGGGCAAGAAGCAGACCGCGTGGTACAAGTGTATCAAAAAGGATACAAATTAAAAGATCGAGTATTACGACCAGCAATGGTCATCGTATCACAATAAGAAGACGAAACTTAAAACAATATTATAAATAATAGGAGTGAATTAAATATGAGTAAAATTATTGGTATTGACTTAGGAACAACAAACTCAGCAGTAGCTGTTTTAGAAGGTAACGAAGCAAAAATTATTGCAAACCCAGAAGGAAACCGTACAACACCATCTGTTGTAGCGTTCAAAAATGGTGAAATTCAAGTAGGTGAAGTTGCAAAACGTCAAGCTGTAACAAACCCAAATACAATTGCATCTATCAAACGTCATATGGGCGAAACAGGATATAAAGTAGAAATCGAAGGTAAATCTTATACACCTCAAGAAATTTCAGCAATGATCCTACAATACTTAAAAGGATATGCTGAAGAATATCTTGGAGAAAAAGTAGACAAAGCAGTTATTACAGTACCTGCATACTTCAACGACGCACAACGTCAAGCAACTAAAGATGCTGGTCGTATCGCTGGTTTAGAAGTAGAACGTATCGTTAACGAACCAACTGCAGCAGCTCTTGCATATGGTCTTGATAAAGTTGACCATGAAGAAAAAATCTTAGTATTCGACCTTGGTGGTGGTACGTTCGACGTATCAATCCTTGAATTAGGAGATGGCGTATTCGACGTATTATCAACAGCTGGTGATAACCATCTCGGTGGGGATGACTTCGACCAAAAAATCATTGATTTCTTAGTAGAAGAATTCCAACGTGATAACGGTATTGATTTATCAAGCGATAAAATGGCAATGCAACGTTTGAAAGATGCTGCTGAAAAAGCTAAGAAAGACTTATCAGGTGTTTCTCAAACACAAATCAGCTTACCATTCATTTCTGCTGGTGCAGCTGGCCCATTACACTTAGAAGTAACATTAACTCGTGCTAAATTTGATCAATTAACTCATGATTTAGTAGAACGTACAAAAGAACCAGTTCGTCGTGCATTAGCTGACGCAGGTTTAACAGCTTCAGATATCGACCAAGTATTATTAGTTGGTGGATCAACTCGTATTCCAGCAGTTGTTGAAGCTGTTCGTAACGAAACTGGTAAAGAACCTAACAAATCAGTAAACCCAGACGAAGTAGTAGCGATGGGTGCTGCAATCCAAGGTGGGGTTATCTCTGGTGATGTGAAAGATATCGTATTATTAGACGTAACACCATTATCACTTGGTATTGAAACAATGGGTGGTGTGTTCACTAAATTAATCGATCGTAACACTACAATCCCAACAAGCAAATCACAAGTATTCTCAACTGCAGCGGATAACCAACCAGCAGTAGACGTACACGTATTACAAGGTGAACGTCCAATGGCAGCGGACAACAAGACTTTAGGTCGCTTCCAATTAACAGATATTCCAGCTGCTCCTCGTGGTGTGCCTCAAATCGAAGTAACATTCGATATCGATAAAAACGGTATTGTAAATGTTCGTGCTAAAGATTTAGGAACTGGTAAAGAACAAGCTATTACAATCAAATCTTCTTCTGGTTTATCTGATGAAGAAATCGAACGTATGGTGAAAGATGCAGAAGCAAATGCTGAAGCAGATAAAAAACGTAAAGAAGAAGTAGATTTACGTAACGAAGTTGACCAATTAATCTTCACTGTTGATAAAACATTGAAAGATTTAGAAGGTAAAGTAGATGCTAGCGACGTTCAAAAAGCAGAAGCAGCTCGTGATGAATTAAAAGCAGCTGTTGAAGCAAATGACTTAGAAGCAATGAAAGTAAAACGTGATGCTTTAAATGAAGTGGTACAAAACTTAACTGTAAAACTTTATGAACAAGCAGCTGCAGCTCAACAAGCAGCAGGCGCTTCACAAGAAGGCCCAACAGAACAAGCATCTTCAAATAACGATGGCGTTGTAGACGCTGACTTCGAAGAAGTAGACTAATATTTGCTAAAATGATAGGGTGTAAGACTACTTAGTGGCCTTACGCCCATATCCTTTGTAAACTATGAAAGAAAAGGAGGGGCAATTCAGTGGCCAAAAGAGATTTATATGAAATTTTAGGCGTATCCAAAGATGCCTCTGAAGCAGATATTAAGAAAGCTTATCGTAAATTATCAAAGAAATACCATCCAGATATTAATAAAGAACCTGGAGCAGACGAAAAGTTTAAAGAAATCGCTGAAGCTTATGAAATTTTAGGAGATGCACAAAAGCGTGCAGCGTATGACCAATACGGACATGCTTCTTACGATCCAAATTCTGGATTCAGTGGAGGCGGATTCGGTGGTGGATTTGAAGGGTTCGGCGGGTTCGACGGTTTTGGCGGTAGTGGAAACTTTACTGGCGGATTCGAAGATATCTTTAGTAGTTTCTTCGGTGGCGGAGGCAGTCGTGCTGATCGTGCAAACATGCCGCGTCAAGGGGCTGATCTTCAATATGTCATGGATTTAACTTTTGAAGAAGCTATCTTTGGTAAAGAAGAAACCATTCATTATCACCGAAGCGATGAATGTCAAACCTGTCATGGTACTGGTGCAAAACCTGGTACGCATCCTACAACATGTTCAAAATGTCATGGTGCAGGTGTGATTAACGTTGAAAGAAATACACCATTCGGTCGTATGATGAGCCAAACAACCTGTGATGTGTGTCATGGTACAGGACAAGAAATTAAAGAAAAATGTACAACGTGTCACGGTCATGGTCAAGTAGATGAAACGCATAAAGTGAAAGTAAAAGTTCCTGCTGGGGTTGAAGATGGAAATCAAATGCGTCTTCAAGGCCAAGGGGAAGTTGGTTTCAATGGTGGCCCATATGGTGACCTTTATGTCATCTTCCGTGTTGGACAAAGTAAAACGTTCAAACGCCAAGGAGCAGATATTTACTATCAACTTCATGTAAACTTTGCTCAAGCGGCTCTAGGAGACGAAGTAGATGTACCAACTGTTCATGGTAAAGTGAAATTAAAAGTACCTGCTGGAACACAATCAGGAACAATTTTACGTTTACGTGGTAAAGGTGCTCCAAAACTTCGCGGTACAGGAAACGGTGACCAACATGTAGAAGTCATCGTAGACACTCCTAAGAAACTGACAGATAAGCAAAGACAAGCGTTACAAGTATTTGCTAGTGAGGAAGGTACGGAACTTCATAATGGCGAAGAGAACTTCTTCGACAAAATGAAGAACGCCTTTAAAGATACATTTGAATAAATAGAAAAAGAACTTAGCATTTGGTTGCTAAGTTCTTTTTATTTTATTTAGAAGCAACAGCAAGGCGACGAATAATTCCTTCGTGCTCAGGATATTTCTCTAATAATTCGTCTTGTGTATAGAGTTTGAAGTCTTCGTATTCAAAACCAGGAGTAACGCCGCAACTCACAATCGCAAAGTCTTCTTCGTTGTCCGATTCAATAGTAGATCCAAAGATGACTCCAGCAGGAACTGTAAATTGGAGCTTTTGTCCGTTTCCAGGTCCAATCTCAACCGCTACATATGTACCATCTGGATGTATCATATGCACGGTAAGCGCATGACCGGAGTGATAGTACCAAATCTCATCAGAAGAAAGTAAATGGAAATGAGATGGGTTTTGATTCGTTAATAAAAACAGAATAGAGGTGGAGAGTGCACGGATACGATTATCTGGTAATTCTACCGTTTCAATCGCTTTATAAGTCTGACGGAAATAACCACCTTCCACATGTGGTTCTAAGTCTAATTCTTTAATCCATTCTTCTTTCGTTTTCATAGGAGACCTCCAGTCATTATTTTCTATTATTATAGCGTAACTTTTTCTACTTGTGAATTGTTGATAGAACGGTAATTATGCTATACTAGTACTATTGGAAAAGAAAGGAGAAGAGTCATGAAAGATAATATCGCTTTAATTGTTTCTAATAAAGACGTTAAGAAAATTAGAGAGCTTTTTAATGAGAATTATCCAATTGATATCGCCTTGGCGTTAGAAGAAGTCGATGATGATGTTTTAAAGAATTTCATGTTCTCTATCTCAAATACCAGATTAGCTTCAATCTTAGAAGTTGCTGAACCTGAATTCCAATTACGAATGCTTGAGAAACTCCCATTTAGACGGGTAGCTTTACTATTCCAACAAATGTCAAACGATGATGTCGTGGATATTTTAGGAAATTTACCTGTTGGAATCCGTAAACGTTACATCAATATGATGAAACAAAGTTCTCAAGATGATATCCAAACGATGTTAAATTACGCTCCGGATACTGCCGGAGGGATTATGACCACTGAGTACATTACGGTAAAAGAACACTTAACCGTTGAAGAAACATTATCTAAATTAAGAGAGATTTCTCCAAACTCAGAAGTCATTAACATTATTTTTGTGACGAGTTTACAACGGAAATTAATCGGTTGGATTGATATTCGCGATCTATTTACACACGATTTAGACGAGAGTTTACATGACGTGATGCATACGAATATCATCTCTGTTTTACCAGAAGAAGACCAAGAAGAAGTGGCTCGTATTTCAACGAAGTACGACTTATCTGTTGTACCTGTAGTCAATAAGCAAAATGTGTTACTTGGGATCATCACCATCGATGATATCGTTCACGTCTTGCAAGAAGAGCACCACGAAGATATGTTATTAATCAGCGGGGTTGAAGGAACAGAACGAATCGGTGGACCTTTTAATGAATCGATTCGAAAACGGACACCTTGGCTATTGATTAACTTGATAACTGCCTTTATGGCGAGTGCAGTTGTCGGTTTATTCCAAGATACCATCGAACAAGTGGTAGTTCTTGCGGTCGCAATGCCAATTATTACTGGGATGGGTGGAAACTCAGCCTCTCAAACATTAGCACTCGTTATCCAAGAGGTAGCGATTGGACAATTAACGTGGGAAAAAGACAAGAAGTATGTATTAAATGAAATTTGGCTTGGATTAGTCAACGGAATTATCACAGGGATTTTTGCAGCGATTGCGCTCTACATCCCATATCAAAACTTTTTCTTATCGATTATCGTCATTTTAGCGATGGCGATGAACTTAATGGTAGGGGCGTTCTTCGGATTCTTCGTACCTTTACTTTTGAAGAAACTAAATCTAGACCCAGCCATTTCATCAACGATTTTTGTAACAACAGCTACAGACGTATTAGGATTCTTTATTTTCTTATACTTAGCTGAATTGTTCTTGCCATTATTATTGTAGTTTGATAGAATGATTTGAATTTTATTGTAGTAGTGTATTAAGGAGTTATTCATGAATTTAGAAGAAATGAAAGAAAGACAGAAGCGCATTCGAAACTTCTCGATTATTGCGCATATAGACCACGGGAAGTCAACGTTGGCCGATCGTATTTTGCAAGCGACTGATACTGTTGCTGACCGTGAAATGCAAGACCAACTATTAGACTCAATGGATCTTGAAAGAGAACGTGGGATTACGATTAAATTAAATGCCGTCGAATTAACATATGATGCAAAAGACGGTACGGAGTATATTTTCCACTTAATCGACACTCCAGGGCACGTGGACTTCTCTTATGAAGTATCACGAAGTTTAGCAGCCTGTGAAGGTGCGATTCTTGTAGTGGATGCGGCTCAAGGGATTGAAGCACAAACATTAGCGAATGTTTATTTAGCGATTGATAACGATTTGGAAATCTTACCAGTTATTAATAAAATCGATCTTCCTGCAGCAGACCCTGAACGTGTTCGTACGGAAATAGAAGATGTCATTGGGATTGATGCAAGTGAAGCGGTTCTTGCCAGTGCTAAAGTTGGAATTGGGATTCCAGAAATCTTAGAACAAATTGTCGAAAAAGTCCCAGCGCCAACTGGGGACCTTGAAGCGCCATTACAAGCGTTGATTTTTGACTCAGTCTATGATGCGTATCGTGGGGTTGTCTTAAATGTCCGGATTCAAAACGGAATTGTCAAACCTGGCGATAAGATTCAATTAATGAGTAATGGAAAGACTTTTGATGTAGTGGATGTTGGTATTTTCTCTCCAAAACCAATCAGTCGCGATTACTTAATGGTTGGGGATGTAGGTTATATTACGGCTTCCATCAAGACTATCCAAGATACTCGTGTAGGGGATACTGTTACTTTAGCCAACAATCCTGCAGCTGAACCGTTAGATGGATATCGTAAAATGAATCCGATGGTATACTGTGGTTTATATCCAATCGATTCATCGAAATATAATGACTTACGTGATGCGTTAGAAAAATTACAGTTAAATGATGCGGCGCTTCAATTTGAAGCAGAAACATCACAAGCGCTTGGATTTGGTTTCCGTTGTGGTTTCTTAGGATTACTTCATATGGACGTTATTCAAGAACGTTTAGAGCGTGAATTCGACTTAGATTTGATTACAACAGCTCCGTCTGTAATTTATCATGTGCAAAAGACTGACGGTACAGAAGTAGTGGTTTCAAACCCTGCAGAAATGCCAGACCAATCAAGCGTTCAATCGATTGAAGAGCCTTACGTAAAAGCATCTATTATGGTGCCAAACGAGTACGTAGGTAGTGTTATGGATATTTGCCAACGTAAACGTGGAACGTTTGTTACAATGGATTACTTAGATGAATATCGTGTAAACGTGATTTACGAGATGCCACTTTCAGAAATCATCTTTGATTTCTTTGATTCATTAAAATCAAGCACAAAAGGGTATGCTTCTCTTGACTATGATTTAATCGGATACCGTGCTAGCAACCTTGTGAAGATGGATATCATGTTAAATGGTGAAGTAGTCGATGCCTTAAGTATTATCGTGCATAAGGAATTTGCTTATAATCGTGGTAAGGCGATTACTGAGAAGCTTAGAAAACTTATTCCTCGTCAACAATTCGAAGTTCCAATTCAAGCAGCGATTGGGAATAAGATTTTATCTCGTACGAACATTAAAGCGTTGCGTAAAAACGTACTTGCAAAATGTTACGGTGGGGATATTTCTCGTAAACGTAAACTGTTAGAGAAACAAAAAGAAGGGAAGAAACGTATGAAGCAAGTGGGTTCTGTTGAAGTTCCACAAGAAGCCTTCATGTCTGTTCTAAACCTAAACGAAGAAGAAAAATAATTAATTGTAAAAGAGCGTTTATTGCGCTCTTTTATTTT
Source organism: Granulicatella sp. 20925_1_28 (assembly GCF_041433575.1). NCBI lineage: Bacteria > Bacillati > Bacillota > Bacilli > Lactobacillales > Carnobacteriaceae > Granulicatella > Granulicatella sp. 20925_1_28. The sequence goes on from NZ_JAPWBS010000001.1 coordinate 155,835, forward strand.
GAATGAAAGGGGATAGTAATGGAAAAAGAAAACAAACATTTTTATAGACAAATGCTTGCAATCGCAATTCCGGTATCGCTACAAAGCTTATTAACGTCATTTTTGAATACGCTAGATACAATTATGATTTCCTCTCTTGGGGATGCTAGTATCGCGGGGGTCGGACTTGCAAACCAAGTATTTTTCTTGTTTACATTAATTTGTTTTGGAATTCATACGGGTTCTGCAGTACTTTTCTCCCAATATTGGGGGATTAAAAATACGCATAAGGTTCAAGAAGTGAATCAAATGTCACTGATTTTATCAACAGTTGTCAGCGTTGTGTTCATGTTTCTTGGGGTATTATTCCCTTATGAAATTCTACATATTTTTACAAAGGATCCACTGGTGATTCAAGCCGGCGGAGATTACTTACGTGTGGCTGCTTTAAGTTATGTATTTACAGCGTGGAGTTTTGCGATGACAAACGCTCTTCGCACGACTGGAAGTCCCAAGGTTCCTCTTATTGCAACAATTTGTAGCTTTGTGACGAACGCCGTCTTTAACTATGTATTTATTTTTGGGAAATTCGGTGCACCTGCTCTTGGTGTTGTCGGGGCAGCAGTAGCGACATTAATCGCTCGTGTTGTTGAAGTGAGTGTTCTTTTTGGTGTGGTATTTTCATACAGTGGACCAATCCGACTACCAATCGGTCGCTATTGGCATCATATTTCAAAAGGCTTATGGATGAATTATTGGATTACAACTTATCCAGTTATTATTAATGAAACGTTCTGGGCTTTGGGGCAAGTGTTTTATAATGCAGCGTACGCAATGGTTGGGACACAGGCGACAGCAGCGATTCAAGTGGCTGTAGCTGTACAAAATCTATCGTTTATTCTTGTTCGAGGGATTGGTAGTAGCTGTAGCATTATGCTTGGAAACCGAGTTGGACGTAACGAAGTCGAACAAGCTCAAAAAGAAGCAAAACGCTTCGTTACAATTTCCCTTGTTGTTGGAGTGGTCATTGGTGGTATTCAAAGCCTAACTCCACATTGGACACTATTGATGTTTGCTCATCTAAGTCCTGAAGTGTTCCTTATCGGTCAACAATTACTCCAAATTATGGGTGTGATTTTCGTATTTAAAACATTAAACTCAATTATCTTGGTCGGGATTCTTCGAGGTGGTGGAGATACGCAGTACGGCATGAAACTTGAAATGGCTTGTGTTTGGCTAATAGGAGTGCCTTTAGCGTTACTTGCTGCCGCAGTATGGCACTTCCCAGTACAATTAGTTGTTATCTGTGCTGGTGCTGAAGAGTTATGTAAAGCCTTTATTGGATTACGAAGAGTCTTTTCTGGAAAATGGATTCACCGATTAGTTGAAGCATAAAAAAAGAAGATCCTATCGGATCTTCTTTTTTTAGTTTGGATTTGTAAATGAAAGCAGTGGATAATAGACTCCTGTTGGTTCGCCTTGTAAGATCGAAATATGTGTTTGATCCGCGCGAGGGAAGACACGACCAGAAAAGACCATTTCTCCATCATTAATAAAGATTTCAAAGACAGAATTATCAATAAAAATACGCGCTGTAGTGTCTGCTGGAGCAATTGGTGCTGTACGAACACTACTATATTCTGTAGCAAAGGCTTCTCCAACTTTACTACGGTCAACTACAACCTCACCATCTACAAGATTAAAGATGAGGGATAGTCCATTGTCATCCTTGTCTGAGAATAGAACAAGTTCATAAATCATATCGCCTTCTAATTTAAGGTTTAACTCGTAGCAATTTGATGTGTTTTTAATATACTTATTAAACGGAAGTGAAGATTGACGAAGTTTTTCGATTCCTTTTACTGGAGTTTGATATAACTTACCATTTTTAATGGAAAGTTCTTTCACTAATGATAAGATCCCTTGGTGTTCGTATACATCGCTAGGATAAGAAACATCAGGTAATCCAAGCCAGCTAATGCAAAGCGCACGACCGTCCGGTGCGTTAAATGCTTGAGTAGCATAGACGTCAAAACCGTAATCTAATTGATGGAGCTCAGAAACGGGTGTGATTGTCGCATTTTCTGGGTTGAATGTTTCACCGATTTTATATAAGTTTGGATAAATATTATCGTAGTGGAATACGTCTTTATCTAATCCTTGAGGGCAGTAAATGAGTACGGGTTTGTCATCTACGAATACTAAATTCGGACATTCCATCATATAAGCGGTATTGTCATTCTTAAAATCTAGATTTCCAATTTCTTCCCAATTTGTATAGTCGTTATTAACAGCTCGGTAGAGTCGAACGAACCCTTTTTTATCTAGATTTTGACCACCTACAATCGCATAATAATGATCTTTATATTGGAAAATTTGAGGGTCTCTAAAGTGACCAGTAGCATCACTAGGCTGAGGGATCAAATCTTTTCCAAGTTTTTCAATATGGCCGTCTTTATCCATCAGTGCCCCTAATTGGTAAGGGTGGCGAACCCAATTTTCATCTCTCACATTTCCTGTATAAAATAAAAACAATCTATCACCAAATTGCATTGCGCTTCCTGAATACGCACCATGACTATCGAGTGGAGTATCTGGTAGTACCTTGACTCCAGTTTCTTTAAAGGTCACAAGATTATCACTTTCTAGTTGAACCCATGATTTTAATCCATGAGCAGCGCCAAAAGGAAAGTTTTGGTAGAATAAAATCCATTTACCATCAAAATAAGAAAATCCGTTTGGGTCATTTAATAAACCGCTAGATGGTTCTACGTGGTATTTCGCTCTCCAAGGGGACTTTTCCATTGTAGAGTTTAATTGATTTTTTTCAGCCTCTGACCAATCATCATAGCGTTTATATCTCAGTTCTGTTGTCCATTTCATGATGGATTCCTCCTCTAAAATTGTATCTTTACAATACGTGTTTTTTCGCATAAATGCAAGCTTTTTTGGATTAAGTGTTCTTTTTGTGATTCATTATCAGATGTAACTTGACTTATAACGGTATAATGATACAATTCGAAATGAAATAAATGTGCTATTATTAGTAACAATTTTTATAAAGGAGAGTGTAATGGATGAATAATACTGAAATTGCAAAAAGTGTTATCGAAGCCATTGGTGGCAAAGACAACGTGAGTAGTGTAGCGCACTGTGCAACGCGTCTTCGTATCATGGTAAAAGATAAAGAAAAAATCGATACAAATAGAGTCGAGAATATTGAGAAAGTTCAAGGGGCATTCTTCAACGCAGGGCAATTCCAAATTATTTTTGGTACAGGAACTGTAAATCGTATTTATGATGAAGTGGTATCTCTTGGTTTACCAACTTCAACAACAAGCGAAATGAAAGCTGAAGCAGCAAAACAAGGTAACTGGTTCCAACGTGCTGTTCGTACATTCGGGGATGTATTCGTTCCAATCATTCCAGCGATTGTTGCGACAGGTCTTTTCATGGGTCTGCGTGGATTATTAGAGGCTTTTGGGGTTGTATTACCATCTGATTTCTTAATCTATTCTAAAATCTTAACAGACACTGCCTTTATTGCATTGCCAGCCTTAGTAGTTTGGTCTACGTTTAAAGTGTTTGGTGGAAATCAAACAATCGGGATCGTGCTTGGTCTGATGTTAATTTCTGGCTCTCTTCCTAATGCTTGGGAAGTTGCAAAAGGTGGGGAAATTGTTCCAATTAAGTTCTTCGGTCTTGTGGATGTCGTCGGGTTACAAGGTTCTGTTTTACCAGCGTTTATCATCGGGGTTGTGGGTGCTAATTTTGAAAAATGGGTAAGAAAATATGTTCCAGAAGTATTGGACTTATTAGTAACACCATTTATTACATTATTTGTAATGTCAATTTTAGGGCTATTTGTATTAGGACCAATTTTCCATCAAGTAGAGAAAGTCATTCTATCTATTACGACAACTGTTTTGTATTTACCATTTGGTCTTGGTGGACTAATCATTGGTGGTACACATCAATTAATCGTTGTTTCTGGTGTTCACCATATCTTCAACTTGTTAGAAATCAACTTACTATCAGCAACTGGGCAAAACCCATTCAACGCGATTATTACTGCAGCTATGACGGCTCAAGGGGCTGCAGCGGTTGCGATTGGTGTTAAAACGAAGAGTCCAAAATTAAAAGCATTAACATTCCCGGCGGCTTTATCAGCTTTCCTAGGAATTACTGAACCTGTTATCTTTGGGGTGAACTTACGATTCCGTAAACCATTCGTACTTTCATTGCTAGCCGGTGCGTTAGGTGGAGCACTTTCAGCCTTACTTGGATTAGCAGGTACAAGTAACGGTATTACAATCATTCCTGGTTCAATGCTATATGTCGGAAATGGACAATTACCACAATACTTATTCATGGTTGCAGTATCATTTGCATTAGGATTTACGTTTACTTATTTATTCGGTTACGACGATTCAATGTTAGATACACCTGTTGAAGCAGAAGGACCTTCTTCACAAGAAGCTCAAGAGGAAGAACCTGTTGTAGCAACGACTGAACGTGCTGATGAAAAATTACGTTCACCAATCGTAGGTGAAGTTGTGGCTTTAAACGAAGTGAACGATCCAGTATTTTCTAGTGGAGTAATGGGTCAAGGGATTGCAGTGAAACCATCTAAAGGGGTTGTATACGCACCAGCAGATGCTGAAATCGCAATTGCGTTTCCAACAGGCCACGCCTATGGATTAAAAACAGACAACGGAGCTGAAATTCTTATTCACGTTGGAATCGATACTGTTTCGTTGAATGGAGAAGGATTCGAAGCCAAAGTATCTCAAGGAGACCGTGTAAGAGCAGGAGATATCATCGGAACATTTGATTCTGAAGTGATTGCTGCAAATGGTCTAGATGACACAACAATGGTGATTATCACTAACACCATGGATTATGCAGAAGTAACTCCAATTGCTACTGGTTCTGTTACGAATAAAACTCGTGTATTAGAATTACATGTATAATTTTTTCTAGAAGACGAATTCTATTATAGGATTCGTCTTCTTTTTTTTGGGTTAAAATATGATACAATAATAAAAAATAACCAAGGGAGCTTTAGGCCTATGACAAACTTATATGGAAGTTTAGAAGCTGGCGGCACAAAGTTTATTTGTGCGGTAGCAGACGAAGAATTCAACACGGTTGAGGAACTACAATTTCCAACAACGACTCCACAAGAGACTTTAAAGAAAACAGCTGATTTTTTTGCTAAATTCAAAAATCTAGCAGCCATCGGGATTGGTTCTTTTGGACCGATTGATGTGGACCCTAAATCTAAAACATATGGGTATATCACTACAACACCAAAACCAAATTGGGCAAACGTGGATGTTGTAGGTGCATTGAAGAAGAGAGTAGATGTCCCAATTTACTTTACAACAGATGTAAATAGTTCTGCATACGGAGAAGTATATGCACGTAATAATCGTGGAGAAAATATCGAAACGCTTGTCTATTACACAATTGGTACTGGTATTGGAGCAGGTGTGATTCAACGTGGTGAATTTATCGGAGGAACTAGCCATCCTGAAATGGGGCATGTTTATGTAAGTAAGCACCCAATTGATGTAGCAAATAACTTCGATGGCGTTTGTCCTTTCCATAAAGGATGTCTTGAAGGTTTAGCAGCTGGCCCAAGTTTAGAAGCTCGTACTGGAGTTCGTGGGGAACATATCGATATCGCTAGTGATGTTTGGGATATTCAAGCTAGTTATATTGCACAAGCAGCTCTTCAAGCAACATTAACTTTCCGTCCTGAAAAGATTGTTTTTGGTGGAGGAGTTATGGCTCAAAATCATATGTTAGAACGCGTTCATCGTATGTTTGAGGAATTACTAAACGGATATGTACCAACACCACCAGTAAAAGACTTTATTGTTACTCCAGCCGTTGATAATAATGGTTCAGCTACTTTAGGGAACTATGTTTTGGCAAAAAGCTTAGTAAAATAATTTTTCAATGTGTTGCTGATTTGCAAAATTAACAAATGAAAACTTTACCGCAAGACTTTTCATTTTCCTCATAATCTAGTACAATAGATGAGGATACACATATTGAAGGGAGAGAAAGCCAATGTCAACAGGAGCATGGATTTTAATCGTGATTCTTGCTGCAATCGCAGGTGCGATCGGTGGTTTCTTTATCGCACGTCGTACAATGATGAACTACTTTGCAGAAAACCCACCATTTGATGAAGATATGATTCGTAGTATGATGACTCAAATGGGTCAAAAACCATCTGAACAAAAAGTTCGTCAAATTGCTGCTTCAATGAAAGCACAAGCTAAAAAAAGAGCTAAAAAATAATAAAGAAAAACCATCGGAAAATTCCGATGGTTTTTTTCGTTATACCGTATACGGTATAACGTTATTTTTTTACAGGTAATTCATATACATAATTTGGATCAATTTCTTTATCGAGTTCATCGAATATTTGAATCAGTACTTGATCGTAATTTGCGATTTCTTCTTTTGTTAGTTTTTGGTCTGCGATATAGATTGGGTCGCCAATTCGTACATGCATTTTTTTACGTTTAATAATATCCTTGAATGTTAACGGTCCTTGATACACCATTGGAACGATAGGGGCTTTTGCTAAACGAGCAATCATGACTGCTCCACCTTTCATCTCGTTTGAGTATCGTGTTCCAGTAGGGAAGATAACAAGGGCTTTTTTGTTTTCTTTAATTTGTTGAACAGGATATTTAATTGCGCTTGGTCCTGGTTTTTCACGATTTACCGGGAAAGCACCAAGTTTTTTAATAAACCAACCGAATGGTTTTGGTTTGAATAATTCTTGTTTTGCCATTAAGACAAGAGGTTGAGGATAAACAGCAATCGCCATCATCACAGGATCTAACCATGAACGGTGAGGGGCTACAAGCACATAACCTGTGTCTTTAGGTACTTTTTCTCGACCTTGGTAATCGCCAAATCCATTTAATAGAACTAGTAGTCCGCGAACTATCCAAATAGTGATTTTGTATATCATAACATTCTCCTTTATTTCATCTGTAATTGTAGTATGCGTGAATTCAGCAGTTTTTGCAAGTTCAAAACACTCATGGAAACCCTCTCTTTTTTCGTTATATATGGTATAATAATGGTAACAATTTTACGGGGGATTTCCTATGAAAGAATATAAAATTAGCTATTTTCGACTTAGTTTAGTCTTATTAGGATATTTATTATACAATATTATCTATTTTTTATTGGATTATTCTGGTGGCTACGCGTTCTTTATCGTCTGGCCAGTCTTCTTTTTATCTTTGGCAATCATTGTGTTAGGGAATATTTTTATTTTTAGAGATATAGTAAAAAACAGAGATACTTACCAAAAGAACAAAACGATTCAATTAACCAGTATGATTCAACTCATTGCAGCTTGTATTGGCTTCTGTTTGCAACTGACGAATTTAGCTTATGGAAATTGGTGGCCTATTAATTATGTGGAACATTATCCACTTTTAGTTGCAACATGCATCCTCTATTCGGTAATTTTCATTATCGGTGTTATTCAAAAAAGAGTAGTAGAGCAACAAGAAAAGTCATCATCCATTTTCAGTTTAGTTTTTGGGGCATGCGTGGTCTTACTGTGTAACTTCTTACTTTTCACGAATAGTAAAGCGTCTGTCTTCGATGCAAACAAACAATATGTACAGGAGTTTAAAGATTTCGGATTTACCGGAAAAGTAGAGGTCCGAGAGAAAACTCAATTAATTGAACCGTATGTTGGTTCTCGTACAACTTTACATTATGATGAGAAGTTATCTGATGGCACTTATTTCTGGGAGTTAATTGATATTGCTGAAGTTCGCAACGGGACTCACGTAACGCAGTTGGATGATCAACTCGCACAGGAGATTAGTAAGTATCTGGATACTGATGAGGAAAAAGAGTTGTTCGATAAAGTAAAGAAACAAGAATTTCAATTTGTGCTATTCCTTTATAAGGACTTAATTAGAAAACGTAAAATTGATACAGACCTAATCGATAAAGTGAATAATGCGGTAGGGTTCAAACTAGTAGAAAAATACGGTTTAAGTCTTTATCCAAAAAATCCTCCTGAATTTTATAGCTTGATTATTAAAAACGCTCTGAAAAATAGAGCAAACGGCGATAATGAAGTTGCTGGATTTTATAATATTGATATTCTAAATAAAGCGATGATTGCCAACTTTGGTTATGTTAATTACCTTGAGTTAGATCAATTTCTAAAAGATAAAAATGCAAGTCGTGTCGATTATCTTAAAAAGATACTATCTGAGATTCCATCAGGAACGCTTGAGGATGGAACCTATAAGTTTGGTGGGACTACTAAAATTGATGGTAAAGATCAGTGGGTCACGGTCACGATGGTAATTGAAAAAGGAAATAGTCATTTTGAAGAAGACGAAATGAGAAATCCGTAAACTGATAAGTAAGGAGGAACTTTTATGAAACGAAATACAGTCAGTTTTTTCCGGCTGAGTTTAGTCATCATTGGATATATAATCTATAATGTTATTTTCTATTTATATCCATCTGGAGAGATTCCTTCTTTTGCAGGGTTCTTTGTTATCTTATCGTGTGCACTGATTGCTTTTGGAAATCTCTTTTTACTCATTGAGCCAATCCGTTTAATGCTAGGGTTTAAAGAGGACAGAAATATTCGAAATTCAAGTATTATTCAATTGGTTCTTGTAATTGTAAGTTACTTTATTCAGAGCGCTGAATTAGTGAAAGGCAAATTGAAGATCATTAATTTCATGCATCATTTTTCTGAAACATTTGCCTTAAGTTTAATTCTCACATTAATTTTTATCATCGCGATTTATCAAAAACTATGGCTGCATAGAGAAGATAATAATGATGCAAAATACCATTTTGTATTTAGCTTGCTATTAATCGTTATTACAAATATTTTGCTAGTCTCAACTGCATTTTCAACAATTTCCGCACCAACACTTTTTAATTCTGGGAAAAACTATCCTCAAGAGTTTAAAGACTTCGGTCTGAACGGGACAGTGAAAGTAAAAAATAAAAAACATGCTTTTGAATTACGGGGATATGAAGTGAGTTTGGAATATACAGAGCAATTTTCGGACGGCTATTCTTATTCAAAAAATTATACGATTTCTGAAGAGGCTGGAGATCAATATGAATTAGCAATTTCAAATGAGAATGTTCAAAAAATCAAAGAACTATTAACAACTGATAAAGAGCGCGAACGTCTTGATAAAGTAAAATATGAGGAATTCAACTTCTTACTCAGCCTTTATAAAGAAAAATTAAATAAATTAAAAGTGCCTTATACGATTGCTGATACCATTAATACAGCTTTTAAAGTTGAGCTGGTAAAAGAGTCTAGAGTTGATTTTTATCCAACAGACGGATATGAATTTACGGCATTTTTAATTGCTGAATCTCTTCAAAATGTCGAAAAAGGGGATCAAGACGCTGCTGGTTTTTACAATATTGATGTAAAGCAAGCTATGAAGAACGATCAAATTTACGCTAATATTGATCTCATTTTCTATTCTGTATTAACTTCTAAAGCGCAGAAAGCAGGGTTATCTAACTTAGAATACTTTAAAGAAGTACTTGAAGGATTACCAAGAGGCACCTTCTGGGATGGAGTCTATCAATTCAAGGGTAGTGCTGAGGTGAATGGAAAAACTAGAGACGTGATTAGTACTTTTGTTGTGGAAAATGGGTTAGGGTATTTTGAGGAAGATGAATTGAAATAGAAAAGGAGGTTTTTATGAATAATAAAAAGATTCAGTATATTAACTTATTACTTCCAACTATTCTTTATTTCGTCCTATTTATGCTTGAAGTTGTTATTGGGCATGGAATTACAAAAGCATTATTTACAGTTTATTTTATTGTTTTTATCATTTTGTTTTTTGTAATTCTATTTGCTGTATTGCGTGAACTCTATATTATTAACTTTGTTGTTGCAAAAGACAATGCAAAGGTCCGAATTCCAGGAACTATGGCGTTTGTTCTATTCTTATATTTTACATTTAACGAATTAAAATATCCTTTTACGGTGATTATGCCATTTGAATCTATTGTTACTGGAAATAGCGGAGCAGTATTAACGTTTATTCTATTATTAATATTTAATCTTTTGTGTTTAATGATTTACGTTTTCGCAGAAGGAAAACAATAGAATTTCCTTGCATTTTAAATAACTTTCATGTACAATCATTGATGGTGTAAAAACCAAAAAAATTCACACCTAATTGGATGTTAAGATTGGTGCTTCTTTTAGAAGAGGTCTTATCGCTGAAAATTGGGGAGGAAAATATAAACCAAATTGGAGGAAAACAAAAATGGCAGTTATTTCAATGAAACAATTGTTAGAAGCTGGTGTACATTTCGGTCACCAAACACGTCGCTGGAACCCTAAGATGAAGAGATACATCTTCACAGAAAGAAATGGTATCTATATCATCGACCTACAAAAAACTGTTAAATTAGTGGACGATGCATACAACTATATGCATGAAGTTGCTGAAAACGGTGGTATTGCATTATTCGTTGGTACTAAAAAACAAGCACAAGATGCTGTTAAAGACGAAGCAATCCGTTCAGGTCAATACTACGTTAACCATCGTTGGTTAGGTGGTACTTTAACTAACTGGGATACAATCCAAACACGTATCAAACGTTTGAAAAAAATCAAAGAAATGCAAGAAGACGGCACTTTCGAAGTATTACCTAAAAAAGAAGTTGGTATTCTATTAAAAGAATTAGACAAACTTGAAAAATACTTAGGTGGTATTAAAGATATGCCACGCATTCCTGATGTAATGTTTATCGTTGACCCTCGTAAAGAACGTATTGCAGTTCAAGAAGCTCACAAATTAAACATTCCAATCGTTGCTATGGTTGACACAAACTGTGACCCAGATGAAATCGATGTTGTTATTCCATCAAATGATGATGCTATCCGCGCGGTTAAATTAATCGTTGCTAAAATGGCTGATGCATTCATCGAAGGTAACCAAGGTGAAGACGTAGCAGTAGACGTTGAAGACTTAGATAAAGATACTTCATTAGAAGATATCGAAAAATTAGTTGAAGGCGACAACGCTGAATAATCACTAACTGTTAAGCTGTTTGAATCAGAAAGAGGCGAAATAGACTTTTCAATTCAAACAGCTTTTTTTAAAAAGTTTGAAAAAATTTAAAAGCAAATTATAGGAGGAATTGAGAATGGCTCAAGTTACAGCTCAATTAGTAAAACAATTACGCGACATGACTGGCGTAGGTATGATGGATGCTAAAAAAGCATTAGTTCAAGTTGAAGGAGATATCGACAAAGCGGTTGACTACTTACGTGAAGCTGGTTTAGCAAAAGCTGCTAAAAAAGCAGACCGTATCGCTGCAGAAGGTATCACTAATGTTTTAGTTGAAGGAAACCGTGCAGTTATCTTAGAAGTAAATGCTGAAACTGACTTCGTTGCTAAAAACGATAAATTCCAAGCATTAGTTAAAGAAGTTTCTGAAGCAATCTTAAAAGCAAACCCTTCAACATTAGAAGAAGCTCTTGAAGTTGAAACTCCAAACGGTAAAATTTCTGACGTAATTGCAGAAGCAACTACAGTTATCGGTGAAAAAATCACTTTACGTCGTTTCGAAATCGTTGAAAAATCTGATGCAGATGCTTTCGGTGCATACTTACACATGGGTGGACGTATCGGTGTGTTAACTGTTGTTGAAGGTTCTACAGACGATTCAGCAGCTAAAGATGTTTCAATGCACATCGCTGCAATCAATCCTAAATATATTGACCGTTCACAAGTTTCTGAAGAAGAATTAGAACATGAAAAGAAAGTTCTTACTGAACAAGCATTAAACGAAGGTAAACCAGCTAACATCGTAGAAAAAATGATTGCTGGACGTTTAAACAAATTCTTAGCTGAAATTAGCTTAAACGACCAACCATTCGTTAAAGATCCAGATCAAACTGTATCTAAATTCGTTGCTTCTAAAGGCGGAAAAGTTAAATTATTCCACCGTTATGAAGTTGGTGAAGGTTTAGAAAAACGTGTTGATAACTTTGTTGAAGAAGTTATGGGACAAGTTAAAAAATAATCACTGTTCATTGAGGGAATATGGTAGATAGCTACCCGCTATTCCCTTTTTTTATAAAGATTAAGGAGATAAAGCAATGGTTGAACCAAAATACAAACGTGTTGTTTTAAAATTAAGTGGTGAAGCATTAGCAGGTAAAGCAGGCTTCGGTATTAACCCACCAACGATTAAAGAAGTTGTGAAAGAGTTAAAAGAGGTTCATGATCTTGGTGTTGAGATTGCAATTGTTGTCGGTGGTGGTAACATTTGGCGTGGCGTTACTGGTGAAGAAGTTGGTATGGAACGCGCTCAAGCAGACTACATGGGAATGTTAGCAACTGTTATGAATGCATTAGCACTTCAAGACGCACTAGAAAATGTAGGAGTTCCAACTCGTGTTCAAACTTCTATTGATATGCGTCAAATTGCTGAACCATATATCCGTCGTAGAGCTGTTCGTCACTTAGAAAAAGAACGTGTTGTGATTTTTGCAGGCGGTACAGGGAACCCTTACTTCTCAACAGATACAGCCGCTGCTTTACGTGCTGCTGAGATTGAAGCAGACGCAATCTTAATGGCGAAAAACAATGTGGATGGTGTTTATAGTGCCGACCCACGGGTAGACGTCAATGCGAAGAAATACAATGAATTAACACACTTAGATGTTATCCAAAAAGGTTTGAAGGTTATGGATACAACGGCAAGCTCACTTTCTATGGATAACGATATTCCTTTAGTGGTGTTTAATTTAAACGAACCAGGAAATATTAGACGCGTTGTATTAGGGGAGAACATTGGTACAACAGTTAGGGGGAAATAGGTAATGTCAACTAGCGAAATTTTAGCTCATACGAAAGAACGTATGAAAAAATCTGAAGATGCACTTCAACGTGAATTAGGCTCAATCCGTGCTGGACGTGCAAACGCAAGTCTTTTAGACCGTTTAGAAGTGGAATATTACGGAGCATTAACTCCAGTAAACCAATTAGCTTCAATCACTGTTCCAGAAGCTCGTATGCTTTTAATTACACCATATGATAAATCTTCATTAAACGACATTGAACGTGCGATTTTAATGAGCGATATCGGAATCACTCCAACAAGTGATGGTTCTGTTATTCGTTTAATTATTCCACAATTAACAGAAGAACGTCGTAAAGAATTGGCTAAACAAGTAGGTAAAGAAGCTGAAAGTGCAAAAGTAAGTGTACGTAACATTCGTCGTGATGCGATTGACCAAGCGAAAAAGGCTGAAAAAGCTAAAGAAATTACTGAAGATGAATTACACACACTTGAAAAAGACATCCAAAAAGTTACGGATGACAGTGTTAAAAACATCGACAAATTAGCAGCAAATAAAGAAAAAGAACTTTTAGAAGTTTAATTTGAATAGAAAAGGGGCTTTTGCCTCTTTTTTATTTATTAGGGAGGAACAAAATGACACAAAAACAATGGAAAATGATTAGTACAATTATTTCAATTATTATTGTGGTTGTATTTGCTCTTTACAAGGCTTTTGGAGAGCAAAAGGCAACGAATAAATCCAATACTCATTCTTCATCGAAAACGTCTCAAAACGCTTCTAATTCCTCATTTACAGGAAAGAATTTTGATTACTTTGAGAGCATGAAAAAATATCCTTTCAAATATGTATACGGAGCAGATGGAGATACATTCCACCTCAGTTATGAAGGGAAAGAATTTAAAGTGCGTCTACTCATTGTAGATGCTCCCGAAACAGCAAAAGAGGGTAAAGAAGCTCAACCTTTTGCAGATGAAGCGAAGAAACGTACTGAAGAACTATTAACAAACGCGAAGAAAATCGAAGGAAGTTTCGATGTCGGTGATCATGCGGATAAGTATGATCGTGCATTAATGTATGTGTATGTCGACGGCAAATTACTTCAAGATATTTTAATTGAAGAAGGACTTGCCAGAGTTGGGTATGCCTACGAACCAAACACGAGCCTTTTAAAACAATTCCAAGAAATTGAAAAGAAAGCAAAAAAACGTAAGAAAAATATTTGGGAAAAAGACGGTTACGTGACTAACAAAGGCTTTGATACCAGCGTTTATAAGTAATCTGTCTAAACTATATATTGTGTTTTAAAATGAAAATGCATTTTCATAAGAACTATATATTGTATTTTGATTCAAAATGATGTATGATATCTTCTGTCAGAAAAAATAAAAAGGGGAGAAGTAATATGTCAAATCGCAATATTATTCTTTATTCAAAACCAAATTGCATGCAATGCAATTTTACAAAACAATTTTTCGAAAATAACAACGTGGAATTCACAGTAAAAGATGTTTTCGAGTCAGAAGAAGCATTAGCAGAAGTGAAGGAATTAGGCTTCCAATCATTACCTGTTATCGTAGCTGATGGCGTAGAACCATTCTTCGGATTCCGTCCTGATCTTTTAGAAAAATTAGTGGGATAATTTTAACTATAAAAGAAAAGTGCACTTTTAGTAGGAAACTGCTAAAAGTGTTTTTTTATTTCAATTTTTAAAGCGCTTTTTCCAGATTTCATGATATACTAAAGAAGACTTAAAAAGGAGGACGCATCAATGGGATTTAATGCTGTTATTTCAAAGAAATCCGTTAATAAATCAAAGAAGATTGCCGAACGTTTTGCGCAGTGGCTTAAACAAGATGAAGCACATCAGGTTTACTATATTGTTCCTGATCACATTAAGTTTACTGCAGAAATGGAAATGATTCGACAAGTCGGAGAGTTATTAACGGATTCCACGTCTCGTAGCTACGCTTCAACAAGACTACAAGTATACAGTTTCAAACGTTTATTATGGTATTTACTAAGAAATGAAGCCATTACAGAAAAAACATCGATTTCAAAAGTTGGAATTACAATGCTTTTGAAATCAATTCTAGAGGAACATTCAGAGGACCTTGTTCTCTTTAAAAATGAAGCTCGTCATAAAGGTTTTCTTGAACAATTAAGCAAGGTAATGAATGAATTTCAATCTGGAGGAATTGAAGTTGAGGATTTCTCTAGCTTTTTTGAAGCGTCCACTCCTTCAGAAAACGAGCAACGATTAAAAGAATTTGGGATTATTTATCGTTACTATATAGAAGCACTAAAAGAAGATTTCGTTCATCAAGAAGAAAGCTATGCGCAATTATGCATCGTAATTGCTACTAAAGATTTGTCTAATACCTTTATTGCAATTGATGAAATGGTGACGTTAACGAAGGCTGAAATGGAAGTGATTGAAGCCTTAGTAGGAAGTGGGGCAACCGTTGAATTTCATGCAACATTAACGACATATGGAGTCCATACCGCTAAAAACGAAGCAGGAGATTCTTTATTTACTTCAAACAGACTCCTCTTAGAAAGACTCTCAAGATGGGTGAATAGGGGAGAGGACTTAGCTCGCATCATCGAATGGGAAGAAAGTGATTCTCTTTTTGATGATGAATTTAAAGAGGTTGAAAAGTTCTGGCTTGAAACGAATGGTGGACTTCCAAAAGTGAAGACACCGGCCAAAGATAAGCTCTCATTGCAAAAGATCACTTTTACTAAGTACACAGATGAAAGAGAAGAGTATCAAGAGACATTTGCCCAAATTAAGAGAATGGTACAAGAGGGTAAAGTTCGCTATAAAGACATCCAAATTTTAGGACGTAATTTAGAAGAAAACCATTTATTCTTGGAATCTCTTTTGAAACAATATGATATTCCTGGTTTTATCGATTTATCCGACTCAATGGAGCATCATCCAATTATTCAAGTTCTGGATGCACTCTATAATATTTGGCAATACGATTGGCGTTATTCCGATATTATGAGTCTTCTTCGTAGCGAATATGTCTTGTGGCATAAAGGCGATGAAACGCCTCTTAAGGACCAATTACAGGCCTTTAGACAGCAATTAGATGAAACGGAAACAGTTATTCTTGCTAATGGTTACGAAGGTTATCAATGGACGAATGGAAAACCTTGGGCCTATGTGGAAGATTCTATTGACGAAGATTCTAAAGTTGAAGTGACAGATAAAAATACGCAAATTCTTTTAAAAGCGCAAGAACTTCGAGATGAATTAACAAGCGTATTACTACCTGCATTCAAGAAAATAGAACAAGCAGCCACAACGACTGAAGCAGTTACTGTACTATATCAATTATTGACGACTCTAGGATTAGATCAATCGGTCATTTACTGGAGAGATGTTGCTGCTGAAGAAGGAGACGTCGAAACAGCAAGACGTCAAGAGCAAGTGTGGTCTGAATTTATCCGCTTACTAGATGAATATATCTATATTTTCGGAGATAAATCCTTTGATTGGGAAACCTTTATGATGTTACTTCATACAGGATTTGAACAAACACACTATAATTTAGCTCCATCTACATTAGATGAATTAACCATTACAGGAATGGATTCAGTTCGTTATACACCAAAGAAAATCACCTTTGCAGTGGGACTTACGCAAGGGGTAATGCCACGAAATATTGATGAAACAGGGTTATTAACGGACGATGAACGTGAGCTATTCTCAAATCAACTAGATAGTGGGCGTTTCCTAGCGCCTACAACAGGACAACTGCAGTCCGTTGAACCATTTGTGTTCTATCAGTTACTCATGAGCGCAACAGAGCATCTTTATCTATCTTGTGCTATTTCAAAAGATGGTAAGGAACAACTTGTTTCAAATTTTGTTCAACGCTTACTAAAACAGTTTGAAATTAAAGAAATCGATGGATCGTTGAACCGACAAAACCGTTTAGAACAAGGAGATTTCGTCGTTCCGTTTGAACTCTTTACAACGCTTCTATTGAAGATGAGAGCAAACAAGTTTAAAGAAATGAAAGAGATTGATATCTTATGGATCTTAATTCCTCATCTACTAAAAAATGACGCAGCGTTCAGTGCGGACTATCATGCGTTACTGGCATCTGTCTTCAGACTAAATGTAGCGAGTAAATTACCAATTTCTCTTGCGCAAGAGCTTTATGGAAATCAATTGAATTTATCAACGTCTCAAATTGAGACTTACTATAAAGATCCATTTAGTCATTTCTTACAATATGGATTAAGACTGAAAGAACGCCAAGAATTCGAGCTATCACCAGCAAATACAGGGGAATACTTCCATGAATTCTTTGATCAATT
Source organism: Granulicatella sp. 20925_1_28 (assembly GCF_041433575.1). Classification (NCBI taxonomy): domain Bacteria; kingdom Bacillati; phylum Bacillota; class Bacilli; order Lactobacillales; family Carnobacteriaceae; genus Granulicatella; species Granulicatella sp. 20925_1_28. The sequence goes on from NZ_JAPWBS010000001.1 coordinate 173,029, forward strand.
TATTAAAGAATTAAATGCACGTGGACTATCACTAAGAGAATTAACATTCGAACAAAAAATAGCCATTGAGCAAGAAATCTTCAATCGAATGAAAGACAATCCGAAATTTGCGATTTTAGGCTCTTCTAGACGTTTAAACTTCGTCCAAGGATTGTTACACCAAACTCTAATACAAACGACAAATGCGCTTCAAAGACAAGCCTTAGCGCTAGAGACAAAACCTTGGATGACCGAAGTGGTATTCGGGACTTCTGGAAACTATCCTATTCACATTCCAATTGGTAAGGATCAATCGATTCATTTACGTGGGAAAATTGACCGTATCGACTTACTACAGTCAGATAACGGAATTTATAACGGAATTATTGACTATAAATCTTCTGAACAAAGATTCGAGATTGCCAAACTCATTGCAGGAGTTCAAATCCAATTATTAACGTATTTGAAAGTATCAGAAGAAATTATTCGCAGTGAAACAGGTACGGTTCCAACGCCGCTAGAAGCAAGCTATATCCATGTGCATAATCCAAAATTCAGCAGTAAAGAAGTGCCAACGGAAGATAAGTTTATGCAAGAATGGACTAAAGCCTTTAAACACCGTGGATTAATCAATTCTGATGAGATCGCTAGACTCAATCCGGAGTTATTTGAGACAAGTAAATCAAACGTATTAAATGTCGTTTTGAAAAAAGATGGTGGCATCAGTGCTACTTATAAAAATGGCGTTTATACCACAGAAGAATTGAAGTTATTCAAAGATTTCGTATGGGAAAAGATTCAAGAAGCGGGTAGAGGCATCTTGTCTGGAGATATTACACTAGCTCCATACGAGGACTTTAAACAATATGCAGATTCTGTATCCGGTAAATTTAGTAGTATTGCCCAGTTCGATGCAACAAACCCAGAAAACAGATATCGTACTCTTCCAAAATTTGAAAAAGAAGAGGGGATTGCATTTATTCAAGATGAATTACAAGAGAAGAAAGGAGAGACAGAAGAATGATTCCAGAGAAACCAAAAGGATTACAAGCAACACCTGATCAATGGAAGGCAATAGCTACTCGTGGGAACAATCTTCTTGTTTCTGCCTCAGCTGGTTCAGGTAAAACAAAAGTTCTTGTAGAACGTATTTTGACGCATATTCAAGAGGGAATTGACATTAATGAATTGTTAGTTGTGACCTTTACGGAACTTGCAGCAAAGGAAATGAAGGAGCGCCTTCGTTCTAAATTAGAAGAGGCGATTGAAAAATCAACGGATGAAGTCCTTCAGCAACGTTTCGCGAAACAATTACAACTGATTCCGTCTGCTATGATTTCGACAATCCATAGTTTCTGTATGAAAGTGATTCGTCGTTATTTCTACTTAGCGGGTATTGATCCAGTATTTACGATGATGGATGAAATAGAAGGGCAACTATTGCAAGAAAAAGTCTGGAGAACTCTTGAGGAAGAACTTCTTGAACATCCTGAATTTGAAGAAGTATTTGCAACGTTCTCAAACGACCGTTCGGACGACGGCATTACGAATACTGTCTATCGCCTATATCAATATTCTCGTTCAAAAAGAGAACCTAAAACATGGTTATCTAATTTAACAGAGAACTACTCTGTTGGAAACGATTATGCTTCAACAGCGTTTGTTAAAACATACGTGAAACCAGCATTAATCGAAGAGTTAAGTTACCTTGTTACTCAATATGATCAACTTCTTAAAGATATCGAACTTCTTGGAGCTCCGAAGCATCAAGCGGTTTTAGAAGATGATTTAGACTTTGTTAAAGCTGTTCTGGTGCATATCCAAGAGGAGTCTTATGTCTTTGCGTATCAAACATTTGAAGATCGAAAATTCAAGAACTGGTCTACAGCTAAAGTGGATGAGACCGTTAAAGAAAGCTTAGATGAGATTAAAGCGATTCGCGAAGGCTTGAAAAAAGACTTCCAAAAAATCAAAGAGGATTACTTTGCGATTTCTCCAGAAGTTCAGCTGCAGCAAATGACGAAAGTAAATAGAATTCTATCGAAACTTTCAGATATAGCTGTGATGTTCTATGATCGTTTCCAAGATGAAAAACATCAGTTAAATAAGCTTGATTTCTCAGATTTAGAACATGATACTCTGAGAATTTTGACAAAATTAGATTCAAATGGTCAAAAAATTGCTTCAGAATACTATCAAAATCACTTTAAAGAAGTAATGGTGGATGAATATCAAGACGTTAACCGCGTCCAAGAAGCGATTTTAGAGTTCGTAAGTAAGCCAGATAACCGCTTTATGGTAGGCGACGTGAAACAATCTATCTACGGTTTTCGACTAGCAGATCCGTCTCTATTCCGTGAAAAATACGAAGCGTATGCCGAAGGAAAGAGTGGGGAAAGAATTGTTCTAGCAGAGAATTTCCGTTCTAGAGATGAGGTTCTTTCCTTTACAAATAAAGTTTTCCAACAAATTATGAATAAAGATTTGGGGCAAGTGGAATATGATGACGTTGCTGCGCTTAAAACAGGGAATCTCTCTTATTCTCAAGATGACGACAAATCCAGTGAAATTATTTTAATTGAAGACGTGAATTTAGATGAAAACTCGGATGATTTAGACGATGCTGAAGGATTCGAAAAAGTAGAAAATGAGATTCATTATGTTGCGCAACGCATCCAAGAGATGATAAAGACACCTTTTGAAGTGATGAATGATAAAGCAGATGCAAAACGTCCAGTAACTTATGGAGACTTCGCTATTCTTTCTTCAACAAAGAGTAACAATGATAAGATTGAATCGATTTTTGCGGCATATGGAATTCCAGTAAACGTTCAAAAGGCGCAATCATACTTTAAACGTACAGAGATTACGACGATGGTTTCTTTACTAAAAGTAATTGATAATCCACTACAAGATATTCCGCTAGTAGCTGTATTACGCTCTGGACTTATCGGACTAGATGAGATCGCTTTGGCTCACATTCGTAAGTTATCGAAAAATACAAGTTACTACGAAGCAGTTTGCCAGTTTGTTTCTGACTTTAAACTCCAAGAAGTCGACTACTATGATTCTAAGCAACAATTATTACTTAAAGAGCGACTAGAAGGCTTTATAACATTATTAAATAAATGGAGAGACAGCGCAAATAACGAATCCATCGCTCAGTTAATCTGGGAGATTTATATGGATACGCATTTCTTAGAATATGTCCATGGACAATCTAACGGTGCGCAAAGAGCTGTAAACTTACACGCTTTATACGAGCACGCTCACCAGTACGAATCAAGTAGTTTTAAAGGCGTTCGTAACTTTATTCGCTTTATAGAAGCACTACAAAAGAAAGAAAAAGACCTAGACGAAGCACCGATTGCAAGAGAATCAAACGCTGTACAAGTGATGACGATTCACGCAAGTAAAGGGTTAGAGTTCCCTGTTGTATTCTTAATTGATACCAATCGTAAATTTAACATGCAGGACTTAAAAGCATCTATTATGTGCTCTGATGAGATTGGTGTAGGCACGAATTACTTTGATTTAAGCACACGCATTACGTATCCAACAGTTCAGGCTGTAGCTACAAGAAACTTCGAGAAGAAGAAATTATTATCTGAAGAGATGCGTAAATTATATGTAGCAATGACGCGTGCACGGGAAAAGCTAATTGTTGTCGGTACGCTTAAAAACTACGAGTCCTTTAAGAAGAAATACGCCTTTTTAATCAATGAATCTAGCGAAATTTTACCATATCAAGCACGGTTCAAGAGTGGCACATTCCTTAACTGGATGCTACTGAGTGCTATTCGCGAACAATATAAGATTACTCCTGAAATTGTTACGAAAACGGATATTGTATCCAATAGCAAACAATATATTCACGAAATCAGTGGTAAGGAAGTCTTCCAAGAAGATTGGCATGAATACTACAGTGAAGCCGATTCTCCACGTGAATTGAAGTCTCGAGTGCAACAAATGCTTCAAACCATTCAAGAAGACTATCAATTTGAAGCCGAAAGTAAAACAACAAGCTATCAAAGTGTTTCTGAATTGAAACGGGTGCTTGAAGATCCGGTTATCGAAGAATTATCTCAAAATAGCTTGATAGAAGAGGGGAGAAGAGCGATTTACCTCTCTCCTACATTGGAGCAACCACGATTTATGGAAACCGCTACAGCATCGGTTTCAGGCGCACAAAGAGGTAGTGCTCTTCACTTATTAATGCAGAAGGTAGACTTTGCAAGTGAAATTACATTAGAGTCATTGGAACAATTACTCAAAGTTTTAGTGGATTCCAATGAAATTACACCAGAAGTTGCTGCAAAAGTCCCTGTAACACAGGCTTACGAATTTTTCCAATCACCATTTGGTCAATGGATTGTGCAAAATTCACATGCATTAGTACGGGAGCAAGCATTTTCGTATGTACTGGAAGCAAATGAATTCTTTAAATCCATTCAGACAGATGATTTGATGATGATTCACGGGATTATCGATGGATATATCGAATTAGATGATGAGATTATTGTATTTGACTATAAGACAGATTATGTTGTGGATTCTACAGAAGGAATTCAAGGCATCGTGCGTAAATATAAAGAGCAACTGAATATATATGCAGATGCATTAGCCATTAGTTGTAACAAAAATGTTACAAGAAAAGTTTTATGTTTATTATCGATTAATAAGAATATCGATATTGATACATTAGAAGTTATATAAATGATTATACGCTCAGTGTTACTTATAAATGCTGGGCGTATTGATTTATGATAGAGGATATAGAAACTTTTCGATATATAACTTAGTATAATATATATTATGTAAACCTATATATGTATCTGAAAAAGAATAAAGAAACATCATTGCATTTTAAAGCCCCTCAACGTATACTTATTAAAGTAATTAATTAATAAGGATGGTCTCACATGCAATATAATCAAGACAGCAAGTTCTGGCATTTCGCTACATTAGTTGCTGATTTTATTTTATTAAATCTTTTATTTATCTTTCTATGTATACCTATTATAACTATTGGTCCTGCATTAGCTGCATTAATGCATACGACACTTAAGCTTTCTGAGGATGAAAATCGCACACTCGTTAAGCCGTTTTGGAATGAATTTAAACGTGATATTACTAAAAAGATTCTTCTATGGATCGTATATTTAGTTCTAATTGCTGCTATGGTTTATATGGCTCAATTTTACTGGAATTTTGCTAATAATAATGCTGATATATTTAGAATCATTGGTTTTATGTTATTTATGTTATCAGCGTTAATTTTAATCGTCACTATCGTAGCTTCAATTATTGGTCTTGCGATGACGACTCAGTATTTTAGTCCTATAAAACGTCTCGTTAAAAATAGTTATTTACTTATCATCGTAATGCCTGTGCAATCACTGATTATGGCTGCAGTTCTTATTGCTGCAATTTTATTCGCTATTTATCAGACAGTGCCTGTATTATCATTCTTTTTAGTGATTGGCTTTGCAGCTGTTGCGTATAGTTTCGCACCGTTAATTCGTGAAATTTTCACAAAGGTAAAATAATCATTTTAATAAACAAAAACGACCTACAGAGATGCTCTGTAAGTCGTTTTTTTGTTATTTAATAGATTTATTAACCACGTGCTAAACGTGTACGAATCTTCGTAGATACGAACTCAATGAATAATACTAGAATGATTAATCCACAAAGAATTGCCCCTACTTCATTCCATTTGTAAGCACTCATGGCAAACATTAATGGCGAACCGATACCACCGGCACCAACCATCCCTAGAACCGTCGCATCTCTTAAGTTCATATCAAAACGATAAATCACTGTTGAGATAAATGAAGGAATTAACTGTGGTAAGATCCCAAAACGAATCTTTTGATATAAATTACAGCCACTAGCGTCTAATGACTCTAAAATCTTGTAATCTAAGTCTTCGATAGCTTCAATATAAAGCTTAGAAATCATCCCGATTGATGCTACAGACATCGTTAATAATCCTGTGAACGGACCTGGTCCAGTTACACGGATAAACATTAATCCGTAAATCAGAGTTGGTACCGTACGAATGGCCATGATTACTGTACGGAAGATTAATGCTACTGGCTTTGGAACGATATTCGTTGCAGATAAGAACGCAAATGGGATTGCTAAAATCGAACCAACTAATGTTCCTAGAAACGCAATACAGATTGTTTCTAATAAAAGATAAGCGACACCTTTATTCGACATATCGAATAACAAAGTTGTATCTGGTGTGAAAATCCCTTTAATAATATTTTTAGAGATTTCTGCCCCATTTTCAGGAATTTTACTTAATTCAATCGTTGTTCCAGACCAAGCAACAAGTGTTACAAGAATTAAAACAACAATTAATTTTACGATCCAAGTACGAGGGGCTTTTTGATATTGATTTAATACTGCTTCATTCATAGTTGTCCCCTCCTACGCTAATTTAGTACGTAAATAATAACTAATACTTTCGATAATAACTACAGTAAAGAATAAAATTACTAAAATCATACCGACATTGCTATATTCACGCCATCCTAAGTTTTCGTTTAAGATAATCCCGATACCACCGGCACCAACATACCCAAGAATTGAAGCGTAACGAACGTTCCCTTCAAAACAGTATAAAGAAGATGCGATGTATCCTGGTAAAATTTGAGGAATAATAGCATTAGAGAATGCTTTTCCTTTTGTTGCTCCTAGTGCTTCTGCAGCTTCGAAAGCGCCCATATCAACTGTTTCAATTTGTTCATATAGTTGTTTACCGCAATACGCAAATGTATATGTAGCAATCGCAAATGTACCAGCAATTGTACCTAAACCGAAGATATAAGTCGCAATTAAGGCTGTTACTAATGTAGGTAATGTACGAACCACACTTAAGAACAAACGGCTTAAACTAATGATAAATTTGTTTTTTACAATATTACTTGAAGCAATAATTGCAAATGGAATTACTAAAATCGACCCTAGTAATGATCCAAGTAATGACATCTTAATCGTATCAATTAATGGATCCCAGATAGAACTTGAATATTCCCAATTTGGTGGGAACATTTTACCGATAATAACGAAGAACTGGCCTCCGCGAGTCATCAATGTTTTTAAGTTAAAACCAGTAATCTTACCTGCAAAGTACATTGCAATTAATAGTAAGATGGTAATAAAAATCACTTTAGAGCGTGGTTCTTTTACCGTTGTCCCGTTTTCTAATGTATATTCTTTCGGTGCGAAGAGTTTTTTAAGCTTCATTTAACTCCTCCGCCTTTCCTTTATAAATTAGATCCAAGACTTCTGGTGTTACTTCTGAACTAGGACCATCATATACGATTTCACCATCTCTAATTCCGAGGATACGATCCGCGTATTCAAGTGCTAATTCAACGTGGTGAATATTTAAAAGGATTGAGATATTCATATCCTTGTTAATGCGTTTAAAGTCTTCCATAACGCGTTTTGCTGTCACTGGGTCAAGAGCCGCAACTGGTTCGTCGGCAAGAATAATTTCTGGATTTTGAGCCAATGTACGAGCTAAGGCCACACGTTGTTGTTGACCACCTGATAATTGGTCTGCACGAATAAATGCTTTATCTACAATGCCAACTTTATCTAACGCTTCCAATGCATGTAATTTCTCTTGTTTTGTATAAATACCGAATAACGAACGGAAGAACGGAATATCCGGAACAATAGATGTCAATACATTTTTAATAACTGTTGTTCTTGTTACTAAGTTGAATGATTGGAAGATCATCCCAACCTTATTTCTACGGAATTTACGTAGAGATTTCCCTTTTAATTTCGTAACATCGATACCATCAACTGTTAATTTCCCTTCGCTGATATCTAGCATTCGGTTAATCGTACGAATTAATGTTGATTTACCGGCACCAGAAAGCCCGATAATCGATACGAATTCTCCTTGTTCAATTTCTAAATTAATATTTTTAAGACCTTTAACCCCGTTTGGATAAGTCTTAGATACGTTCTCAAATTTAATCATTTTATTGCCTCTCTCTCAAAAAAGGGTCAGGAGAAATATCCTAACCCTCATTTGATATTCATTACAAATTTATTAGTTACCTGATTTTAGTTTTTTAAGTAATTTTTGTGCTTCACGTTCTTTATCGTAGTCGCTAGCGTTAGCTTTCTTATAGCCTTTATGAGAGTAGATCTTGATAATTTCTTTACCTTCATCTGTCTTAGCGATATTCATCATTGCGTTTGCAAATGCTTCTTTAAATGCATCGTCTACGATTGGAGAAGCTTTACTTACTGAAATTGTGTCGTTGTAAATATCTGGAGTAACACCGATAACGTTTGTTTCTTTGAAGATGTCTTCTGAACGGCCGTAATCGCTAGTCCATTTCTTAGCGTAGTCATTACGAACGTCAGCATAACCAACCATGATATCAATTTGTCCTGATGCTAAACGAGCTGCAGAACTTGCGTATGAGTCAGATTGTACAACGTTTTGTAAGTCAGAAATACCTTTACCGTATTTATCTTGTAACCATAATGTTGGGTAGATATAACCTGAAGAAGATGAAGTTCCTAACACTCCCCATTTAGCAGAGTTTAAGTCATCCCAAGTTAATTCTTGACCGCTATTGATTTTAGCTGCTAATTCTTTCCCTTTCTCAGTAGGACCAGCAATGATTAAACCTTTATATGAAGTTGCTTGCTCTGTTCCGCGCTTAGTTTCTAAGCCATCGTTCCAGTCTTTAGGATTAGAAGAATCTTTTAATAAGTTATCACGAGTAGCTGTTAATAATACGTCAACTTCTTTGTCGTATAAAACATAAGTACCACCAGGTAAGAAACCTACATCCGCACTACCAGATGCTAATGCTTCCCCTACTGCGTCAAAACTTGTTCCGACAGTGATGTCCACGTTTTTAACATCGTAGCCCTCTTTTGCTAATTCTTGTTTTAATAGTTCTTTTAATGGCTCTGTAGCAGTAACAATTGCTTCAGGATCACGAGAAGGTACGAATGCTACCTTTAAAGTATCGATTGATTTTGAACCACTTTCTTTTGATTCAGAACCAGAACCTGAATTGCTTGAACATCCAGCTAAAAGAGCTAATGATGATAAACCAATTGCTAATTTAGACCAAAAAGACTTTTTCATAAAAAAATATCCTCCTAAGATACGGTTATATAGTTAGAAATTAAGATATTCTTAACCCCTTCTATAATCTTACAAGACATACACGAAAATTACAACCCATAACATTGTAAATATGAGTATTTTCATACATTTTACATATTTCAAACACTGTAAAAATAATGTAAGCGTGTGAAACACGAACTATAAAACACGAATGTTCGGTATTTAAGACCAAAAAAAGAAACCTCCCTAATGTAGGAAGGTTTCAATCTTATTATTTATTTGGAAAATGAGATCTTAAGAATTGGTTTGCGAACTTAATGTCTTCTAACCAGTTTTCTTGACCTACATACCAGAATTCACCAGTGAAACGATTTACGCCGATTGATAAGAATGTATCAACCATGCGTTTGAAATCGATTTGGCCAGTACCAAATGGAATTTCACGGTAATGTCCAGGAATTGTTTCTTTTAAGTGAGCTGCAACAATATGCCCTCTTCCTAATTCGATATCTTCATAGACATTTTTTGCACCAGGTTCTAATGATGCGTTCATTAAGTTACCTGAGTCTGGATATACTTGTAAGTATGGAGATTTCACTAATTCAACAAAACGCATAGATTTTTCTACAGTATTCATAAATGGGGTTTCCATTGTTTCGAAACCAAGAAGAATTCCTTTTTGAGAAGCCATTTCAGTAGCTTTCTTAAGGTTTTGAATGAAGTAATCTAATGTTACTGCATCTCCTTCTTCGTAATAAACATCGTATCCAGCTAATTGGATTACACGAACACCTAAATCATCTGCTAATTGAATCGCTTTTTCCATGATTTCTAGACTACGTGCACGAGTAGCTTCATCGTGTGATCCAAATGGATATTTACGGTGGCCACTTAAGCACATTGAACGAATTGGAACACCAGTTTCAAACATATCGTTTACTAATTGTTGGCGTTCTTCTTTAGTCCATTCTAGACGACTTAATTTTTCATCAGTTTCATCAATACTGATCTCTAAAAAGTCAAATCCAGTTGCTTTTACTGTTTCTAACTTTTCTTTAAAACTAAGTGTGTTTGGCATTGATTTTTCATACAAACCAAGTTCATAAAACTTTTTATTGTCCATAGTAAGCATTCGCTCCATGTTTTCTTAAGTAGTGTTTATCTAAAATTGTTTGTGACATTGGCTTCATATTTGGGTTTAAAGCAAAGTTATGCCATGCCATGTTTGCAACGTATTCTAATACAGTAATGTTGTGTACTGCATCCATTGCGTCTTTACCCCATGCAAATGGTCCGTGGTTGAATACTAAAACTCCAGGAATTGCATTTGGATCTTTATCTTTGAAAGTCTCAACGATTACTTTACCTGTTTCTAACTCATAAGCACCTTTAATTTCAGCTTCAGTCATTTCACGAGTGCAAGGGATTGTTCCGTAGAAGTAGTCACCTTGTGTTGTTCCAAATGCTGGAATTTCTTGTCCTTGTTGAGCCATCGTAGTAGCCCATAGAGAGTGAGTATGCACTACTCCATTTACATCTTTGAAATTACGATAAATTTCTAAGTGAGTATCTAAGTCTGAAGAAGGTTTTAGAGCTCCTTCTACTTTATTTCCGTCGATATCCACAATTACGATATCATCAGCAGTTAGTTTATCATAGTCAACGCCTGAAGGTTTGATCGCAATAACCCCTGCTTCACGGTCGTACTCTGAAACGTTACCCCATGTAAAAATAACTAATCCATGTTTTGGTAACTCTAAGTTTGCTTTAAATACACGTTCTTTTAATTGTTCGTATGCCATTGTAGAACCCCTTCTTATAGGCCTAAAGCTTCAGAAATTTTTTCAGTCATTTCTTTTTCAGATAATAAGTTTTGTAAGCCTACAATTTTAGTGTTTGGTAAATCTAATCCATCAAATACTTCTAATAAAGCTGATGAAATAACTACTAAATCATAGTTTTTAGCTGAAGATTTTGCTTCAGAAACTGCACAGTGGTGAACTTCTAAAGGAATGTTCAATTTTCTGAACACGTTTGTTAATTTCATTTTGATAATTTGGCTTGAACCCATTCCGCTTCCACATGCTGCTAATACTTTCATATTTTACATCTCCTTATATTGTTAGAGTATCGGATAGAACACTACCCGATACCCTAATTTTACTATATTCTTTTTCTTTTTAAAATTAGTTTTGCTTAGACTCTAAGTATGTTTCATAGTCTTCAGCAATAGTAAAGTAATGTTCTTTGTTTTTGCTGTATTGTAATTGAGGGATTACTAATAAGATTAATAATACGATACCTAAACCAATGTATTGGAAGTTTTGCATTAAGAATCCGAATCCAACCCAAATTGTATCCCAGTCAAAGTTACCATGCCATCCACCGTATGCAGCTAAACCAAATGCACCTGCGGCAATTGCTCCACCTAATACTTGGATCACACCTGATAAGAATGTCAAGATTGAAGCAGCACGTAAACCACCTTTATGGTTAGCGTATACTGCGAATGTAGCGTTGTCGAAGAATACTGGTACGAATCCAGTGATGATTAATACTGGAGATTTGAATACGATTAATCCTAAGATTGCTACGATTTGTCCTAATACCCCGAATAAGAAACCAACTGTTACAGCGTTTGGAGAACCGAATCCGTAAACTGCAGCACAGTCAACCGCTGGCATAGAACCTGGTAATAATTTGTTAGAGATACCTTGGAACGCTTCTGATAACTCAGCAACGAATAAACGAACCCCTAATTGTAAGATTTGAACATAAACAGTGAATGTTAATGCTGTTTGTAAAATGTAGAAGAAGAAGTCGTCTGATGCTTTTAATGTAGTCATTTTGAATTTAGAAGCAGCAACTGTTAATTCTTGTCCATTTACGCCTACTAAGTAGTCTTTACCTAATACTAATAAGATTGCACCGAAGAACACGATCATTAAGATTGATGTTGCAACGATTGATTCTTTGAAGATTGATAAGAAACCTGGTAATTCAAGATCTTCAATCTTCTTGTCGCTTTTACCTGAGAATTTAGGAGCTAATTTGTCAACTAACCAAACCCCAAACATTTGTTGGTGACCAATTGCAAATCCGCCGCCTTCTGTTAATTCTTGTGTAGCTTCTACTGTTAAGTTTGCAGCTACTGCCCAATATACACCTAATACAATACCTAATAAGATTACAAATTGTAATTGGTTTACGTTATCACCTAAAGCTAAAGCCATTAACCAAGTTGCTGTAGCAGATTGTTGCACCATGATGTGACCAGTGATGAATACTGTACGAACTTTAGTTAATTTACGGAAGATAACTAATACTAAGTTAGTTAAGAACGCAACTAATAATACTTGTACTGTTAAACCTGTTGCATGACCAGCTGATTTTAATGCAGCTTCTGCAGCAGCTTGACCGAAGTATGGGTCAATAACAGCAGCTTGTAATCCGAAACGATCCCCTAAAGCTGCTAAAACTGGACGGAAGTTTGAAACTAATCCACCAGCGGCTACGTTTAAGATCATGTAACCTACAACTGCTTTAATAAAACCTGCTAATGCATCGTACCATTTACGACCTAATAGTAAGTAACCAACTAAAACGATTAAACCAACAAAGTATTGTGGTTTAGTAAAAATGTTAGCATAGAAGAATTGCCAAAAACTGAATAAAAATTCCATTATTATTCACCTATTCCTTTTAAAATTTTTTCTAAGTCCTCTTTTGAGCGCGCTTCTACAAACGCATTGATAATTGTTTCATCATCTAATAATGTCACTAACTCTGATAAGTTGTTTAAGTGTTTTTCATTATCAGTTGATGCTAAAACGAAGAATAAATGTGGTTGGTAGTCAGCACCTGGTCCAAAGTCCACAGCTTCTTCAACGTTCATAAATGCTACAGCAGTATCATTTACCCCTTTTCCTTCTTGAGCATGAGGGATACAGATTTCTGGAGCAATTACGATGTAAGGTCCAAATTCATGAACATTACTAATAATGTAACCTGGGTATTCAGGTTCAATGATCTTTTGTTCTAATAAAGGTTGGCAAGCTTTTTTAATAGCTTCTTCCCATGTTAGAGAACCTTTTTGGAACGAAAATCGACCATTTTCGATAATCTCTTTTAACATATGTTCCTCCTTGTGTTATTAAGAAATCGTATTCATTATTACACTTTGGTAAAGCCTAGAGTGGGTTAGCTCTAGGCTCTCCAAATTTATTTAATGACAATATTATAAGAATGATGGGAATGGCACATCATTGTCGATTGAGAATACATCGTCAAATCCACGGTAGAAGTTGAATTCTAATTTATCTTTGTCAGTTGGGTAAGTATATTTACCACCAACTTGCCAAATGAATGGTTTGAATTTGTATTCTAGGCGATCTTTCTTGAATTTCCAGATTTCTGTAATTTCTTTTGGATCAGCTTGGAAGTTAGCCCAAATGTCATAGTGAACTGGGATAACAACTTTAGCGTTTAATGATTCAGCCATACGTAACATATCCACTGAAGTCACTTTGTCAGTGATACCACGAGGGTTTTCACCGTAAGCACCTAAGCACACATCGATTTCATGTTCGTTACCATGTTTAGCAAACATGTTTGAGTAGTGAGAATCTCCTGCGTGATATAAGTTACCACCACTTGTTTTGAATAAGTAGTTAACAGCGATTTCGTCCATATCTTGAGGCATTTTACCTTTAAGAACTTCACCGTCTTTAGCTGTTACTAAAGCTGTACGGTCAAATGCTTCTAAAGCAACGATTTCGATGTCTTTGATTTTAACTGAGTCTCCTGGGTGTACAACGATTGTACGTTCAGCAGGAACTCCCCAACCTAACCAAGTGTTTACTACTTCTTGTGGTCCTACGAATTTAGCTTCTGGACAGTTGTTAGCAACTGCAGCAGCTGTGTTAATGTCTAAGTGGTCTGAGTGAATGTGTGTTACTACTAAAGCGTCAACGTTTTTCACTTCGAATGGATCGATTACGAATGGTTGAGTACGTAAGTTTGGTTGTAAGTTTTGGCAACCACTCATACGTTGCATTTGGTGACCAGTTTTCATTTTTCCGTTGCCGTGGCTACGTTTACCAGTTCCGCACCATAAGTCGCATAAAATGTTAGTGTTTTTTTCTGATTTTAACCAGATACCAGTACATCCTAACCACCACATAGCGAATGTTCCAGGTTTCACTTCTTCGCGTTCGATTTCCTCGTTTAACCAAGTTCCCCACTCTGGGAAAGTTGATAAAATCCAAGATTCTTTTGTTACATCTTTGATATTTGCCATTGTTTTTCCTCCTTGGGATTAACCCCAGATACGTTTGATTTCTTCTTTAAATTCACGAGCAGATTGCGCTGGGTTTTCAGTAGCGTAAATTCCGCGTCCTGCGATGAATGTGTAAATTGGAATTCCTTCAAACACTTTTAATGTGTCTTTTGTTAATCCACCTGTTGCTGAAACTTTGAATCCCATGTCGATTAGACGACGGATTTTATTTAAATCAGATTCAGTCCAAGTAGCTCCTGCAAATAGAGCATCACGGCTTTGGTGGAAGATTGCTTGATCGATACCAGCGTCTCTCCATTGTTGTGCTTGTTCAAATGTCCAATCACCATACAATTCAACTTGTAGTGATTTTACTTCTTTGTTAGCAGCTTCCATAGTTGGGATAGTTGCGCAACAAATAACTGTCATCCAGTCAGCTCCAGCAAGTGCAACGTTTTTAGCGACAGTTGTACCAGCATCAGCACATTTTGTATCAGCAATGATTACTTTATCAGGGAAAGCGCTGCGTAAGCATTTAATCGCTTTGTCTCCTTCGTTTAAAAGTAAAATTGTTCCTGCTTCAATAATGTCTACTTCGTTTCCAACTGCAAGAGCATCTTTTAATGCATCTTCGATACGGTTGTGGTCCAAAGCAACTTGTAAATTAGGAATTGCCATTATATCATTCTCCTTTTCTATCTTGCCTTAAACAATCATAAAATCATAACGTCTTACGATAATGATCATTTAATAAGTTACGGTACCAATTCATGTTATTAGTATAGTATAACCAATTTTGGGTTACAACCGTTTACAAACAAGTAATCGAATAATCAGTTTTATGATTGTTTGCGTTTACTTTACGAACGTTTGGAAATAGTCAATATAGTTACTTATATAGGAAGAATTCGTGTTTTTGAGTTTTTAAATCGACTAAAATACGTGTTTTGATCATTTTAATTTGTAAAATAAAAATACCTTCTCTATCACTGAGAAGGTATTTTAGAATTATTTTTCAATGATGACTTCTTCAGAAGTATCATCTTCCGTTAATCGAACATGAATGACTTCATCTAAAGAAGTTGGTACATTCTTTCCAATGAAATCCGGACGAATTGGAAGTTCTCGATGTCCTCTATCAATTAGAATCGCTAAACTGATTCTCTTTGGTCTATCTACATCCATAATTGCATCTAAAGCAGCTCTGACAGTTCTTCCGGTAAATAATACGTCATCTACTAATACTACTTGTTTACCTCTAATATCGCATGGAATATGCGTTCCGTTTAAAACTGGAGCTTCAGTTTCTTCACTATTATGTCTATCATCTCGGTATAATGTGATATCCACTTCACCAACTGGAACTTTTATTTTTTCAATTGCCGAAATCTTTTCAGTAATGCGTCTCGCTAAGGTGATTCCTCTTGTTTTAATTCCAATAATCACTAAATTAGACAAATCTTTTTCTCGCTCGATAATTTCATATGAAATTCTAGTTAAAGCTCTGTTAATGGCGCCTTCGTCCATAATTCTAACTTCTTTCATTGTCGTCTCCTCTACTCTGAAAAACGTCCCTTATGCACTTGGATAAATTCCTCAAATTCTTTTGGTGGTTCCACTTCGAAGTTTAACTTTTCTCCAGTCACCGGATGTGTGAAGCTAAGTGTTTTTGCATGTAAAAATTGACCAAATGGTGTCGCATGTTTCCCTTTTGGATGATACAAAGGATCATTTACAATTGGATGTTTGATAAACTCCATATGCGCTCTGATTTGATGAGTACGACCTGTTTCTAAACGACAAGACACTAACGAATAATCAGAGAATGAGTCTAGAACTTCAAAGTGAGTGACCGCACGTTTCCCACCTTTTTCTACAACACGTTTTAAACGGTTAGTCTGATGACGAGACAATGGAGCGTCAATCACGCCTGTTTCATGTGCAAAGTGTCCATCTACAATGGCAATATACTCGCGGTTCATCTTATTTTCAGCAATCTGCTGCGCTAGCTTTTGATGAACTTCATTATTTTTGGCAACTACTAATAAACCACTTGTATCTTTATCGATGCGGTGCACTAATCCTGGACGATAGATTTCTTCGCTTCTGCTATCCGATAAACTATTCGAATGGTACAACAATGCGTTTACGAGAGTTCCACTATAGTGCCCCTTAGATGGATGGACAACCATTCCGCTTGGTTTATTCACAACCATTAATGAATCGTCTTCAAATATAATATCTAATGAAATATTTTCAGGCTGTATGGTAATGGCTTCTTCCTCTTTTTGAAGAATCGTTACTTCGTCCCCGTTTTGTGCCTTGTAGTTTGATTTCACGACTTCTCCGTTTACTAAAACAAGATCTGATTTTAGCCAATTTTGAATCGTACTTCTGCTTAATCCTAATTCAGCCGTTAAGACTTTATCTAATCGTTCTGTCTTTTCTAAATTAAGTGTTAATTCCTTAAATACTGATGTCATAACGTTCTCCTATTTTGATTGTTCTTTAAAAATAACATAATAGAATAAGAAGATTACCCCAAAAGTTAAACAAATATCAGCTACATTAAAAATTGGAAAATCAATAAATTCAAATTTAAACATATCAACTACATAACCTAAACGAATACGGTCGATAAAGTTTCCAACTGCTCCAGCTAAAATAAAAGCATATGCTGTCAATAATAATTTTGATTTTCCTTTCTCCTTAAACATTAAGTATAAAAGTGTTCCAACAGCTACTGCAGTAATTGCGTAGAAAAAAAACATCTTCCCTTCGAACATTCCCCATGCTGCTCCGGTATTTCGAACGTATAAAAGGCTCACAATTCCATTAATAAACTGCATTCCATCATGTAAGCTAAAGTTATTTACAATCCATAATTTCACTAATTGATCTGCAATAATTAGTAAAGCACTTAAAATTAAATATAAAAACATATCGACTCTCCATTTCTTTTCAATAATAGTATTGTACAAAGAAGTCAATGGTTAGTCAACGAACTGAAAATGACGTTAAAATGAAACACTTTTTTCCACTCAAGGGGTAAAAATAGGTAAAATTTAACTGAAAATGGGGAGAAAGTCCTAAAAATCAACCAAAAGATTGAAAAATCATTAAAATACACGTATAATATCAACAAGAAAACGCATTACTGTTAAAGGAGTGTAATATGAAAAAAATCGCAGCCAAGGTATTCTTGATTAGCGCTGGGTTCTTATTTTTAGGAGCTTGCGGTAATACAAAGAAAAGTGCCGAATCTACTGTTCAAGAAGTACAAGATACCTTACCTGTTGTCGTTCAACAATTAAATGACATTCAAGCGTTAGAAAATTCGTTACAATCTGATTGGGAAGCGGATATCCATGAAGATTACACGATGGCTAACTATGCTAAGAAAACGGGTAAAGTATTCACCAATATTCAAGAACGTCAGCAATTGTTGAAGTCTATGCAAAAATCGCTCAAAGTATTAGCAGATGATGCGACTAGACTAAGTAACTTGAAGGATAAGAACCTCCCTTCTGCTGAGATTCAAATTGTAGTTTCTAATCTTCAATCGATTGTTTCTAAGTTGAAAAACTACTCTGAAATGTCTCAAAAACAATTAGAAAAGGAAGCTGAGTTCTTCGTCAGCATTTCTGGAGGCAAACAAACAACCGATGAATTAAGAGCGCTAATTATTGAAGTGAATAACTCTGCTAATGAGCGTCAACAAATTATCGAAGAGATTAATTCTCCTATTAGTGAGTTAGATCGTCCAATTCGAATTCTAAAAGCACGTTTGGCGAATAACGGAAAGGGTGAGTAACCATTATGAAGAAAAAGGCTATATTAACAAGTGTTCTCGCTGTGGCTTCTGTTAGTTCTCTACTCGCTTTCTATCCAATCGCAAACGCACAAGATGCTGCTGATAGTAAGTTGAATTTAAGAACAAATAGTTTGCTTAGAATGCCTGCAAATATTCCGCAAGAACATATTTATGATTCAGGTATTTCTATTCCATACCCTGAAGACGGTGTTAAAGGCGTGTATTTACAAGCTTTCCGTGCAAAAGGACAAGACTTAGAAAACATGATTCAATTCGTGAAGTCTACTCCAATTAACTCACTAGTTATCGATGTACGTGATGGTTATGGACAAATTACCATGCCTCTTGATACAGATAACCAACTCGTGAAAAAACATACCGTCAATGAAGTGACAGATACGACTGCTCTTCTAAAACGACTAGAGCAAGAACAAATCTATCCAATTGCGCGTATAGTATGTTTTGGAGACCGTTACGTTCCAAAGGAAAACCCTGAGCGTTCATTCAGAAATGCATTAGGCCAACTGTGGTATACGGATGACGGTGAAACATTCTTAAATCCATTCCTTAAAGAAAACTGGGAATATATCGCTGAAATCGCAATTGGTGCTGCTAAAGCTGGATTTAAAGATATCCAATTAGACTACGTTCGTTTCCCTCTCGGATTCGAGACAGTATCTGACGACTTAGTATTTGATAAAGGTGACTATGCTCACATAAAAAACGATGATGAAGCTCGTATCGCAGCTATCACTGACTTTGTAGCGTTCATTCGTGAAAAATTACAACCATATGGTGTTCACCTATCAGCGGATATTTTAGCGCATGCGATTACTGAATCGAAAATCGGTGGTATTGGACAAAAGTTTGTTAACATTGCGGATAAAGTAGATGTGATCTCTCCGATGATTTTCCCAAGTCACTGGGTGAATTACGCGTTAGATGTAAAAGATCCTGATAAAGATCCTTACGAAATCGTGAAACGTTATATGGTAATTGAAAAAGGCTATGTGAAGACATTAAATCCTTCTCCTATTTCAAGACCTTGGATTCAAGCCTTCACGGCCGACTTCCTCGGTGAAGGAAATTATCAGCTCTATACTGCTGATGTCATCAGTGAAGAGATTCAAGCTCTAAAAGAAGCCGGTGTAACTGAGTATCTTCTCTGGAACGCAGCTTCTCAATATTCAACTGAAATTAAATTCTAATCAAAAAGGACTTCCAAATGATTTTGGAAGTCCTTTTCTATGGCTTTTTTATTGTGTTAATGAACTATAGTCGAAGTTTGCTAATACTGCTTTCACTTCTTGGTCAGTATCTCCTAAAAGCGCTGAACCATTACTTGTACGGTCGACAAGTGTTAAATCCATTGGTCTAACAACTTTTGATTCGCCGTTTCCAGCAACAATCGTGTATTCGTTCGTTGAAGTAATTTCTCCATCTAAAAATACGACGCGATGCGGTTTAGTTTTCAATTCACGAAGAACCATCAACCCACGTTTTGCACGTGTAAGCATTGAGATTTCTAATACATTGAATCGTTTTACAGCTCCGCGTTGTGTTGTAAGAAAGGCAGAAACAACTTTATGCTCTAATGAGTAAACCATCGCTCCAGCAACAAAATCCTCTTTACGAAGATTGATTGCTTTCACACCGCTGGCTACTGTACCAACGACTGGAATTTCGCTTAATTCATAGCGTAAGCCAAATCCGCAGTGCGTTACAATAAATACTTCTAGCCCTTCTGGATTCGTTACAACTACTTTAACAACTTCATCGGTCGTTGTCTTAAGTTTCATCGCATTACTTGTACGAGTCTTGTATCCTCGGTACGTTGTAAACTCATTGAATAATGTTTGTTTCACTAAGCCCTCTTTTGTAAAGAAGACAACCGTCCACTCTTTATAAGAGTCATCACTATCTTTAGATTTAATGAATCCAGTTAGAATAACTTCATTGCTACCTAAAGAAATAGACTGGCTTAAGTGGTTTCCAACATCTTTCCATTTCGCTTCTGGAATTTCATGCACTGGTAAGTGTAAGTAATTTCCTTTTGAAGTAAATAGAATAAGGTTATCTAATGTCGAAGCTTTTTGGCAAAGGATTACTTCATCCCCTTCACGCATTCCGTTTTCTTCTGGAGCGCTTGAAGCAAACGAACGTTGGCTAACACGTTTGTAGTACCCTTGTTTAGTAGCAACAACATACACTTCTTCTTCAGTAACTAACACTTCAGTTTCAATCTTAATCTCTTCGATTTCTGCTTGAATTTGCGTTAAACGAGGAGTTGCATATTTCTTTTTCAAGTCTCGCAATTCACTCTTCATCACTTGAAGAAGTGTCTTTTCAGATTTTAAGATACTTAAAAATGTCGCGATTTGCTCATTTAAATCAAGCTTTTCATTTTGAAGGATTGTTATATCCGTATTCGTTAAACGATATAATTGTAAACTTACAATCGCTTCTGCTTGAATCATTGTGAAATCGTATGTCTCTACTAAACGTTCTTTAGCATGTTTCTTATCTTTACTATTACGGATTAAGGCGATTACTTCATCTAAAATCGATAAAGCCTTCATCAAACCGTCTACGATATGCAAACGATCTTGAGCTTTCTTCAAATCATACTGTGTACGTCTTGTAATCACTTCTTTTTGGAAGTTGATATACGAAGTTAGAATTGTTTTTAATCCGACTTGTACTGGACGGCGCTCATCGATAGCGACCATATTGAAGTTATAGTTGACTTGTAAGTCTGTATTCTTCAGTAAGTAGTTTAGAATTCCTTCTGCGTTGGCTTCTTTCTTCAATTCAACAACGATTTGAAGCCCTGTACGGTCAGATTCGTCCCTTACTTCAGCAATCCCGTCAATCTTCTTATTCAAGCGAATTTCATCAATTTTCTTCACTAATAAAGCTTTGTTTACTTCATACGGAATTTCAGAAATGATGATTTGCGATTTTCCACCTTTAATCGGTTCGATTTTCGTTTTCGAACGAATAACTACTTTACCGCGTCCAGTTTCATACGCTTGTTCCAACTCTTCAATCCCTTGAATAATTCCTCCGGTTGGGAAATCAGGGCCTTTTACAAACTGCATTAATTCTTTCACAGTGGCTTTAGGATGGTCAATTGCATGAATGGTCGCGTCAATCACTTCTCCTAAGTTATGCGTTGGAATTTCTGTAGCATAACCAGCTGAAATTCCTGTAGCTCCGTTAACAAGAAGGTTTGGATAACGAGCAGGAAGTACAGTTGGTTCTTCTTCGGTATCATCAAAGTTCAATACGAATTCAACGGTTTGCTTATCTAAATCGCGGAGTAATTCTTCTGAAATTTTAGATAGACGAGCTTCCGTATAACGCATCGCAGCGGCTGGGTCGCCGTCCATACTACCGTTATTTCCGTGCATTTCAATTAACACATCACGAAGCTTCCAATCTTGACTCATACGAACCATTGCTTCATACACTGAAGAGTCGCCGTGTGGGTGGAAATTACCGATTACGTTACCGACTGTTTTAGCTGATTTACGGAATTGTTTATCGCTAGTATTTCCATCGATAGACATCGCATATAAAATACGACGTTGTACTGGTTTTAAACCATCACGGATATCAGGAAGAGCACGGTCTTGGATAATGTATTTTGAATAACGTCCAAATCGGTCGCCCATTACATCTTCCAGATTCAATTCTTGAATATCTTGAATTTGACTCATACTATTCCTCCTCTCCTAGTAACGACAATTGTTCTACATGATCAATTGTTGATTCTTTTTTCTTAACTGATGGTTTCTTTTCTTCTTTTTTCGGACTAGCTGTTGTGCTAATAGCATTTACGTCTGATTCTAAAATGCTCTTATCTTCTTCTAGACCAAACTCAACGTGACGTTCAATCCACTTACGACGAGGTTCAACTTTATTCCCCATCAATGTGCTGACACGACGTTCTGCTTGTGCTTTATCGTCGATCACAACACGAATTAACGTTCTTGTATCTGGATTCATGGTCGTATCCCATAATTGGTCAGCGTTCATTTCCCCAAGACCTTTATAACGTTGTAATAAGTAGCCTTTTCCGACTAATTTAGTCTTCTCTTCAAGTTCTTTTTCTGTCCAAGCATACTCAACGACTTGTTTCTTACCTGTCCCTTTAGAAATCTTATATAAAGGTGGTAATGCAAGATATACTTTTCCTGCTTCAATCAATGGTTTCATATAGCGGTAGAAGAATGTTAATAGTAAAACTTGAATGTGGGCACCATCGGTATCCGCATCGGTCATAATGACAATCTTGTCATAGTTACAATCTTCAATCTTAAAGTCACTACCAACACCGGCACCAATCGTATAAATAATTGTATTGATTTCTTCATTCTTCAGAATATCTGAAATTGATGCTTTTTCAGTATTGATTACTTTACCACGCAACGGAAGAATCGCTTGGAATTTACGGTCACGACCTTGTTTTGCAGAACCACCGGCAGAATCTCCCTCTACTAAGTATAGTTCATTCTTCTTAGGGTTCTTGCTTTGCGCAGGCGTTAATTTACCAGAAAGAAGAGTTTCTTTCTTCTTGCCCTTCTTACCATTACGGCTTTCTTCACGGGCCTTACGACTCGCCTCACGCGCTTCACGTGCTTTAATGGCTTTACGAATTAATTCCTGTGCAATTTCACCATTCTCCGTTAAGAAGAATCCTAATTGCTCAGAAATCGTATTATCCACAATCCCACGTGCAGCAGGTGTTCCTAATTTATCTTTTGTTTGTCCTTCGAATTGTAGGATTTCTTCAGGAATACGAAGCGAAATAATCGCTGTTAACCCTTCACGGACATCGCTACCTTCAAGGTTTTTATCTTTATCTTTTAATAGTCCAACTTTACGTGCGTATTCGTTAAATGCTTTCGTTAAGGCACTCTTCATTCCCACTTCATGAGTACCACCGTCTTTTGTACGAACATTGTTAACAAAAGATAAAATCGTTTCTGAATAGCCATCGTTATATTGGAACGCGAATTCAGTTTCAACACTATCCACTGTGCTATCAAAATCAACTACAGGAGATAATGTATCTTTTTCTTCATTTAAATATTGGATGAAATCACGAATTCCTTCTTCATAATGGAAAGTTTCAGATTCACCTGTACGTTCATCAGTCAATACAATTGTAAGACCTTTTAATAAGAATGCAGATTCTCTTAAACGTTCTGCTAATGTTTCATACGACCAGTTCGTCGTAGAGAAAGTCTTATCACTTGGTAAGAAAGTTACTGAAGTTCCAGAACCGCGTCGGCTTGTTTTCTCTTTCTTAACCGTTCCTACAGGTTCTCCACCGTTTTTGAACGACTGTTTGTATAAAGTACCGTCACGTAACACTTCTACTGTTAACCAATCTGATAACGCGTTAACAACAGACGCCCCAACACCGTGGAGACCACCTGATGTTTTATAGCCACCTTGGCCAAATTTACCACCTGCATGCAGTACAGTAAAAATAACTTGAATCGTTGGAATTCCAGAAGCGTGTTTCCCAGTAGGCATCCCACGACCATTATCTTTTACAGTAAGCGATTGGTCTTTATGAATTGTAACTTCAATTTTTGTTGCATAACCTGATAAAGCTTCATCGACTGCGTTATCCACAATCTCGTAAGCTAAATGATGAAGCCCGCGGTGATCTGTTGATCCAATATACATCCCTGGACGTTTACGAACAGCTTCAAGACCTTCTAAAACCTGAATCGCATCATCATTATATTGATTCGTTACTTTGCTCATTTAATACGCTCCTTTTTTTGTCATCTTATCTATAATACTTGTTTTTCGCGATTTTCGCAAGATTTCTCCTTAGAAATGGCGCTAAATTAACCTTTCTCATCCGTTGTATAGACAGCACCTTTTATGTTAAACTGTCACTAGACTGTTTTAAGGAGAAATGAGTTTATGTCATTTACTTTTATTATAGGTGCTGCTGTAGCGTACCTACTCGGGTCTATTCCATCTGGATTATGGATTGGACAAACATTCTTTCAAAAAGATATCCGTGAATTTGGTAGCGGGAATTTAGGATCTACAAACGCGTTCCGTGTTCTAGGCGCAAAAGCAGGTTCTGTTGTGTTATTTTGTGACGTATTCAAAGGGTCTCTAGCAACAATTCTTGCAATGACTATCTTCAAACAACCAAGTATTTCACCGCTTTGGATTGCATCTTTTGCAGTGATTGGTCACACTTTCCCACTCTTTGCTTCATTCAAAGGTGGTAAAGCCGTAGCGACTTTTGCTGGAATGATTTTAGCCTATCAACCATTATTATTACTCTACGGATTAATTATTTTCTTGATACTATTAGCAATCACGCGTATGGTTAGTTTGACTGCAATGGTGACCATTTCTTTAGGTGTTCTCTTATCATTACTCTTTAATGATTGGGTACTAACAGCATTTGCACTTGCTATTGATATTTTCATCATTTATCGTCACAGAGCCAATATTCAACGAATTCTTAATGGAACTGAAAATAAAGTCCCAATGCCTTGGGATAAGAAAAATAAAGACACTAAGTAAATCTTAGTGTCTTTTCTTTTTATTCGAATACAAATGTCGCACATGATTGATATGGTGTATTTTTAGTGATTCGGAGAATATTTTTCTTTTCTTCCAGATTTAAGGTAGTCTCACTTGCTAAGTCTGGATAACCATCCCATGGTTCAAAACAGATAAATGGTGAGTCATCTGGCATTGTCCAAACACCAACGGCTTCGATTCCATTTAGATGAACCGTTACACTTCTCTTTCCTTTAGGAGAATACAATTTTCCTTTAAACTTAGGGTCTTTTGATTTAAATAACAATACATCATTTGTAAATAAATCATGATGCAATGCAAAGTCTCCTTTGGTAAAGGGAACTCCCTCTAAAGATGCTAGATAAGGGATTTCAAGCTCCAATTTCGAAACAGGAGCTTCACTCTCTAATTGAATATGATAATCTTCAAAAGTAAGACCTTCCTCAAGAGGTACTGCGAATGCAGGATGCCCACCAATTGCAAAATACAACTCTGGACTAGTAGTTAATACGCTATAAGTCATCTTTAATTCATTAGATTCTAAAGTATATTGAAGTCTCAGTTCAAAGTTAAACGGATATTCTTCCTCTATCATTTCATTTGTTAGTAAGAACGTAACGAAACTCTCGCCTTGCTCTTCTAGTCGGAAGGCATAATCCCGTGCAAATCCATGCTTTCTAGCAGGGTATCTCTTTCCTTCATATACAAATGAATTTTCTCTAATAGCTCCAATATTTGGGAAAAGAATTGGGGATTGCTTATTCCAATGGATTCCATCTGGTTGATACATATATTCTGTATTAGTTTCTTTTGAAAAAACTGAAGTGAGTTCTGCTCCAAACAGCTTAATTCCAACTTTTAAGTGCTCATTTTCAATAAAGATTTTTTCCATAATCATCGCCCCGATTTACGCGTGTTTTAATTCTGACAATAGTGAAGACTTAATATTTTCATTCTTAATTTTTATGTAAGTCCCTTTCGTACCTAAACTTCTGCTTTCGATAATACCAGCTGATTCAAGCTTACGGATTGCATTCACGATGACTGTACGAGTGATATGGTATTCTTGAGCAATTTTTAGAGCAGTGAAACGCAAATCCATTCCATCGAATAGACCTAAAATTACTTTAATGGCTTCTAATTCACTATAAGACAATGAGTTAAGCGCGAGATGTACATTTTGTTGCTCACGTTTTTCTTGCTCAATCTTGCGAGTATACCAATGAAGCATTTCTGTTCCGATTACTGTAGCTGCATGCTCCGCCAAGATTAAATCATCTGTAGAGAAAGGTTGTCCTTCTTTCCCCATCACAACGAACCCGAGTTGTTTTCCTGAAGCAAAAATAGGAATTACGGTAGTCATCGCTTCTTGGAAGTTATCATGCAGTTCAACAGGGAAAATTGTCAAGTTATCTGTTACTGGAATATTTTCCTTTGTGAACTTTAAGGTCGTCAATTCTTTCATATAAAAGTCCGGAAATTGACGATTATCCTTATATTCTTTCATACGATCGTTGTTCACTTGGAACTCATCATGAATTCCTAACATTCTCCCGTCGATTGAAGCAATATATAAATCGACCTTTAGCAAAGCTCCTAAGATTTCCGTTAACTTATTAAATGGTAAGTCCGCAGTTTCTGAGTCTCTCCACACGTTGTCGTATTGCACAATCTCGTTTATTTTTCGTAAATCAGCTAATATTGTACGCACAAGTGTATTCTCCTTTTTTTATAAAATGTATTTCGTTAAATCTTGATCCTCACGAATCGCATTTAGTTTACTTTCAACATATTGTTCTGTAATTTGAATGCTTCCCATTTGCATAGATGGCGCTTCAAATAACAATTCTTCAAGTACTGTTTCTAAAATCGTATGAAGACGACGAGCACCGATATTTTCCATTGTGCTGTTCACTTCAAAAGCAATTTCAGCTAGTTTAGATACCGCTTCTTTTGTAAAGATGACTTCAACATTTTCAGTTGCTAGCAATGCTTTGTATTGTTTTAATAAAGCATTTTTAGGTTCTGTTAAGATACGTTCGAAGTCTTCTTTTGATAAATCTTGTAATTCAACACGGATTGGGAAACGTCCTTGCAATTCCGGCATCAAATCACTTGGTTTAGCAACGTGGAAGGCACCAGATGCGATAAATAAGATATGATCTGTGTTAATCACACCGTACTTCGTATTCACTTGGCTTCCTTCAACAATTGGTAAGATGTCACGTTGAACCCCTTCGCGAGAAACCTCACCGCCGTTATGTCCCTTAGCAGCAATCTTATCAATCTCATCGATGAAGATAATCCCTGACGTTTCAGCTAATTTTAGAGCCTCTGCATGCATATCTTCTTGATTGATTAAGTTGTTCGCTTCTTCTTCCGTTAATAGTTCTAAAGCTTCTTTCACCGTAACAGTACGGCTAATTTTCTTCTTAGGAGTCATTTGGTCAAGAACTGATTGAATTTGCATCATTTGTTCCATTTGATTGCCAGAGCCCGCCATACGCATTGGTTTCTCTGTTAATTCAATGGTTACTTCTTTAGAATCGAGAAGGCCATTTCTTAATTGTTGCTCAATATCACGTCGTTTTTGGGCAATCTCTTCTGTGACTTCTTCTTTCATCTCAGGTTCAATACCAGGATTTTGGATTCCCATTTGTTGGAACATACTAAGGAGTGAATCTTGTTGCGGATTCGAAACCTTTTTCATAATCCCAGGTTTAAGAATCTTCGCTAGTTTCTTAACGGCCTTATCAAAAGCTTGTGGTTTCACTTCTTCTTGTTTTAATTTTGTAACGATTTGAATCGCGTTTTCGACTAAGTCACGAACCATCGATTCTACGTCACGTCCAACATAACCGACTTCCGTAAATTTAGTGGCTTCCACTTTTGCAAATGGTGCATCGACTAATTTAGCAAGACGACGAGCTAATTCGGTTTTACCCACCCCAGTAGGCCCAATCATCAATAAATTCTTTGGAGTGACTTCTTTTTTCATTTCTTCGTCTAATAATAAACGACGGTAACGATTTCGAAGAGCCACCGCTAAAGCACGTTTAGCATCGTGTTGCCCAACGATAAATTGATCTAATTCGGACACCACTTCTCTTGGTGTTTTACTAATATTTGCTTGCATACAACCTCTTCCTTACGCTAACGTTTCAGTGATGATATTATCGTTTGTAAAAATATCAATTTCTGAAGCGATTTTTAAACTTTCACGAGCGATATCTTCCGCTGTTAAACTTGCATCTCCAAATCTTAGGAGGCCTCTAGCAGCAGCTAAAGCGAAGTTACCACCAGAGCCAATTGTTAGAATTCCATCGTCTGGTTCAATGACTTCACCCGTCCCTGAAACAAGGAGCACTTGTTCCTTATTCATTACGATTAACATCGCTTCTAATTTTTGTAAACCACGGTCACTTCTCCATTGCTTCGCCATTTCAATAGCAGCACGTTGTAAGTTCCCTTTAAATTGTTTGAGTTTATCTTCAAACATTTCCTCTAAAGTGATAGCATCAGCAACGCCACCCGCAAATCCAACAAGTACTTGATTGTCGAAAATACGACGGATTTTACGAGCGGTTCCTTTCATAATCACTTTTTCACCCATTGTTACTTGGCCGTCACCAGCCATCGCAACTTGGTTATCTTTTTTTACTGCACAAATTGTAGTCATGATTTTCCTCCATTGTTCTTATTAAAGGCACTTGCATCAAATTCACTCTTCCCAGCTTTAGACCTTGGAAAATATAAATGGTAATTTTGTTGAAGGGCTTCCTTCGTCACATGCGTATAGATTTGAGTTGAACTGAGACTTACGTGTCCTAAGAGTTCTTGCACTGTTCGCATATCTGCACCATTATTTAACAGATGCGTCGCAAACGTATGTCTAAGCATATGCGGATGAATCTTAAGGGTCAGTCCACTTTCTTGAATCAGTTTTTCTAAAATATAACGAACTCCATTCGTTGTAAGTGGGTCTCCTAAATGATTTACAAAAACAAAGGAATGTTCTTTACGCTCTTTAGCCATCAAATCTTTACGCCCTTCTTCAAGAAAGGTCTCTAAGGCAGTTCTAGCAAAGTCCCCAATTGGAACGTAACGTTCTTTGGAACCTTTACCAATCACCAGGATAATACTATTTTCAAGGTCTAATTGCGCAAGAGTTAAATTCGTTAACTCACTGACACGCATACCTGTAGCATATAATACTTCGACTAAAGCTTTATTACGTTGGTCTAAAGACTGATTTCCATCAATAGAATCAATAAATTTTTCAATCTCATCTTCATAGAAAAATTCCGGTAAACGCATTTTACCTTTTTTGTAACTGACAGACGCAAACGGATTCGTTTCTACAACGCCTCGTTCGACAAGAAAATGATAAAATGATCGTAAACTCGAGAGAAAACGAGAAATACTTGAACGGTTATAGTTCTCACGGTGTAATACCCCAAGATAAATCCTAACATCTACAACAGTTACATCATTCCAAGAATGAATCGGAACTTCTGTTAAATAATCAAAGAAATGGTGAATATCACGGTCATACGCATGAATCGTCTCTGGCGAATAGCGTCGTTCAACTTTTAAATACGTTAAAAACTCTTGCATTTCGTTCTTCATCGTCTTCCTCCCCTTGTTAACTTTAGCACAGAAAGCACTTTCTTACAACCGAATTGTCAAAATTATTACGACAATTAAAGTAAATTTAACATTTAGGATATGAGGAAAAGCGTTTTGAAACGAATCACTGGAGACAAACACCGCAAAGGACTCGGAACGAGTCGTGTGGATGTTTGTCGAAGTGGACGTCGTTTCTGCTTTTCCGAGTTCAACTCCACAGGATGGCAGAAAGACAGAAGTAAAGAATATTTTTGCTGTGCAAGAATATTCTACTTCGTAGTCTTTCGCCCGCAAAGTTTATTAGACGTTCTTGAATCATGAGTGATGAAAAGAACGTCAATAAACCACTGCGCCTGAGTAATATTTCAGCATACAAAAAGAGCACCTAGATTTCTCCAAGTGCTCTTTGTCTTTATTTTTGAACAGCTTCTTTATAATCACAGTTACTACATGCAATTTGTTTTCCACCGCGACCTTTTTTCTCTACTAAGTAGTGGTCACATTTTGGACAATTACGTCCGATTGGTTTATCCCATGATACAAATTCGCATTCAGGATAACGATCACAACCGTAGAACAAGCGATTCTTCTTCGATTTACGCTCAATCACTTTCCCTTTTCCACATGTCGGACAAGTAATACCAATATCTTTCACGATGGCTTGAGTATGGTGACATTCTGGGAAATTACTACAAGCGTAGAATTTACCGAAACGACCTAATTTGATAACCATTGGATGTCCGCATTTTTCGCAGTTAAATCCAGCTGGTTCGTCTTTAATTTGAACTTTCTCGATTTCGACTTCCGCTTTATCCACTTCTACTTTAAATGGTTGGTAGAACTTATCGATAACTTGTACCCACTCTTCTTTTCCTTCTTCAACTAGGTCAAGATTATCTTCCATTGAAGCAGTGAAATGAGTATCAACAATATTCGGGAAGTATTGTTCAATCATTTGGTGAACAACATATCCCAGTTCTGTTGGTTCAAAACGTTTAGAAACCAATTTTACGTAATAACGCTTTTGGATTGTTTCGATTGTTGGCGCGTATGTTGACGGACGACCAACACCGATTTCTTCTAATGTTTTAATTAAAGTCGCTTCAGAATAACGTGCAGGTGGTTGCGTGAAATGTTGTTCAGGATTTAGTTTAGCTAATTGAACTTCATCTCCAACTTGCATTTCAGGAAGTACATTTCCTTTTTTCGCTTCTGCATTATCTTGATAAACTTTTTGGTATCCAGCAAACTTGATTGTTGATCCGTTCGCCTTAAACACATGATTGTTCTGTTCTAAGTCCACTTGTACAGTGTCATAAACTGCTGCAGTCATTTGACTAGCAACAAATCGAGACCAAATCAACGTGTATAATTTTAATTGATCTTTCGTTAAATAACTTGCGATTGAATCTGGTGTACGAAGAACTGAAGATGGACGGATTGCTTCGTGCGCATCCTGAGCTCCCTCAGCATTCTTTACAGCGCGTTTAGTCGCTAGACAGTATTCTTTACCAAACTCTTTTTCGATGAACTCAGAAGCCTCATTTTGAGCAGATGCTGAGATACGAGTTGAGTCTGTACGCATATACGTAATCAACCCGACAGATCCACTACGCCCAAGTGATACCCCTTCATAAAGTTGTTGGGCTACCATCATCGTTTTACGTGTTCTGAAGTTTAATCGGTTTGACGCATCTTGTTGCAAACTACTTGTTGTAAATGGTGCTGCAGGATTACGACGACGTTCTTTCTTCGTCACTTTAGTAACCTTGAATGGTTTCTTATCAGAAAGTTCTGCCATTACTGATTTTACAGTTGCTTCTTTTTCTAAAGCGGCTTTCTCAGATGTTGTACCATAGTAATTTGCTGTGAAAGCTTTCTTCTCTTTCTTGAATTGTCCTTCAAGTGTCCAGTATTCTTCTGGGACGAATGCTTTAATTTCGTTCTCGCGGTCAATAATTAATTTCACAGCGATACTTTGAACACGCCCTGCACTGAGACCTTTTTTCACTTTCTTCCATAAAATAGGAGATAAAGTATAACCCACAAGACGGTCTAAAATACGACGTGCTTGTTGCGCGTCCACTAAATCCATATCAATCTTTCTAGGATTCTTGAATGCTTCTTTAATTGCATCTTTTGTAATCTCATTAAATTCCACACGAATAGGTGCGTTTAAATCAAGTCCTAATAAATGAGCTAAATGCCAAGAAATAGCTTCCCCTTCTCTATCCGGGTCACTCGCGAGATAAACAGCATCTGCTTTTGCTGCTTCTTTTTTAAGTGATTTGATTAAATCACCTTTCCCACGAATTGAAATGTAATGAGGTTCATAATTATGTTCAATATCTACGCCCATTTTGCTTTTAGGCAAATCACGTAAGTGCCCTTTACTAGCAACTACTTTAAAGTTTTTCCCTAAATAGCGTTCAATGGTTTTAGCTTTTGTAGGAGACTCTACAATTACTAGATTTTGCTTCACCATTAAATGGCTCCTTCCCTAATCCACTCTATCTATCAGTTTTCTCAAGCTTGGAAAGCCCGAGAATAGTGAGATTGCTTAAATTATCTTTTGTCATCATATCTAAACACATTCTTTTTGTCAAGGCAACAAAACAATCTCCTAAACTGTTCAATTTCATTTTTAAGGGAAATACTTAAGATTTTTAGAGATCGTTTCACCACTCGAAACAAGACAAGCTCCTGCTTCAATGAGGCTATTTGTCCCCTTTGAATGGGTAGAAAAAATACTTCCTGGGACTGCAAAAACTTCTCTATTTTCACTTAAAGCTAAGTTTGCAGTAATGAGACTTCCACTTTTCTCTTTTGCTTCAATGACACATACTCCATGACTGAGTCCAGCGATGATGCGATTGCGATATGGAAAGTGAAATTTTAAAGGTCGACTCTCTAGTGGATATTCAGAAAGGAGTAATCCTCTTTTCGCAATCATGTCATAAAGATTTGCGTTTTCCGGTGGATACACAACATCTAAGCCACTACCAATAACCGCAATGGTGTTTCCGCTAGTTCTAAGTGTTTCTTCATGCGCCAATGTATCGACACCACGCGCTAATCCACTGACAACTACAATGCCATCATTAACGATGGTTGGGATTAATTCATGAATACAATCTTTTGCATATTTAGAATGGTCTCTTGAGCCTACAATAGCAACAGCTCTCTGATTTATGAGCGACAAGTTCCCTCTATAAAATAATACAATAGGAGGCAAGTATATTTCCTTCAACCTTTGAGGATAAGCGCCATCCAAAATGGTTAACACCTTAATTTTTTGTTCTTGTAATCTTTTAATCTCCAAATCCCAATCCATTGACTCTATCCACTTGTTTGTTTCTTCAGGTAATGAATACTTTAAATCCCCTAAAACAAAGGATTCGTTTAGAGCCATATCTTCTTCCAGCCGAATAAATAATTCATAGAATTGCTTACTGGTTAGAGTATCACTCATTGCAACAGCTATCAGTAATCTACGTTTTGTCCAAATCATAAAAAAACTCCCTCTCGAAATAGTCTTTCAATACTATTTACGAGAAAGAGTTCTGTTTTGGTTTTTATTGATAATCTTTGACTGGTGCAAAAGTCATGCGGTGAATCGGTGTTGGACCTAATTTTTCAAGGCCTTCAAGATGAGCTTTCGTACCATAACCAGCATTTTGCGCAAAGCCGTAACCAGGATACAACTGTTCGTAATCCTTCATCATTTGATCTCTGACCTCTTTAGCAACAATACTTGCTGCAGCGATTGAAATGCTCTTCGCATCTCCTTTAATGATTCCTTCTTCTGGAATTCCTGTTTCAAGTTTCATTGCATCGATCAATAAATAGTCAGGTTGTTCTGGCAATAATTCAATCGCTCTCTTCATCGCTACCTTACTAGCCTCATAAATATTAATCTTATCAATCGTAAATGCATCTACAATACCGATACCGATTGCGATAGCTTGTTCCTTTATAATTTCAAAAATCTCAGCACGCTTCTTGGCACTTAATTTCTTTGAATCATCCAGACCGATATCTTCCATTCCTTCAGGAAGAATGACGGCAGCAGCTACCACTGGACCAGCAAGTGGACCGCGACCCACTTCATCAATTCCTGCAATCATTTTGTAGCCTTTTTGTTTAGCTGCACGTTCAAAGCGTTGCATTTCTTCAAAGTGAGCAGCACGTTCAGCTTTTTTAGCGTACTGACGTTCAAATTTGGCAATTAAATCTTGAACTCCTTTACGCTCGTCACTTCGAAGTTCTGTTAAACGCTCATCCGACAACGTTTGAATTTCTTCAAGAATCAATTTAATTTCTTTGATGGAACGTTTTTCCATTATGCTTCCCCCGTTAACGATACAGGCGCTTGGTCTAATGTATAACGACCAAGTTTACCTGAACGAATATCAAACACGATTCGTTCACTTGCCTTTTCATAATCTTCTTTAAAGCCTAAGTTCTTTGTAATTAACATTAATAAATCTACATTTGAGAGTTCTAAATCACCATCCGTTAATCGATAAGCTTTCTTTAAATACTCTGGATAATCCAATTTAAACTGACTAAGAGCAAATAATGCGATATCATCCATATGAAGGAGCGCGTCTTTAATAGCTCCAGTTAACGCTAGTTTATTTCCAACTTCTTCACTTTCAAACTTCGGCCATAGAATTCCTGGTGTATCTAATAACTCAAAATCATTTCCTATTTTCAACCAACGTTGTCCCTTTGTAACCCCTGGACGGTTTGCAGTTTCCGCTTGGTTTTTATTAATCATACGATTGATAAAGGTTGATTTGCCGACGTTTGGAATTCCAAGAACCATTAAGCGAATCGGTCTTGGACGGATTCCTTTTTCTAGATTCTTTTCAAAGACTGGTGCCATTAATTCCTTAATAGCGGCCTTTACTTGCTTAATCCCTTTTCCGTCTTTTGCTTCTGTTGTAAGAACTTTAATTCCTTGGCTAGTAAAATAATCATTCCAACGTTTTGTTTGAGATGGATCTGCCAAATCTACTTTGTTTAATAAAATTAACTGTTTCTTTTGTCCTTTAATTTCTTCGATAATAGGATTGCGACTTGATTCTGGAATACGAGCATCTACCATTTCAATCACAACATCGACTAGTTTTAATTTTTCTGTTGCTTCCCGGCGCGCCTTTGCCATATGCCCAGGGAACCATTGGATTGTTGCCATACGTTTCGAATCCTTTCTATTTAATCTTTAATAAATCATTCATATAGAACCATCAAACATTATACCATGTTTTCATTCTTTTTTCCGTTCTCTTCCTCATCCCTATAACGAAAAATCTCAGTACAACAACGATTCCTTGTCATTGCACTGAGATTTCATTTATATGCAAAAATTTTAGTCGATTACTTCGTAAATACTTTCTGTATTCCAACGAACTTTTGGTTTAATCTCTTCGTCTCTATAACCAAAAGCACACATAACAGATACTCCAAATTCTGATGTATCCAAAACGCCTTTTTCTTCTAAATAAGCTTCTACTTTATCTTTATCGAATCCTTCGATTGGACATGAATCCATCCCCATTAGAACTGCCGCATTCATCATATTTGTCATTTGGATATACGTTTGTTTACTTGCCCAGTCAAAGAGTGAACGTTCATCGTTCAGCTTTGCATCACTTTCTTGGAAACTCTTAATACGATGCGCATAAGCAGAATCGGGATCATAACTTCTATGTCTTACTTCTTGCATTAATTTTTCGATATAAGGAGTTTCATAGTTCACGCCTTTACGAGCTAGATAAATCACAAAATGACTAGCACCATCAAGCATTGAAACAGCGCCCCAAGCCATTGATTTTAAATCTTGCTTCATTTCTTTGTTATTTAATAAAAGCATTTTCCAAGGTTCAAAACCAAGCGAAGAAGGAGCTAATCTACCTACTTCCACAAGTGCTGCCCAATCTTCATCAGAAATGCGACGAGTTGGATCAAATTTTTTAGTAGCATAACGTTGGTGTTGTAATGCAACGACTTCTTCTCTATTCACCATACAAGTCTCCTTAAGTGTAAAATTTACACACAATATATATCATTAGTTTAACAATTTAGAAATAGAATAGCAATCCACCTAGTTAAATTAAAAGAGACTGAATTGCTTCAGTCTCATCTTTACTATTGAGGATTGTTTTCTGACGACTTGAACTTCACTTTCTTAATCTTGAAGTCAATATGTCGCTCCCTGATGGTTGCTTCAATATCATCAATCGAAATTTGTTTATCATTTTCAATCTGAATGTTAATTTCATATTTACCACCGATATCTTTTACATCAACATTCGCAATTTGATATTGTTTTAAATCACAGTATTGATAAATATCATGAACGAGCGAGATATCACCTACCGTCCCATTGATGCTTGCTTGGTAGATTTGATGTTGTTTTGTAAAATCATGTGTTAGCCATTGGATCAACATAACGAACACGCTACATACGAGACCAAAGAACCATAATCCTCCACCAATCGCCATACCGATACCGGAGGTCGCCCAAATACCAGCTGCTGTTGTTAGTCCACTAATTTTCTTGTCACGCATGAAGATAATTCCCCCACCGATGAAGGAAATACCACTAACGATTTGTGCTGCGACACGTGTTGAATCAAAGTCATGAGTATCAAGAAACGCTTCTTTGGAAATAATCATCATCAATGCGGAAGTTAAACAAACAATAACGTGGGTTTTAACACCGGCTTGTTTATTTCTGGCTTTTCGTTCGTATCCAATTAACAGTCCGCAAATACATGCGAGGATAATTGACGTAAAATGTCTTAACTCTAACATTGCGTCAAATGAACGCACAAAAATTTGATCCATACTCTTCCTCCTTTAAAAATGTACCTTTCTATTTTACGCATATTTCGATAGAAAGTCAACAATAATGAAATCGTTTTCTAATCATAGTTATTCTACAAGCAAAAGAAAAAGAGACAGAAATCTGCCTCTTTACTCTCTATTGATATAAATTCGAATAGTCTTTCAATCCACCAATACGGTTAAGCGGCCATACTGTAAATACGGCTTTTCCTTCAATGGCGGACTTATCAATAAATCCAATCATTCGACTATCTTTCGAAACGCCTCGATTGTCTCCCATGACAAAGTATTTACCTTCAGGAACCTTGTCCTCTCCAGTCAACTCTTTCAATGTAAAATCATCGATGAAGACTGTCTTCTTGTCGTTATTTGTGTTAATAAATGGTTGCTCCACTTCTTTTCCGTTAATATACAGAACTCCATTTTTCGCTTCAACCGTATCACCAGGCATTCCGATGACGCGTTTGATATATTCTTTATCTTCGTCTGGAGCTTTCAATACAACCACATCAAAACGGTTAATACCGCCAATTTTTGACATAATCATATGATCTCCATTATGAAGGGTTGGATACATCGATTGTCCACTAACTGTAAATGGACGACCTACAAAGAAGTAGAGAATCGCCATAATGATACTTGCAACAGCAATAGACCAAATCCAACTAAGAATTTCTTCTAGAATTTCTTCTAGAATCGGATGTTTTTTCTTAGGTTCATTCCCTTTATTCTTACGAGAGTTTAATCTCTCTTCGATAGAAGCTAGGGCCGAATTTTCCACTTGGTTATCTTCGTACATTCCCATCCTCCTTTGTTATTGTAAAGCTTTTACAGCAGCTTTGTATTGAGTATCGTTTGCTTTCAATGCATCCCGAATCGCACTCATTAATGCTGTACCAGTTTTTTCATCTACTTCGCCAGTTTCAGATAATCCTTTTGATTTTTGGAATTCTTTTACAGCTTCAGTAGTTTTACTATCAAAGTATCCATCTGCAGTAACATCGTATCCTAAACCTTTAAGGATTGTTTCAATTGTTTTCACATTGTCAGACACAGCGCCTTCTTTTACAACTTCACGCGTGTCGATAATCGTGATGTTGTAATAATCTGGCATTGAGACTTCTTCTGTTGGTTCAATACCTGTTTTATGAATCCATGTTTTGTTAGGTGTTAACCATTTTGCAATTGTGTATTTCAATTCAGCATTTTCACCAACTTCAATTACAGACTGAACGGTACCTTTACCATAAGTCTTCTTACCGATTAATTGAGCATCAGCAGACTCTTTTAAAGCTGCTGCTAAAATTTCAGATGCAGAAGCACTACCTTCGTTTACAAGTAATACATATGGTTCAGTAATCTTGAATGTTCCATAGTCTTTAGAAGCTTTATAAGTCTTAATTTGCCCATCACGATTTTCAACATTTAGGATTGTTTTTCCTTCTTCAACAAACATATTGGCAATCATAATCGCTTGATCTAATAGACCACCAGGATTATAACGAACGTCAAAGATAAATTTCTTAACACCTTTTTCACGTAAATCTGTCACGGCTTTTTCAACTTCTTTGGCGGTGTTTTTTGCAAATGAATTAATTTGAACATGGCCAATTGTTGCGTCTGTTGCATCTACAGTACCTTTAACCGTTTCAATGGCAATTTTAGCACGTGTAATCTTCACTTCTAATTCTTGTGTTCCACGTTGGATTGTCAGTGTGACATCTGTTCCCACTTCCCCACGGACTTTAGAAACAACATAAGAGATGCTCTTACCTTCCATGTCTTCTCCATCCACTTTTAGAATAGCGTCATTTTCTTGAAGACCAATTTTTTGAGCTGGTGTTCCTTCACGAGTATTGCTAATAATCACACGGTTGTTTTCAGAACGTAATTCCGCACCAATTCCTCCAAATGAACCTGTCATCGTTTCATCGATTGCAGCAGTTTCATCGTTTACTAAATAGTTCGTATATGGATCACCTGTAGCTTCTGCCATTCCTTTTAAGGCTCCGTTGATAATATCATCTTTGTTAATGTTTTTATCAACGTATCCAGAAACAAGTGTATCATATACAAGTTCTAATTTTGCCAAATCGTCATTTGTAAGAGTATCACTTGATTTTCCAGTGACATTGTTTGAATCATTCTTTGTTTCAGATTGAGCCACTTGATTTTGAGAAGTTCGAGCAGCATAGCTCGTTCCAAAATAAGTGAATACTCCTGTTAATAATACCGCTAAAAATAATATCCAAACGGAAACTTTTTTTGACTCAAGGTCGTTTCGAACGGCACCTTGAGGTTTTGGATTATTTCCCATTCGGGTTCCTTCTTTCTACTTCAAAATTTATGCACGAACAGTTTCTAACGCGATTTCCATCATATCGTTAAATGTTTGTTCACGTTCTTGTGCAGTTGTTTCTTCACCTGTTAATAGGTGGTCACTAATTGTAAGAATCGCTAACGCTTCTTTTTTGTGTTGTGCTGCTAACGCATATAATCCAGCAGCTTCCATTTCTACGCAAAGCATTCCGTAATCCATTAATTTCTTCTTGTCTAATTCAGCGTTATAGAAACGGTCAGATGACAATACATTTCCTACGTGAACGCCAACTCCACGGTCTTTTGCTAAGTGATACGCTTTATCTAATAAGTTAAAGCTTGCAATTGGAGCAAAAGTTACTTGATTTTGGAAAATGTTATTGAAGATTGATGAATCTGTTGTAGCTCCTTGCGCTAAAACGATATCACGAACTTTAACATCTTCTTGCATACCGCCGGCAGAACCGATACGGATGATGCGCTCTGCACCAAACTCAGTGAACAGTTCGTTCGCATAAATCATAATAGATGGAATCCCCATTCCACTACCTTGAACAGATACACGTTGACCTTTATACAAACCAGTGTAACCAAACATGTTACGGACTGCATTGTATTGTTCTACTTCTGTTAAATAATGTTCAGCAATAAATTTTGCACGCAATGGATCTCCTGGCATTAAAACTGATTCAGCAACTTGGCCTTTTGTAGCATTAATATGAACACTCATTTTTTATTCTCCTTTTATGGGAAACCCCGTTATTGATATATTTACTATTCTACTATAAAAGTACAACTATGAAAACTTAAAAAGGTTTACTTAATGGTTACAATAGCTTTTGTTTGAATAAATTTAAAAAATCTTTAATACTCTATTTTCAGATTTTTCTGAAAATAACACTTCATTTAACCTTTACTAAGATTATCTGAACGGTGCGTCTTTTAACTATAAAATACGCAGATTTAACAAATCTATACCTAAAATTCACAATATTATTTAGACTATTTTAAACTGCTTGTTTTTGCTTAAGTGTTTACCCACTACAAAATATAAATCCAGAAACAATAAAAATATTAGTAATTAACCATATAAATTCTATTTAATCACCATAAGTTTTCTCCCATTTTTTCATTTCGTCAACGATACTTCTTAGAGCTATACCTTTATTTGTCATTTTATATTCAACCTGTGGGGGTGATGTCGGTAAAACTTTTCTTGATAAAATACCTTCTTGCTCAAAATCGCGTAATCGTTGAGCTAATATTCTAGGATTAATGCCTTCTACACTACGCAAAAGAGTACCATAATGAATATTACCATCAATAATTTCTGATAAAATCTCAAGAGTATATTTACCCTTTAGTAAATTCAAGACACTTCTTGCTGGACAAATTGATTTCTTAACAGATTGCATCCTCTTAGTCTCCGTTCGTTTCCTACTATTTGTATAGTTACTATACTTTTTTTCCCTTCTTGTTTCAGAAATAATTAAGTTATAACCTATTATTATATATTTCGAAGGGAGGAAATACTATGTATATTATAACTAAGTTTGAACGGATTGAAAATATACTCGGAAGTAGTTAAGAAACATACTTTATTAATTGATATACTCAAGCAATTATTTCCCTACAAAGATAAAAATATTACTTTTGATTAATTAACGAAGATTTGTTTGACTAAATAACGGAGGAAGCATGATGAAAAAAACAAATACAATAACGCCAGTTTATCTACTTTTTATACTGTCCCTAGGATATATTATGGCAGTTCTTGATACGACAGGAGTGGTTCTTGCAGTGCCTCATATTGAAACAGATATGAGGGTATCATTAGGGCAATCCATTTGGATAATTAACGCTTATACACTAGCTTTAGGATCTTTACTCTTACTTTCAGGAAATCTAACAACAAAATATGGTGCAAAACGAATTTTATTGATTGGAATGACACTTTTTACACTTGCCTCATTAGGTTGCTCTTTTTCACCAGATATTGAAACTTTGATTTTTCTTAGATTCATTCAAGGTTTTGGCGCATCCTTATTTATGCCAAGTTCATTAGCACTTTTATTTATTTCATACCCCGACTCTGCTAAAAGAGCACGTATGTTAGGGATTTGGACAGCAATCATTTCTGTCGCAACCGGTACTGGTTCTTTTATTGGTGGGATAATTATTAACTACTTCGGATGGAGAGGTATTTTCCTAATCAATATTCCGTTGGGGGTTTTGACGGCGATTTCAATATTAGTCCTCGTGAAAAAAAATATTGCTAATCCTAAGACAAAAATTGACATTTTTAGTAATCTATTTCTAGTTGCAACTATCGGAAGTCTAGTTATTTACCTTGTTGAAGGGAATCAATACGGTTATAGTAACTCAAATCTCTTATTGCTTCTTCTCCTATTTATATTATTTTCTATTGGTTTAGTAATCCACGATAAAAAAAGTAAAGCACCTATTGTTCCCCACCAACTGTTAAAAAATGCTAACTTTATTGTCTCTAATCTGTTAGGTTTAGTAGTTAACATTTCATTATACGGTATTGTTTTGGTATTAGGACTTTATTTTCAAACTTATTTAAATCTCTCGTCAATGGTTTCTGGACTCCTCATTCTACCAGGAATGATTGTCTTAATTATTGGTAATTTATTCTATGCACGTGCTGTAAAACGAATTTCCGTAGGAAGCCTCGCTACTGTCTCAATTATTTTTGCCATTGTAGGAGCAGCAGGGATTTTTGGAATTGGAGTTCTTTTTCATGAAATTCAACTATACATCCTAATCCCTTTATTTTCTTTAATGAGTCTAGGTATCGGAGTGTTAACTCCAGCAACTACAACTATTCTTATGGAATCTGCTGGTCAAGAATTATCTGGAATTGCTGGTGCAACTTTAAATGCTAACAAACAGATTGGTGGACTTTTTGGTACAACAATCATGGGAATTGTAACTACTAATTTATCCCATGATTGGAATATAGTCATCGTTGTCGCATTTATGATTAACGTAATAATGTATATTGCTACTTGGTTAATAGCTAATCGTTACCTTTATGGAAAAAAATAAAACTAAACTGAACGCAATCAACTTTTAAATTGATTGTGTTCTATTTAGTTTTCCAGTCCAATTATCCCTATCATCATAATTTATTTGATAAAGAATTTGATTAATTATAACCGCAAAGATTTTAGAACAAAAAAACAACTCTCACCTTCACAAAACTATGAAAATGCATAATATTTACTTAATGTTATAAATTAGTTACTACTCATAGAGTCCCTTGACTATCCAAATTTTGATTAAATTTTTCTTAAGATGGTATGAATTCCTATTTCATAGAAAAGTCTTTGAAAGTCTGTTGGACAAAAGATGATTTGCCTTCTATAATGAGAGTTATCGAAAGGAGCGTGAGTTCATGAAAGAAACCACTCTAAAAAAAGCTCGTAAAGTACAATCCATTAAGTCCGAAATCATCGGTGAAGTACTTAATGCAGTCACTCACGGCATCGGTGTCGCCTTAGCGATTACTGCTCTTGTACTTCTCTTAATGAAGGCAGTAGCAGTCAATAACACCACTCAAATTATTGCATTTAGTGTTTATGGCGCTTCGCTTATCTTGTTATTTCTAGCATCGACACTCTACCATAGTTTTAAATTTACAAAAGCAGCAAAAGTATTTCAACGGATTGATCACTCTTCCATTTACTTATTAATCGCCGGGACCTATACTCCGTTCTGCTTGATTGGAATCGGAGGTCAACAAGGATTAACCTTCTGTATTGCTATCTGGGCCTTCGCGATTGGGGGCGTCATTATTGAAGCATTCTTCTTAGAGAAATTCTCTAAAATTTCAGTATTTCTCTATTTAGCAATGGGATGGGTATCCATTTTCACATTGAAGCCTTTATATGAAAGCATGGGCTGGGGCGGCATCCTCTATCTCTTCCTTGGAGGATTGAGCTACTCTCTTGGTACAATCTTTTACAAACGGAAATATCATAATTTCTATCATGTCATCTGGCATCTATTCGTACTAGCTGGAGCGGTTTTTATGTTCCTAGCAGTGTTCAAATATTTATAATTAAACGCAAAAAAATCTCTTAGATTACTCTAAGAGATTTTTTCGTTTGTTTTCAATTAGCATTGAATGTCATTTTTACATGAACCAGTTTCAACATATTCTTTTAAGTTTTCAAAACTTGTTTCAACCATGTTTAATACTGCTTCATCAGTGTAACTACCCATATGAGGTGTTAATAATACTCGTGGGTATAATTCAACTAATTTACGAATAGCTGGATTTTTGATTTCTTGACCACGTAAGTCTTTGAAGAATACTTCGCTTTCTCCTTCTAATACGTCTAAACCAACACCACGTAAGTGACCAGATTCTAAAGCTTCGATAATAGCATCGATATCTTGTAATTCAC
This sequence comes from Granulicatella sp. 20925_1_28, assembly GCF_041433575.1. NCBI lineage: Bacteria > Bacillati > Bacillota > Bacilli > Lactobacillales > Carnobacteriaceae > Granulicatella > Granulicatella sp. 20925_1_28. Next base: position 216,036 of record NZ_JAPWBS010000001.1, read on the forward strand.
CACGAGCAGTGTTTACTAAGATAGCACCTGGTTTCATTTTGCTGATGAATTCTTTAGTGATTACTTTTCCGTTTGCAGGAATGTATGGAGCGTGAATTGAAATCACGTCTGATTTCGCTAATAACTCATCTAAAGGTACTTGAGTACAGATATGGTCAACGCCTTCTTTAGGGAAAGCATCGTATGCTAATACGTTAGCACCTAAACCTTTGAATAATGTAGCTGTTGTTAAACCGATACGTCCGATACCAACAACCCCTACAGTACAGTTACGGATTTCTTTAGCAAACATTTGAGTGTCTACAGTGAAATCTTGTTGACTTGTTTTGGCTGCAGTGTACGCAACGTTACGTAATAATGTCATTGCTAATGTTACAGCTAATTCACTAATTGCGTTTGGAGAATAGAAAGGAACGTAACCTAATTTCATTCCTAATGATTTTGCGTATTCAGCATCGATGTGGTTTACACCAACAGTACGAGTTAATACGTACTCTACTCCTAATTCTTTGTAGATATCTAAAGTTTCTTTGTTTGCCCAGCAGTTACCACGTAAGATAACAGCTTTGAAACCTTCTGCTTTACGAGCAGTTTCTTCAGAATTTAAGTATTCTGGAATACATGTTAATTCGTATCCAAATTTTTTGTTTACTTGTTCGAAAATTGGTAATTCAACTTCACGAACACCATATGCTAAAACTTTCATTTTACATCCTCCATTTTATATAAATTGAAAAGTAGACCGAGAAACGATCTACTTTTATGATTTAACCTACTCCAGGGAAAATAACAGATCCAACAACAATCCAGAAGACGATTGCGAATACTGCTAATACAGTTCCTAGTAATGAAGCATTACTTGCAAGTGCTGCCTCTTTATCGTATTTGATAGCGTAAGCCACTGCAACTGTTGCTGGTGGTGTAGCTAACATAATAAGAATACCTTTTGAAGCTTCAGGAGCCATTGGTAAGAATGGGCTAACTGCAAAGATAATTCCAACGAATACTGCAGGAACTAAGATTAATTTAACAATGCTGTAGTACCAAACCATCTTATCTTTAACGGCTTCACCTAAAGAAATGTTTCCTAAAGTGATACCGATTGCTAACCATGCAAGTGGTGAGCTTAAGTCAGCTAAGTAAGTAATAGCTTTGAATAACCATGGAGCTGTCTTATCGATACGTAAGAAAGCGTACATAACTTCTTTAGTTTCTTCACCAACTTTAACTTGAACAGCTACTTGTGGTAATGAAGATTGGAAGATCCAGATTAATAATCCGGCAAATGTTGCGATAACGATGACATTACCGAAAATCATTTTGAAGTTTTTCTTCTCGAATTTTAATCCGCTCATACGAATTAATCCGTAAGAATATAAGAACACACGGTAAGCTAAGTTGAAGATGTTAGCATATAAAATACCAGCTGCTCCTAATAAACCGTTAATAATTGGAATACCAAAGAAAGTTGTTGAACCGAATGTTGTTAATACTGATAAAGTAGTTTTACGGTCACCTTTCTCCTTAATAAAGAATAATTCTCCTAAAAGAATTAAAATTACATAAGCGATAAAGCCAAAAATAAACACGTTTAAACCAGTTGTGAATGTTTTGTCGTTAATGTCAACCATGAAGGCTTTGAACGCTAACGCAGGAAGCGCAACTGAAAGTAAAACGTTAGATAAAACTTTACCACTGTTTGCATCAACAATATTTTTCTTGCGGATGAGATAACCCACTAAGATAATAGAGATTGTTGAGAAGATAGCAGACACGAATGCTGGTGCTGTTAAAATCTTAACGATATTTTCCATTGGATAGATATCCCCTTTTCTTTTAATTTATTTTATGCATTTAAAATGCCATAAGATATGATACCATATTCTTTAAGAAATGTTTAACAATATCCCCTATTTTCAAAAAGTTTCATTCTGATTTTCATCAATCAAAAACGATTGGAAAACGTTATTTCCAAGAAACTTCCCTTGGTGAGTTAGAACGTACCCATCAGAAGTTGTTGTGAGCAACCCTTCTTCTATCAACTCCTGAATCACTTCTGAGTATATTTCATCCATAGAATTTCCAAATCTTTCCATAAATTCAATCTTTGATACACCTGAAAACTTTCTTAAACCTAAGAACATAAATTCCTCGATGAGTTGTTTTTTTGTTAACAATGTCTCTGAAAAAATTGGCAATTTGCCCTCTCTTAACGGTGCAAGATAATGTTGAATAGGACCATTGTTTTGATAACGAACACCATTCACATAACCATGAGCCCCTGCACCAAAGGCAAAGTACTCATCTGCTTTCCAATAATGGAGGTTATGTCTCGATTCATATCCAGGAACAGCATAATTACTAATTTCATAATGATGTCTGCCAAACTCTTCCATTGTTTTCATGGCGAGTTCAAACATATCAGCTTCTTCATCCTGCGTCGGCAACGGAAGTTTCCCTTGTCTCATTAGATTATAGAAAACAGTCTTCTGCTCTAAAATAAGGGAGTAAATGGAATAATGAGGCAAGTCTAGCGCCATCGCCATTTTTAAACTCTCTTCAAAATCTGCAATCGTTTGTTTTGGAAGTCTGAAAATTAAATCGATACTCATGTTCTCAAATCCGACTTTTCGAGCGTTTTCAATAGTTCGAATTGCCGTTTCTTTAGTATGTTTACGACCAATGGCTTTCAGTAAATCATTATTGAAGGTTTGGACTCCCATACTAAGCCGATTCACTCCACCCTCCTTCATGACCGAGAGAAGTTCAGGTGTGCCGTCATCTGGATTGAGTTCCATTGTGAACTCTGCACCCTTTTGAAGCGGTAAATATTCATGAATGCCATCTAAAAGCCGTTCCATTTGTTGTGGATTTAATGAAGACGGCGTTCCACCACCAACATATAATGTTTCAAGCGGCTGAATATTATATTTTTGTTTAGTCAGTTCCATTTCGCGAATCAGTAATTCAATATACTCATCGACTGGTTGCCCTTCAATAAAGACTTTATTGAAATCGCAGTAATAACAAATATGCGAACAAAAAGGGATATGAATATATGCAGCTTTTGGTGACATTATTCATCTCCCTCCTTTCTAAAAAATGGCTCCCTCTTGAACCTTAATATCTTCATCATGTAAATAATCACGGATTGTCTCAATCGCAATCTGTAAAGCTTTTGTGCTCTTATCAAGCGATAGAGACGGTTTATCCGTCGTTTGCTCTGGAATAAACGGAATATGCATAAATCCTGCTTTAAATGGCTTAACAGCCTTTGTCGCAGCAAATAACGCTTGGTACATAATGTGGTTACACACAAATGTTCCAGCAGTATTTGAAACTTCCGCTGGAATTCCCGCTTCACGAATCGCTTTTACAATTCGTTTGATCGGTAAAGTTGTAAAGTACGCTGCTTCACCTTTTTCTTGAATCGCTTCATCGATTGGTTGTTGACAGCTATTGTCTGGAATTCTCGCATCATCTACGTTAATCGCGATACGCTCCATTGTAATCCCAGGTCTTCCACCTGCTTGGCCAACACTTAAGACCGCATCTGGTTTCACATCATTAATGACTTCATTCAAGCGGATAGCTGATTCCTTAAATACAGTTGGTAATTCTACGCGAAAGAGTTCCACTCCCTCGATTTCTGGAAGAGCTTTGACACATTCAATCGATGGATTAATCTTTTCCCCTCCAAAAGGGTCAAATCCTGTCACAATAATTTTCATAGCATCCCTCTATTTCGGTTTATTATTTCTTAGCGCTTCAACCTTTAATGGGTCAGGCGTAATATACGTGTTTTGCTGCCCTTCGTATACTACAAATCCTGGTTTAGCGCCATTTGGTTTACGAATTTTCGATACTTGAACATAATCCACAGGAACCGTCCCGGAAAGTCGATATTTCGAGTAGTATGCCGCAAGCATCGCACCTTCACCAATTGTTTCTTCAGCTGGGTCACTGGATTCGATAATGACGTGCGATCCTGGAATATTTTGCGCATGAAGCCATAAGTATTCCTTCTTCGCTTGTCTGAGTGTCAATTGGTCATTTTGTAAATTGTTACGTCCGACAAGGATACGAGTCCCATCAGTTGCGTAGAACACATGTGGTTTTGCGCCACCTTGTTTCTTAATACCTTTTTTCAACGCAGAACGTTTTAAGTAGCCACTCTCAACAAGTTCTTCACGAATCGCTTCTAAGTTAAATACATCCGCTTCTTCAATTTGGTAAATAACACTCTCGAGGTAGTCCATTTCATTCTTCGTTGCTTTTTGTTGCTCATGTATATGCGTTACTGCATTTCTAAGTTTTTGGTATTTTTTAAAATACGCCTGGGCATTTTGAGAAGCCGTTAATAATGGATTTAATGGAATCGTCACTTCTTCATAATCCGCGTAGAAGTTTTGAACCGTTACACTAATTGCACCTTTTTCAATCTGGTGTTGGTATGTGTTAATCAAGTCTCCATATACGCGATAATGATCTGCATCTTCTGTTCTAGCTAAGTCTTCATCGAGTTTTACCATTTTCTCACGGTTCTTTCGAAGTTCAGATTTCAACATTTGTAACAGGTGCCCTGCTAATTGCTGAATCTTCTCTTCTTGAATCTTCTGTACATAGTATGCACTTAGTAATTCAGATAGGGTCTCAAAACTTTGGGATTCACCCGTCTTACTCAAATACGGAAACGGTAAAAAGTACGTCTTCCCATCCTCTGCTTTTGTAAGTGTAGGCTGAATTGCCGTATTCCCTTCTTCGAGATAGTGATGCAAGGCCTCGGCTAAGCTTTGGCCCTCTCTCTCACTACGTTCCACAATTTCATGAGCTGACTGTTTACTAATCCCTTGAAAGACATTCATCAACGTTCTTTCACCAGGTTCTCCAATAAATGGATGAAGTAAACTATCTAATTCAAAGAGCGAATACTCAAAAGGATTTTTCTTCTGCGTTTGAGGTGGCATCACATAGCTTGCACCTGGTTGTAAGGTACGATAACTATTCTGCCCAAGAGAAACACGCTTCACACAATCGATAATCGTGTTGTCTTCTTGATTCACTAGAAATAGATTACTATGACGTCCCATCATCTCAATGGTAAAACGATACCCCGCCTTATCCCCAAGCTCATCACGTGTAGAAACATCCAAATGTAAAATACGGTCATTTTCTACTTGAGTGAACGATTGAATAATAGCCCCTTCTAAATACTTACGAAGAATCATACAAAAGTTAGGAGCAACTTCTGGATTCTCTGGTTTCTCAGAAATAAATTGTACACGAGCCATCATTGGGTGTGCCGAACAAACAAGTAAGTAGTTCTTACGGTTGGCACGAATGGTGAATTGTACATCGTATGGTAATGGTTGATGAATCTTTGTAATACGTCCTCCAACTAATTGAGGCGCCACTTCGTCCATCATCCATTTGGTGAAAATACCATCAAATGTCATGAACTCACTCCTTTCTTTTTACTGTTAAAAATTATAGCGCTGCTAAACGAGCGATTTCGATAATTACTTGTGTTGCTTTATCCATTGATTCCACAGCAACATATTCATAGCGTCCATGCATGTTTTCTCCACCAGCAAAAATGTTTGGTGTTGGTAATCCCATGAATGAAATCTTAGAACCGTCTGTACCACCACGGATTGGTTTAATAATTGGAACGATATCTAAGTTTTCTAATGCTTGTTTTGCCACATCCACACAACGGAAATCTTTCTCGATGATTTCAGCCATGTTGTAGTATTCGTCGTGTAAATCAACAGTAATACGGTCTGTATCCAATTCTTTATTCATACGAGAAGCGATACGTAGCATCATGTCTTTCTTCGCATTGAATAATTCACGGCTGTGGTCACGTAAAATGTAGACTAATTTAGCTTCTTCTACAACCCCTTCAGCTGCTACTAAGTGGTAGAAACCTTCGCGTCCTGTCGTATGTTCTGGAACTTCGAACTCAGGAAGTGCGTTTTGGAACTTACGAGCTAATTCAAGTGCGCTGACCATTGTATCTTTCGCTGTACCAGGGTGAACGTTCTTACCTTGGATACGAACGGTTGCACGACAAGCGTTGAAGCTTTCGTACTCTAATTCGCCAACAGGCCCGCCGTCCATTGTATAAGCATAATCACATGCAAATTGGTCAACGTCGAATAAATCAGCTCCACGTCCGATTTCTTCATCTGGACCAAAAGCTACGCGAATTTTTCCGTGTTTGATTTCAGGATGCTGTAATAAATAAGCACCTGCTGTAACAATTTCTGTCACACCAGACTTATCATCAGCACCTAGTAAAGTTTTACCATTTGTTGTGATTAATGTTTGGCCAACATAATTCTTTAAGTTCGGGAAGTCTTTTGGATCTAATACGAATTTTCCTTCTTCGTCAAGGACGATTGCTTCACCATTATAGTTTTCGTGAATTTGTGGTTGAATATTTCTTGCTTCAAAGTCAGCTGTGTCCACGTGAGCAATGAACCCAATTGTTGGAACTTCATGGTCAACGTTTGATGGGATTGTTGCTGTTAGGAAGCTGTTTTTAGGATTCAAGTAAACTTCTTGGAATCCTAATTCATTTAATTCTTGTTCTAAGTCCTTTAAAAACGCTGTTTGAGAAGGCGTTGTTGGGACTGTTTGACTTGTTTCGTCAGATCTTGTTTCTTTCTTTACGTAACGGATAAAACGTTTTGTTAATTCTTTATGCATTTTCTTCACCTGCTTTATAAAATTCAAATGGATCTGTAAAAGTTTCACTTTCAATCACTGTTACATCCCAGTTGTTTTCTTCTTTCCATTCACGAGCCCATTTGGCTAATTGTTTTCGACATACAACTTCGATATGATGCCCAGCATCCACTAGGAATAATGAAGTCTCTTCTATATCATGCGCTGTATGGTAGAAAATATCACCTGTTACAAAGGCATCTGCACCATTTTTCAGTGCATCCATGTAGTAATTTCCACCAGAACCACCCATTACAGCAACTCTTGAAATGAGTCCATCTGGATTCACACGAGAAGGAACATAGCGGAGTCCCTTCAACTTGAAACGCTCAGTAACAAAATTGATAAATTCTTCCCCAGTCATTTCTTTTGGAAGATTTCCAACTCGACCAAATCCTAATGTTTTGCCTGCTTTCTTCAATGAGAAGACGTCGATTGCTGGTTCTTCATATGGATGTGCACCTCTTAAGGAGCGTAAAACATCACTTAATACCTCTTCCGAGCAAACAACTTCTAATTTCACTTCCTCTACGAATTCCTGCTGATTCAATGAACCAATAGCAGGATTCGCGCCATCAACTGGTGTAAATTGTCCAATACCAGAACTTTGGAATGCACATTCTTTATAGTTATCACCGATTGTCCCAGCACCTGCTTCAAACATCGCTTCTAAAACTTTCTTTGCGTCATTTTTAGGAACATAAGTAACAACTTTGACGGAAGGAATCGTCGTAGTTGGAGACATCACCGTTACATCAGTTAATAACAATTCCTCTGCCAACCAATCATTCACTCCACCTTCTACCACATCAAGGTTAGTATGTGCTGCGTACACCGCAATATCATGCTTCAAAATTTGCTGGAACATTTTGTTTTGTGGAACGGTTAAATCAAATAATGCCACCGGTCTGAAAATAGGTGGATGATGCGCGATAATTAAGTCAACGTTATTAGCAATCGCTTCTTCTATGACACTTGGACGAATATCCAGCGTTGTCATGATTACTTTCACTTCTTGATTCCAATCTCCAAAATGTAGTCCAATTGGATCTTTTGGGACCGAAAGACTCTTGGGCACGCGTTTTTCAAAACGACTTACCACATCTCTAACTGTTGGCACGATCAATCACTCCTTGCAATTCATTAAATGCTTTTTCAAACTGCTCAACTTTTTCATGTTGAGGAGTCTTACTCTTTTGTAATTGTTCCAATATCTCTTTGTTTTTACGGTTCATTCGAGTCCACTTTGCAACAGATAATTCTGTTGGTTCTTTTAATAAAATAGGACCGTATTTTAATTCGAGTTCTGTATATTCTAAACGTTCATTTACTGGTTCAGCGACAATAATTTCATACAAACGATGATTATCTTCAACTACCGTCTCATAAGTAATGCGGTACGAATGCTTCATTAACCATTCACGTACGAAATGCTCTGCGACGTTCGGTTGAAGAATGAGTCTTTCACGACCATTTAGATGACTCCCACTGTATCCAGCTTCAAGAATCCTAGAAATGAGTTCTCCACCCATTCCACAAATCGTGACTGCCGTAATTTCATCTTCTTTTGAAAGAATCTGTAGTCCGTCACCAAGGCGAACTTCAATACGGTCTTCCATTCGATAATCACGAACCGTTTGTTTAGCAGATAAGAATGGTCCTTCCACGACTTCTCCTGCGATTGCGCAACTGATTTGGTCGTTTTGGATTAAGTACACTGGTAAATACGCATGGTCACTACCAACATCGCATACCTTAGAACCATTCGGAACAAAACTAGCGACACGAGTTAATCGTTCTCCTAATTCAATCATTTTATACCTCTACATTCTTTTTCACTACGAAATAAACAACACTTTCACACCAATGCTCTTTAAATAAGCAACAGTTTCTAGATCTGCTGTGTGGTCTGTAATTAAATGAGTAATCATATTACAGTCAGCAGTATGAAAATTCGAATCACGACCAACCTTAAACCCTTCAGTGACGATAATGCGGTGTCCTGTAGTACGTTCTAAAATCACACGATTCACAGCTGTTTCTGGAAGTGCGTATGTTGAAATACCATTCTTACTAATTCCTCCAACGCCTAAGAAACAAATGTCTGCACGAGCTTTTGAAAATGAGTTAATCGCAAAATCCCCAACAAGAGATTTTTTCTGTTCGAAAATTTCCCCACCACTAATCACAACGGATGCTTTCGTAGATGGTTTTTTGAAGATAGAACGACCATTATTCGTTAAAATCGTTACATTTGCATCCGCTAGAAAATTTAATAATAAAAAGGCAGTAGAGCCTGAGTTAATAAAGACCATATTATGATCTCGTACTAATCCCGCGGCTCTTCTTGCGATGTTTTTTTTCATGGAATTATATTGAATTTGTTCCACATTTTCTCTTTTTATTTTCCCAGCAAGATACCGGGCGCCTCCATAGAAGCGCTCGATAACTCCTTGATCTTCAAATTGTTGCAAATCTCTTCGAATGGTGATTTCAGAAACTTCTAACTCTTTTGATAAGTCTTCTACAGACATCTCATGATTTTCTTGTAATAGTTGTAGGATACGTTGTTGTCGTTTAAACACAACTCCTTTACTACTCTTCAAAGTTTCTTCCTCCTTTTAACATTCCATTCAGGTTTTATTTAATTTTTAATGAAAGCTCATCTAATTGTTTTTCTGACACTTCACTTGGAGCTTGTGTCATTGGGTCAACAGCTGAGCTATTCTTTGGAAACGCGATGACTTCACGGATGTTGTCTTCACCAGCTAGTAACATTACTAAACGGTCTAAACCAAGCGCGATTCCTCCATGTGGTGGGAATCCGTAATCTAGGGCATCTAACAAGAATCCGAATTGACTTTCGGCAGATTCTTTTGTAAATCCTAAAACTTTGAACATCGCTTCTTGCATGTCGCGACGATAAATACGTAATGAACCTCCACCTAATTCATAACCGTTTAATACGATATCGTAGGCTTGTGCTTTCGCAGAGGCCGGATCATCGATTAACGCTTGGAAATCTTCGTTCACTGGACGAGTGAATGGGTGGTGCATTGCTACATAACGGTCTTCTTCAGCGTCATGCTCTAATAATGGCCAATCAACAACCCATAAGAAGTTAAATTTAGTATTATCGATTAAATCATGTTTCTTACCGAAGTGTAAACGTAATTCAGATAATGATTGTGCAACCACTGATGGTTTGTCAGCACAGAAGAACACGATATCTCCTACTTCAGCGTTGATACGTTCACGGAAAGCAACTTCTTGGTTCACGATGAATTTCGCGATTGGTCCTTTTAGGCCGTCTTCTTCAACTTTAATCCATGCTAACCCTTTAGCACCAAATTTCGCTACAAAGTCCGCTAAGCTATCTGCATCTTTACGAGAATACTCTGAAGCTAGACCTTTTAAGTTAAGAACTTTCACTTCGCCTCCGTTTGCAACACATGAACTGAATACTTTAAGGTCTGAATCTTTCATAATGTCACTCACGTCGATTAACTCTAAATCAAAACGAGTATCAGGTTTATCGTTACCATAACGAGCCATCGCTTCAGCAAATGAGATACGTGGGAATGGAGTTTGAACATCCACATCCAATGTGTCTTTCATGACTTTCTTCAATAAGCCTTCCATCATTTCTTGAATTTCTTCAGCGGATAGGAAACTTGTTTCGATATCGACTTGTGTAAATTCTGGTTGACGGTCTCCACGTAAGTCTTCGTCACGGAAGCAACGAACGATTTGGTAGTAACGGTCTAATCCAGCACCCATCAACAATTGTTTAAATGTTTGTGGTGATTGAGGTAAAGCGTAGAAGCTTCCTTCGTGAACACGTGAAGGTACTAAGTAGTCACGTGCTCCTTCTGGTGTAGATTTAGCCAAAATTGGAGTTTCAACGTCGATGTATCCTTCACCATCTAAATATTCACGAATTGAACGAGTAGCTTTATGACGTAAGCGTAAGTTTTCTAATACTGGGCGACGACGAATATCTAAGTAACGATATTTCAAACGTAATTCTTCTGATGCTTTTTGTTCATCATCGATATAGATTGGAGAAGTTTTTGCTTGAGAGAACACTTCTACTTCATCGACTAATAATTCAAATTCACCCGTTTTAAGGTTTGGGTTTTCTAAGCCTTCACCACGATACGCCACTTCACCAGTGACTTGAATCACGTATTCAGAACGTAATTTTTCAGCGATTTCAAACGCTTCTTGGTTACGTGCTGGGTTAAAGACCACTTGCATAATGCCTTCACGGTCACGTAAGTCGATAAAGATAACTCCGCCATGGTCACGACGTTTTGCCACCCAACCATCTAATGTCACTGTTTGTCCTACTAATTTTTCACTTATTAATCCACAGTATTCTGTTCTTCTTTTCATATCCATCCCTCTTTCTATTTACCAAAGTACTCGTCAATGGCTGTTGTATCCATTGTGATTTGACGATAAATGCTATCGAAATCTTCATAGAGTTCTTGTAAATTAATTTTTACTTCTTTACCAGTTTTCATTACTTTCACTGGTACTTGTTTTGTTTCTAATTCTTCTTCACCTAGCGTGATAACCACTTTAGCGCCATATTTTTGAGCGTTCTTGAATTGTGGTTTTGCTTTACGTCCGAAGAAATCACGGTCTACTGAGTACCCTTGTTGACGAAGTGAAATAGAAAGTTTTAATACTTCCTCCTCTGTTTCTTCACCAAGACCAACAACATACACATCTAGTTCCTGTAATTCAGGAACTTCAACTTGTTCGTCTTTCATTAATAACACAAGACGTTCGATTCCAAGACCAAATCCAAATCCTGGAGTTTCAGGTCCGTCGAGTTCTTGTACAAGACCATCATAACGTCCACCACCACAAATCGTCGTTTTAGCACCGAATGATTTAGAATCTGTCATGATTTCAAAAATTGTATCTTGATAGTAATCGAGTCCACGTACCATTGTTTCATCGATTTCAAATGGAATCTCTAATGCGTTTAAGTATTGTTGTACTTTTTCAAAGTGAGTGCGTGCTTCGTCTGATAAGAATTCTAAGATGCGTGGTGCATTTTTAACAATTTCAATATCACGTTTGTCTTTACTATCTAATACACGTAATGGATTTTTGTGAAGACGATTTTTTGAATCTTCACTAAGTTCATCTGCAAATGGTTCTAAGTAACTAATTAACGCTTCACGGTATTTAATACGGTCCGCTGTTTTACCTAGTGAGTTAATCACTAAGCGCATATTTGATAATCCGAGTTCTTTTAATAAATCCCAAGCCATCGCGATCGTTTCTACGTCTGTAGCAGGATTTGTAGAACCAAACACCTCAACTCCTAATTGGTGGAATTGACGAAGACGTCCTGATTGTGGACGCTCATAACGGAACATTGGAGCCATATAATACACTTTATAAGGTTTCTTATGCTCTGGTCCGTATAATTTATTTTCTACATAAGCACGAACAATCGCTGCAGTTCCTTCTGGACGAAGTGTAATGTGACGATCTCCTTTATCGTAGAAATCATACATCTCTTTTGAAACGATATCACTCGTATCCCCAACACCACGGCTAAATAAATCGTAGCTTTCAAACATTGGTGTACGCATTTCTTCAAATTGATAATCGCCTAAAATGATGCGTGCTGTTTCTTCGATATAGTGCCAAATTTTGAGTTCTTCAGGTAATAAATCGGCTGTCCCTTTTGGTTTTTGAATCATATGAATCATCCTTTCTTTCGATAAAAATAAAAAAATCCCAACTTCAATAGAAGTCAGGACGAAATTTTCGTGGTACCACCTTAGTTCGGAAAGAGCTCTTTCCCTCTTAATGATAACGGAATTACCGGAATAACTTTGCATTATTCTCCTCAAGAGTGTCTTTCCTTGTACGATTAGAAGCTTTCAGCCACGGCTTCTATCTCTTTAGTGTACGTTTTATGTCTCTGTCTAAGGATTTATATTGTTGCTATAAAGAATACTAGAGGAATGCCTATTTGTCAAGAAAATCTAATTATTTTTTAATCTCATAATCTACTAAAAACGAAAAACATAATGTAACATAAAAGTTACATTTTGCTTTTTAAACTCTTACTGAATTAACTTGTCAATCGCCTTAATAACGCCATTGTTATCATTAGTATCTGTGACGATATCCGCAATAGCTTTTACTTCTTCGCTAGCATTCCCCATTGCAATGGCAAGTCCTGCGTATTCTAACATTTCGATATCGTTAGCAGCATCCCCAATAGCCGCGATTTCACTCGGTTGAATATTTAGTTTTTGGGCTAATTTTTCTAATCCAAAAGCTTTATTTACACCTTTTGTTAGTACTTCAACTAAATATTTTTGGCTACGAACCACATAAAATTCGTCTCGCCACTCCTCTGGAATAAATGTTTCAAACTCATTGAGTTGTTCTTCATCTCCCATTAGTAGGATTTTATAGAAATCAGTGTTTAAAGACTCTTTGGTTGGAATTCTTTTCAACTTGCCACTCACAAGTTTTACATCAAACTCCATCCATTCAGTTGGATCTTCATCGAACGAATAATAGTAATCCACTCCGGCACCCATCACGCTGATTCCATGTCTCTTTCCTAATTCAATCCATTTTTGAATCGCAGTAGAATCAACGAACGCATCCATCACACGTTTACGTGTTTGACTCTCGTAAATGTTGGCGCCATTTTGACTAATAATATAGTGGTTTTCTTCTAAATATCCTAAGTCTTTTAAATATGGACGAATTCCTGTTTCAGGACGACCTGTACAAAGCACTAATAAAGTTTCAGTGTTTTTGTTATGAAAGTTCTTGAAATATTGTTTCGTCTCATCTAATAATTCTTTTTTACTGTTTAATAGTGTGCCATCCATGTCGATAGCAATTAATTTAATCATTACAACTACTCCTTATTATTAATACAAAAATATTTTATCACAAAACCTCTATTGAAAACATACCCAACAAAAAACACTCTCTAATCGAGAGTGCTTTTCGTTTAGTTTAAAATTCGAATCGTAACGTTTCGTCTTCCCCATTGATTTGCTTGATCTACTGTCGTGAAGTGAAGGTCAATGATATTTCCTTTAATCGCTCCACCAGTATCTCCGGCAATGGCAATTCCGTATCCAGGAACTTCAACTAAGCTTCCTAAAGGAATCACGCTTGGGTCAACCGCAATGACTGTTGGATTCTTACGTAAGTCGATACCAGTTGCTGTATAAGGGCTTAATCCTGGTTCATTATAAGAATATCCAGTTGCTTGAACGTTTAATGTTCTTCCACCAGATTGATTGCTTGCTGCAGCTGCTTGTGTCGTTGGTGTTTCTGATGTAGCAGGTGCTTGCGTTTGGGCAACCGTTGTAGCTGGTTCAGCTGTTGCAGCTTGAGTAGTTGGTGTTTGCTGCGTAGATGAGGCTACAGCTGGTTTGTCTGAAGTTAATTGCGCTACTGCTGTAATAGCTGAGGCAACCACTGCAGATGATTCTTTCTTTTGTTCTTGAACTTTTGCAAGAGCTTCTTTGTTATCAGCAATTAATTTTTTCAAATCATTGACTGAACCTTCGAACGCTTGACTCTCAGCAGTAAGTTGTTCTTTTTTTGCGACTAAGTCAGTTGACGCTTGTTCTGCTGCTGTTTTCAGGCGAGATAATTCAGCTACTTGCTCTGATAAGTTCTTCAACACTTCTTCATCCGATTGGAATAATTGTTGAAATACAAATAATCGATTTAAGAAATCTGAAATACTTTCTGAATTTAATAAATGTAAAATACTATAAGAAACAAAGTCAGAAACTTGAATTTGTTGCAATCGTTTGGCTGCCACTTGTTTACGTTCTTCCACTTTTGCTTCTTGAGTCGTAATCTTTTCAGCAAGTGTTTCTTTTTCTTTATTGAGAGAATCGATTTGTTGGTTTAAACTTTCAATTTCTTGATATTTCGTATTCACTTTTTGTAATTCTGAAGTTAATTGTGCTTCTAGTTTTTGGATATCCGTTTCCTCCGCAAATACTGAAGGTGCTAGTGGTCCAGCGACTAAGATAAAAGCCATTAAAGTCAGAACAATCTGTTTCATCTTTTTCAAAAGTGATTTTCACCACACTTTCTCCAACTTACCTCACATTTTACATGAGAAACATATTGAGAAAGTATCAGTTATATTACAGAACTGTAACAAAACTTTACAATTTTATGATTCCTTAAGATAGGCTTTTAGTGCTTCAAGGAGCTCATCGCTGCTAGAAACAATCTCCCCACGAAGCTTCACAAGGCCCGCTGTATAAAGGTTTACATAGCTAAATTGTGACTCTGCTACTTCTTGTAAAGCCTCTAATTTTTGAGGATTATCCGCCCCTTGTTGACGGCTATCTGTGTATAACCCAAGAATTGGCATATCTGCGTGATACGCTACCCCAATTTCACTAGCTACACCAACATCGATAGTTGCACCGTCTAATACTGCGATCATTAAGTCTGATTCTAATAAGGCATCTGTGTCATATTGGGCGATCATTGTTGAGTCCGCATACGAGCTCTTATCATTAATCGCCATTTGTTCTTGTGGTAAGTATACCTCTACCCCTGGGAACTGGTTGCGAATTTTTTCTACGAGTACTTTGTTAAAGGCTAATTCCATTTCTGAGAATAATGGACTTGCAAAATAAATTTTTGTCATTTGAATACCTCCTCTATTAACCTTATCCTACACTAAATACAGCAAAAAGACCAGAAGACTTTTCTCTTCTGGTCTAAACATTTATTAATTGTATAAAGCATCTACACGTGCTTGAACAGCTTCATCTTCAAGGAACTCATCATAAGTAGAACCAAGACGGTCCACAATGCCTTTTGGTCCGATTTCGATAATGCGGTTCGCTGTTGTTTGAATGAACTCGTGGTCATGACTTGAGAATAGTAATGAACCTTTGAAGGCAATTAAGCCATCGTTCAACGCAGTGATTGATTCTAAGTCTAAGTGGTTTGTTGGGTCATCTAAGATTAACACGTTTGCTTTAGATAGCATTAATTTAGATAACATACAACGAACTTTCTCTCCCCCTGAAAGAACCGTTACTTGTTTCATAACATCGTCTCCAGAGAATAACATACGACCTAAGAAGCTACGTAAGAATGTGTTATCTTGTTCTTCTACTGGTGCGTATTGACGTAACCATTCTAAGATATTTAAGTTCTCGTTTGAGAATTCGTCTGTCATATCTTTTGGCAAGTACGCTTGACTTGTCGTTACACCCCACTTGAATGTACCGCTGTCTGCTTCCATTTCGCCTGTTAGGATCTTGAATAATGTTGTAATTGCAATATCTGAACGGCTTAAGAACGCTACTTTATCGTCTTTTGATAATTGGAAGCTTACGTTTTCGAAAATAACTTCGCCATCAATTGTTTTTGATAAGCCTTCGACTAATAATAAGTCATTCCCGATTTCACGCGCTGGCGAGAAACCAACGAATGGATATTTACGGCTTGAAGGCTGAATGTCATCCAATGTAATTTTATCCAACATTTTCTTACGAGAAGTCGCTTGTTTTGATTTAGAAGCGTTCGCAGAGAAACGAGCGATGAATTCTTGTAACTCTTTGATTTTTTCTTCTTTCTTCGCGTTTTGGTCAGCTAATAGTTTCGCAGCTAATTGGCTTGAATGTAACCAGAAATCATAGTTACCAACGAATAATTTAATCTTACCAAAGTCAACGTCCGCCATATGCGTACATACTTTGTTTAAGAAGTGACGGTCATGGGATACAACGATGACTGTATTATCAAAGTTGATTAAGAACTCTTCTAACCATGCAATTGATTTTGCGTCCAAACCGTTTGTTGGTTCGTCTAATAAAAGAACGTCTGGTTTACCGAATAATGCTTGTGCAAGTAGCACTTTAACCTTATCCGCTTCGACTAATTCGCTCATTAGTTTGTAGTGTTGGTCTTCAGTGATTCCTAAGCCTTGTAATAATTGTGAAGCATCACTCTCAGCTTCCCAACCATTTAATTCAGCAAACTCCCCTTCAAGTTCAGCAGCACGGATTCCATCTTCATCAGAGAAGTCTTCTTTCATGTAGATAGCGTCTTTCTCTTTCATGATGTCATATAAATGTTTATGTCCCATGATAACTGTATCAATAACGCGTTCATCTTCGAATGCGAAGTGGTCTTGTTTTAAGACAGTTAAACGTTCATGTGGATCTAGGATAACTTCACCAGTTGTTGGTTGTAATTCCCCAGATAAGATTTTTAGGAATGTTGATTTTCCGGCACCATTCGCACCAATAACCCCATAACAGTTTCCTGGTGTAAAAGTGATGTTAACATCGTCAAACAATTTACGGTCTGAAAATAATAGACTTACATTTTGTACTTTTAACATTTCGATCTCCTTTGTTTATGAATTCGATTCATTCTATCATACTCTAGCTGTTTTTTAAACCTTTGTACTAACTGTTACACAAAATAAGCTAGTCTGCTGTAGACTAGCTCAAATAGTACTCTGTGTCTTACTTTGTAAATTTCAGTTCAACCTTATATCCATTCTTCGCGGCCATTTCGATAATAGTTGATAAGCGTGGATTCGTTTTCCCTTTTTCTATTGCAGAAATTTTATTTTGTAACAGCTGATTCTCTTCGGCATAGCGACTTTGAGAAAGACCGGTTTCAAGACGTAACTCTACAAGTTGCAATGCAATCTTTTGCTTCGAATATTCTTTATTAAAATCAGATACAAAATTAGGATACGTAGTATTTAACATAGTGTATAATTTCTTCTGGTATTGTCCCATTTGGTACACCCTCCTTATAGTCTCTTGAAACCTCAAAGCGTAAATACTCCCGTTTATTCTTTCCTGCTCCCCATTTTTCCCAGACGGCTGGCGTGAGACCTTCTTCTTCAACGATGGTTAGTACCGCTAATATTTTTACCAATTTATCATAAGGAAGATCTTTAATATCCTCATATTTTGATTCACTTATTTCAAATGTTTCTCCCATAAACATCCCTCCTAAACACATTATACCGTATAAGGAATATACCGTATACGGTATATCTTACTTTTTATAAAAAAAATCCGTAGACAAAATTGCCTACGGATTAACACTATTATTCAGTTACAATAACTGGACGTTTTAAGCGTTCCACCGTTTCAGAAATATTTCTGAAGTGGTCGCTGACACGTTCTAAGTTACTTAATAAGTCCATTACGAAAATACCTGATTCGGCAGAAGCAATACCTTTGTTCATACGTTTCATGTATTTATCGCGAACTTCAATCTTGAGTTTATCAATATCACGTTCGATTTGAATGGCTTCTTGAACTTTGTTTTGGTCACCAGTTGATAAGGCATCAATTGATAACGCGAACCCTTTTTGAACAAGTGCATATAAGCCGTCAAGTTCGTAAGCAGTATCTTCATCTAGGAAGATTTCACGTTCGATAATGGATTTTGCAAAGTCTGCAATGTTTTCTGCGTGGTCCCCGATACGCTCGATATCATTTGCTGTACTAAACAACTCATCGATTGTTTGTTGGTCTTTCGCAGAAACACTTTGTTGAGAAATTTCAACTAAATACTTCACGATAGCTTTTTCATACGCATTGATATTTTTCTCATTTTCTAGAGCTTTTTTCACGAGTTTCTTATCACGTGTACGAGCCGCACCAATTGCATTTTCTAAAGCACTACTTGTTTCTTGAGCCATCGCAGCAAATTCATACATTGTGTTTTCTAACGCGATTGATGGAGTTACCAAGATACGTTTATCAAGATAACGCGTAATGCTTTCTTCCTCGTCTTCTCCATCTGGAATAATCATTTGAATCAACTTCACTAAAAGATTTGTAAATGGGAATAAGACAATTACGTTAACGATATTGAAAATCGTATGTGCATTGGCAATCTGACGTGCAACATTACTAGGATCAATAGATTCAACAACATTCACAAGAATACCGCGAAGGAAAAGCATAAAGTAAACTGTACCGATAACATTAATCATTAAGTGGAATAAAGCAACTTGTTTTCCACGACGAGAAGTACCTAAACTACTAATTAAAGCAGTTGTACATGTTCCGATGTTATCACCGAAGATGATAAACACCGCTGTAGTAATAGGAAGCACACCTTGACTAGCAAGAGCGATTAATACCCCAATCGTTGCTGAAGAACTTTGTAAGACAAGGGTCATTAAAAGACCGATTCCGACACCAATAAATGGATTGCTACCGTATTGAAGAATCCAGTTAGTAAATTCAGGCAATTCTTTTAACGGTTGTAAAGCAGAACTCAATGAGCTCATACCAATAAATAAAATACCAAAACCAATAAAGATTTCACTAGCTTCTTTAACTTTTGGATTTTTAGTAAGCATGTTCGCTACTAAACCAGAAGCGATGACGATAGGTGCCCATTGTGACAAGTTAAAGGAAACCATTTGCCCTGTAATCGTCGTTCCGACGTTTGCCCCAAAGACAACACCTACTGCTTGCGCTAATGTCATTAGCCCAGCATTTACGAAACCTACAACCATTACTGTCGTTGCTGATGAACTTTGAATGATTGTTGTTACAAACATCCCAACAAGTACTGACATGAATCGATTTTTCGTTAATTTACGAATAATCCCTTTCAAGCCTTCTCCGGCTACTTTTTGTAATCCGTCGCCCATCAATTGCATCCCGTATAAGAATAAACTTAGACCAGCAATTGCACCGAGAATCATCGTCGTATACATAAGTCAATAACTCCTTTAAAGTTAAGTGTAATGTGGAATGTATCCACGTGCATTGTAACATATTAAAAGTCATTAAGAAAGAGTTCGCTTCACATCTGCTTGGTTAAAATGATCCACTAACGATTGGATGTTTTGAACATATTCCAGACACCCTACATAGTTATCTTCTTCATCCCAAACAGCGTGATACGTTATGTGAACCATTAACCCGTCTTTCTTAAACCACATCTCTTCTTTTTCTTTTTGTTTTGACTTTAATTGTTCGAAAATCGTTTGGACCGTTTCGTGTACTTTAGGCGGGTGGCATAATATCACGTCACGACCAATCGCACTTGGGGTCCGCTTGAAGATTTTCTCTTCACCATTTCCTTCATTGTAGTATTTCACGATATTATTGTGGTCTACAAACGACAATTCCATCGGTAATAAATTCAAAATCAGATTGAGTTGCTTCAAGGAAAGCGAACCTGTCGATAAAGGAATATCTCCTTCTGCTTCAATTTCAGCTTTTACCTTTACAGGAGCAAAGTCTTTCTTGACCGCCCACTCTTTTTCAGGTTTTACAATACAATAGCCATATTCTGGAGACTGAGAAGCAATCAATTCCCAATCATCGACATGGAAGACTTGTTCTACCATCGGAATCAGAATATTTTCTTCTTTTTGAATCATCTCCAGTAGTTCATCACGAACGACTTCAAATTCTCCTAGTACATTCTCTTGTCCGTTAGAAAGAGCCTTCTTAAAATCTTTATATAAGTCACGAATTTGGTCATCGACTCCCCACATTACTTTAGGGGGTACTGTGATTCCCTTTTTCTCCATAATTGGAAACATCGCATATTCTTTACGTTGATAGTGATTATCGAATTGGTCAAGGAGTGAAATTTGGCGATTCAAGCCTTTTTTAATGGTTTCATCCTTCGTCTCTAGATAATTCTTTAGCAAACGTTCCACACGGTCTAAAGCACCTCTAATGGCTAAATTTTCCATCTTCATCACATGAACCGGATGACCAGGTTGTTCAAAATCAGCAACCGTTGTTTCTGTATTCACTTTTGACCCCATCAAGTTTGCATGAACATTACATAGGCTCATAATTTCAGCAAAGGTAATTCCTTCGCTCATAAGATTGCGTTCCATTAACTGGATTTCATAAGGAGTGATTTCGTCAAAGGCTTCATTAAATTCTTTTTGAATGACTTCTTTATCTTCTCCTGCGTGAAGACGAAGCATTAAATCTTTTAAAATCTCCTGACGCTCTTCCATCGTGTAATCATCTTTAGCCATCTAATCCCTGCTTTCTTTAACGATGTATCCATTCATTTCTAATGTCTCTACAATTGTTTCTAAGGGAATTTTTGCAATTTTTGAACCCTTAACAAGATTCGTGATACGACCAACCGTATGAACCATCTGTGGTTGGTTGAGAGGTTTAAAACCAATCTCTACAAGCAAATCCTTCACTTCTGGATGTTCAGTGATGGTTGTATAGACACTATCTTCTAAATAAATTGTATTCAAAGTAGCTCCTCCTATCTAAAAACCCAAGTATATACAAAAAATGGTGCAAACGTACGGAATAAAAGATAAATAATATATAAAACAATTGTTACTCTTGTAAAAGTAATTTGTGAGATGCCATAAAATCCACGATTCACATCGATGTATTCTTTAATATCTTTCCATTTCAAAATAACTACGATCACTAAGATGATAAACCCTACTAAATCTAGAACTTGTACAATTGAAAAGTCTCCTAAATTCATCATTCGTGCCAGATAAATATCAAGGACAACTGCAAATATGAAGTTATTCATCATATGGGCGACTACTGCCCATTGGAAGCCGTATTCGAGAGCAACATAAGCAAAAACAATACCAGCCATAAATGTGAAGACTTCTTGTGTAATGTTGGCATGGAATAGTGAGAAAATAAGAGCCGTAAATAGAATCGTAAATACTTTCCCGTAACGCTCCAGACGATATCCAATGAACCCTCTAAAGATAAATTCTTCTACAACAGGAGCCATCACTCCCAAATACAGTACAAAAATGATACTTGATGTCAACTCTTCACTTGAATTTGCTACAAGTGTTGCTGGAATGCCCATCTCAAGAAGTAATTTCTCAATTCCCCCTAAAATTAATTTTGAGATAAAACGAACCCCAAATAAACTAGCACACACCATCACAAACGACTGTATCGTCATTTTTCTTGGAGCAACGTGTTCATAAATACGTTTTATTGGGAATTTTTTAGAAAAAGCCCAAATAAGTAAGCTTAGACCAGCGGCAATAAATAACCCAACACCCCAAATTGAGTAATACTCTTGTGTAGTTACTGCTTCGTCGTGTGCTGCCAGTTGACCAACAGTAGCGAAAAAGAAGAAAACTAACATATAACCAATTAATCTTCTTCCAATGGAAGTAATGTCCTTTTTAAACGATTGTTCCATATCTTCTTTGTAAAACTTATTTTGTGGGTCGAAGTCTTCAGACCCTCTTTGTTCATCAAATGTTACTTCTTCTTTATATGATTCAAACATTTACACACCTCGTGTTTCCTTATATTTTTTAAATACTTTTCTTAATCGGAATACCAAGAATATACAACTACTCATTAATCCGATGATGAGTCCAATCCAATAAGAATATGGACCTGCATTAAATGCATTATCTAAAATAAAACCGATTGGTAATCCTATAATCCAATATCCAATTAAAAACAGGATGAATGGCATTTGGACGTCTTTAAAGCCTCTTAGCGTTCCTTGGATTGGAGCTGCCACAGCATCAAACAGTTGGAACAGGAGACTATAGGTTAAAAACACAACCGTTAATTGAATAAAGTCTGGGTCCGTACCGTAAAGTGCGGCCACTGAATGAATATTGAGCGCTAATAAGGTTAAAGTCACAATAGCAAGTGTCACAGCCGTCGCAATTCCAATGGTTGCAAACTGCATTGCGGAACGAATATCCTTTCGACCGACTTCGTATGAAACTATAATCGTGAGCGCCGTGGAAATGCTAATTGGGAATGCATAAACTACCATCGCAAAATTCATTGCAGCTTGGTGAGATGCGATAATGGATGTTCCAAATTTCGACATGAGTAATCCTACAAATGCGAAAACAGCAACTTCCGCAAATACCGATAATCCTATCGGAAGCCCAATCTTAAATGGTTCCTTCCACATTTTGACATCAATTCCGCTCCATTTTAAAACATCATATTCTTTTAATACTGGATGTTTTCTAAACACTATAAATGCTACAACGAGCAACCCCCAGTAAGCCAGTGCGGTTCCAAGTCCAGCCCCAGCTCCTCCCATTTCAGGAAAGCCAAATTGACCGTAAATCAGTGAATAGTTAAAGAACATATTCAGTGGAACCACTAATACCATGAGCAACATCGATACTTTGGTTAATCCTAAAGCGTCCACAAAAGATCTTAAGACACTAAAGAGTAATAATGGAATAAACCCTAAGGATAACAACGTTAAATATCCTACTGCTACAGCTTCCACTTCTTGTTCTAAATTCATCAATCCTAAAACAGGTTTAAGAAATAGGAGTCCAAAAACAAATAGTCCAATGGCTAATACGACGCCAATGATTAAGTATTGACGCATCACCTGCTCTATTTTATCCATTTTCTTCTGTCCAAAATATTGTCCAACAATCGGCACCAGCCCTGAAATCGTCCCTGTCAATAATGAGAAAAATGGCGCATACAAGCTCCCACCAATCGATACTCCGGCAAGATGGACTTCGTTATATCGTCCAGTCATGACCGTATCAATAAATTGAGCCGAATAATTGGCAATTTGATAAATTAAAACTGGAATTAAAATGGTTAGTAGCGCTTTGAATTTATGATTTTCTTGTATCGTACTATTCATCATTTCCTCCTAACTTAATTCATCAATTGATTTCACTTTAAAGATTGCACTAGGAAGAACTTCTAGATTATTAGGTTCGCTTGTCACAGCAATAAACCCAGCAGTATTTTTGGCAAACTCTTCATCTACAGTGGAGTCTCCAATGTAAATCATCTCGTCGAAAGAGACGCCAAATTTGCTTTGGATTGCATATAGTGAATCTGTAGCTGGCTTTGAAGGAAATTCATCAGTTGTACCAACAAAGTCAAACAACTCGCCAATTCCAGCAACCTTTAATACAGCCTCTGCCGGCAAGCGAGAATCATTCGTTACTAACGCAATGATATATCCTGTTTCCCTCAGATTCCAAAGAGCCCTCTCTACATTTCCAAGCGTTTGGATTTTCTCTGGATGAGACAAAATATAGTCAGCAAAGTATTGCACCACGAAGTTATAATTTTCTTCGATATCGATTGTTCTAAATTGATTTAAAACCTCTAACATATCTCGAACGCTACCAGAGGCAATAACGCTATTTTCTATGATGTTTGTTTCTGTGATGCCAAGACGGTTAAATAACTCGCCATGCTCTGCATTCGTTAGATTCATCTCATTACGATTCACTAATTCGTCAAGAACTAAAATCGTTGGTTCAAACCATAACGTGGATGTATCCGTCAATGTGCCATCTTTATCAAAAATCAACACTCTGATATCATTTTCTGTTAAATAATTTAAAAATTTATGTTTCATTATTCGATACTTTGTAACTCCACAGAAATAATGTTATCTAGTGCGTTAATTTCTTTGATAACATCTTCAACACTTACCGTTGCCTCTGAAATATCAATCATAATTTGCACAACAGCAACACTATGGATTGCCAGCCCTTGGAAAATCGTCAATATGTTCATATCACGATTTGCAAATACTTCCAGCGTCTTCGTCAGTGTTCCTTTGATATTTTTCATATGAATATTAATGGATGCTTTTCTTCCTGCATTCACAGAAGAGAAACCTTGTACTTTACGATAATACTTATAATAAACACTGCGCGAGATGCCAACCATCTTCACTACTTCAGTGACGTCTTTTGCTTGTCCTGTTGCAAGTAGTTCTTTTGCTTGCAAAACTTTAGCAAATACAGGAGGAACAGCATCTTCAGAAACTAAAAAATGTTTTTGTCGATTCATTATTTGTCCTTCTTTCATAATCATTTGTTCCCATTTTACCCTACATCATGGACAGATGGCAATTAATTCCGGCTGAAAAAACACGAAAAAAAGAAGCTAGAAAACTAGCTTCTTGTCATAAAATCGTATGGTGTGACATCGTCCATTCCAATCATCGGAGAAATAAGTCCATCTTCAATTGCTTGGATGGTTAATTGGATTTCTTTGCCTTCGAATGAGTTGTTAGACTCCTCTGGTGACGATTGCGTTTCTCTCTCCTGTTTTGTCGGAGTATCTTCTGTCGTTACTAGATCAAAATTCGTTAAGAACTCTTGTAAGAAAGTCGCTCGTTTTGGAGGGATGGTAGTTGCACTCTTTTGGAACGCTCCTGCTTCCCCACACATGATGAGATACTGCTGACTTCTTGTCACTGCTGTATACAATAGATTTCTTTGTAACATCCGTGAGTACTGATTCACCATTGGTAAGATGACCATCTTGAATTCAGACCCTTGTGCCTTATGAATTGAGCAGCAATACGCCAGCGTCAATTGTTGCCAATCCGTTCGATGATACTCGACTTCCGTTTGATCGAATAAAACAAAAATCTTATCTACTTGGTCATCGTTCTCTTTTGCAAATTGAATTGCTGTGATTTCTCCAATATCCCCATTATAGACATTTTCTTCAGGTAAATTCACCAGTTGAAGGACTTTATCTCCTACGCGGAAGACTTTATCAAAGGACTCCACTTCACGAACCGAATTTCCGATTTTAGGGTTTAAGATTTCTTGCATCATCTGATTGATGGCATTAATCCCAGCATCTCCTTTATACATCGGAGCCAGTACTTGAATATCTCGCTTCGTATAGCCCTTCTTAAGAGCTGCTACAACGACTTGTTCAATAATCGTTACCAATCGTTCTGTTGAACATGGTAAGAAACTGCGGTCTGTTTGCTTCTCCATAAAGTTACGAGGTAAGAATCCATCTTTAATGCTATGGGCTAATTCCACGATAGAAGATTGTTGTGTCTGACGGTGAATTCTTTTTAGTTCAATGGCAGGCACTTGATTCGTTTCCAGTAAATCCGTTAAAACTTGCCCTGGACCCACCGAAGGCAATTGATTGCTATCTCCGACTAGTAGAATCTTCAATCCTTCTGGAGCAGCCTTAAACACGCGGTTCATTAACCACGTATCTACCATCGACATCTCATCGATAATTAAGAATTCTCCAGTGATTTCCTTATCTTCAAAACTATCATCCACACTATCGATTGCAATCCCCAACAAGCGATGAATCGTTGAAGAAGGATATCCTGTCAATTCATTCATCCGTTTTGCCGCTCGTCCAGTTGGCGCCGCAAGAACAATCGCTTCTTCAATCTCATCGTCATGCTCTAATTCATTTAGCTGAGCATAGACATCAATAACGGCATTAATAATCGTTGTCTTCCCAGTACCAGGTCCACCCGTTAAAACAAATAGTGGCTCCGTCATAATCCGATAAATAGCCTCTTTCTGAGACGCATCATATTGAATATCGTATTTCTCCTGCGTTTTCTCAATTGCTTTTTCAATTTTCTCTTTACAGATTTCTACTTTAGAAGCTGTAATTCGTTTTGACAAGGCGTTACTAATGCCAAGTTCAGCGTAGTATAAAGACGCAATCGCAATACGATTTTCATCAGAAAACACAACACCTTCACGGATTAATTCATTCAATGCATCTACTAGTCTATCTGGTTCGATTAAGTAATTTTGGCATGACTCGAGTAATCGCTGTGCTTGCGTAATTAACACTTCTGCCATCAAGTAAGTATCTCCTGTTTGATAGCAGAAATCTCTTGTCACAACAAAGAGCGCACCCTTAAGTCTTGAAGTATCGTCTGGATCAATCCCCATGGACTGGGCAATACTATCCATTCGTCTAAAACCAAGTCCTTCAATTCTTTGAAGAAGTACATAAGGATCCTCGTCTAAGACAGCTCTAGCCTTATCTTTATACATGCCGATAATTTTCTGAGCAATCGCAGGCGTAAAGCCAAGATTCGTCAGTTCAAACATCAACTTCTCAGTGCCCTGGTTTTGCTGAATGACTTCTCGAATCATTTCTTTTTTCTTTTTCGTGAGGCCTGTAATCCCATCAAGCGCAGTCTCGTCGTTTAAGATACGCTCCATGGCCTCTTCGCCTAACTTCTCGATAATCTTCTCAGCCGTCTTCTCCCCAATTCCTGGAAAATGAGCACTGGATAAATATTGAATAAGCCCTCTTTTACCAGTTGGTTGCGTCTGTTGATAATTATCTGCTTGGAATTGTTCCCCGTATTTTGGATGAGAAACAATCTTCCCATTAAAACGATAGGAGATATCCGAATGAATTTGTCCGAAAATCCCAGTCACAACAATCTCATCATCCACATCCACGCAATTAGATTCGATGACGCGAACGAGCATAACTTTATAGAAGTTTTGCGGATTCTCGAAAAAAGTCGTTAATACTTCCCCTACAATATAAGGTGTATCACTCATTTGGAATCTCCTTTCTTTATTTTATTTATACGTATTGACGTTCTTCTCCGTTCATATACGCTTTATCGATGATACCTCCACCAAGGCACTCTTCGCCGTCATAGAATACAACGGCTTGACCAGGTGTAATCGCACGAACTGGCTCTTCAAAAATCACTGTAGCCAGTGTTGGATCCTTTTCATCCAATACAACTTTCACTTTTGTATCTTGTTGACGATATCTAAATTTAGCCGTACATTCGAACGTATTCTCTCTTGGTAAATCATTTGTAAATTGAATATCTGTAGCCGTTAAGCTGTCTGAGTAAAGGTTTGGATGATGGAATCCTTGACCAACATATAATGTATTCGTTGATAAGTCTTTCCCGATAACAAACCATGGATCATTTGTCTTACCTCCGCCACCGATACCAAGACCTTGGCGTTGACCAATCGTATAGTACATGAGTCCGGCGTGGTCACCCTTTACTTCTCCATCAAGAGTCACCATTTTTCCTGGTTTAGCTGGTAAATAGTTTGATAAGAACTCATTGAAGTTACGTTCTCCAATAAAACATACACCAGTAGAATCCTTTTTCTTCGCAGTCGCAAGATTATACTTCTCAGCAATCTCGCGGACTTCTTTTTTCTCTAAGTGACCAATTGGGAACATCGCTTTTTCTAATTGTTTTTGATTCAATTGGCTTAAGAAATATGTTTGGTCCTTATTGTTATCTTTTCCTCTTAATAGATGAACAATTCCATTTTCGTCTTTTTCAACTCGTGCATAGTGACCCATTGCCACATAATCTGCTCCTAGTTGCAAGGCATAATCTAGGAAGGCTTGGAATTTTACTTCTTTATTACACATTACATCTGGATTCGGTGTACGTCCTAAGCGGTATTCACGAAGGAAATATTCAAACACACGATCCCAATATTCTTTTTCAAAGTTTACTGAATAATACGGAATACCGATTTGTTCTGCAACTGCTGCGACATCTTTGTAATCTTCCGTTGCTGTACAAACGCCATTTTCGTCCGTATCATCCCAGTTTTTCATAAAAATACCGATGACATCATATCCAGCTTCTTTTAATAGTAAAGCTGTTACAGAGGAGTCAACTCCTCCACTCATGCCAACGACAACTCTTGTTTTTTCGTTACTCATTCTTTCACCATCATTTCTATTTATTTCCTGAACTAGTCGATTTGAAGGTCGAGTTATCAGAATTTACCCTAATTTTAAATTTATTTTTATTTTTTTCAAAATTTTTGCTTGAAAATCATTGAAAATGCGATAGTACTGGGATTTTTGCCCAATTGTGTTTTTGACAAACGGTTGCGTTTTCACTATAATTAAGTTGAGAAAAAGGGGGCGAAGGTGTATGATGATCTCTTTACGAGCAGCACGGGTTAATCGTAATTTAACACTATTAGAAGCCGCCAAATATCTTAAAATAAACAAAGATACGCTTACGAAGTATGAAAAAGATTCAACTAATCTTCCATATTCTTTAAGCAAAAGGATGCAGGAACTATATGAAGTTCCTAGCGAGAATCTTTATTTTGGCGACACTCAAAGCTTCGTAGCACAATTTAAGCCGCTACCTGAAGTCGAATAAATACAGCTACAGGGAACACCGCCCGTGCATGATAAACGAGACAGTTCAATTTTGAACTGTCTCTCTTTTCTTATACACTATTTTGTTGTTACTTCGAGAACTCCTCTTTCAACAAGCCCTTCTAAAATAAACTCTAACTTTTCTACAGCCATAGCAGTATTTGCTTTACCGTATAAGTCAACTGTTTGTAATCCATTCTTCGTTACTGTCGAAATTTTCAATTGTTTCTTATCTTTATCCACCATGACTTTTAATTTTAATCCACGGTGATCATCAATTGTTTCGTCTAAACTACGAATTAATTGGAAGTTCCCAGATTTTGTTTCTGTAAAACCATTATCACGTAATGTATATCCTTTACATGTTGGACTAACCGAAAAGACTTGGTTTGATCCTTTTAATGATGCAGTTGGTGTAAATGCCATATGCGCTTCTCCTCTTTCTTTTTCTACAACGTTAGTTTACCATATTTTTCCTGTAAACAAAAGCTCTCTCTTAATGTAAAGCGTCCACAAAGGCATCAATATCTTCTTTTGTAGAACCCATTCCAAATGAAAGTCTGATTGATTGTTCAAGCCTACTGTTTTCACTAGGATACATGGCAGATAATACTGGACTGATTTGCACACTTCCAGCTGAACATGCGGATCCAGCAGATACTGAAACATCTTGTAAATCATTAAAGATTAAGGTTTGTGTTGCTTTTCTACCCTTTAACCAGATATTACAAATATGGGGATTCTTTGGATTTGCTACGCCGTTAAACTCAAATTCAATGCCTCTTTCAGACAACTTCGCGAATAAATACTCACGTAACTCTTGATAATTTTTAACGAGCTCATCTCTTTTCGCCACAACGATTTGCATTGCTTTTTCAAGACCTAAAATATAAGGAACATTTTCCGTTCCAGCTCTAAATCCTAACTCTTGTCCTCCGCCTTTAATTAAAGCGTGAATTGGCGCATCTTTGGATTTATATAGGAATCCAATCCCTTTTGGTGCATAAATTTTATGTCCTGAAGCCGTTAAATAGTCAATGCCATCCACCGTTAATGCTTCTTGTGCAAAGGCTTGAACAGCATCTGTATGGAAATAAGTTGGCTTGTCTTTTAATAAAGCAGCAATCTCTTCAATTGGGAATCTTGCGCCTGTTTCATTATTAACCGTCATAATCGAAACTAGACGTGTATCCTCTCTTAGAGCCTGCTCAATTTCAGAAACTGTCACAATGCCATCTTTATTTGGAGCTAAATACGTCACTTCAAAGCCTTCTTGTTCTAAAAATTCAGCAGGTTTTCGAACGGAAGGATGCTCTACTGCAGAAACAATAATATGCCCTTTTTCTTTTGCGAAATGCTCACGAATACTTTCAAACACTAAATTGTTTCCTTCAGAACCTGAACTTGTAAAGATAATGGCATCGTGTGGAGATGCTTGTAGTTCTGATAGAATAGCTTTCTTCACACGTTCGATTTTTTGCTTTTGTTCACGACCAATACGATAGACACTCGAAGGATTTCCAAAAGAAGCCATTTCCTTTGTAATCACTTCTAACACTTCCGGGTTAACTGGTGTTGTTGCTGCATAATCTAAGTAATTCACCTTGCACTCTCCTCACTTTCAAACAATACTATTATACGGGATGACTATTTATTGTCCTAATAAGTTGTTTTAATCTTTCCTATTATATCATTCTTTCAACTTATGATACACTAAACATAAAGAAAAAAGGAGGAACTGTCATGAACCATCAACCGCTCGCTTACCGCATGCGACCTCGTACGATTGACGAAGTGATTGGTCAAGAGCATCTTGTCTCTCCTGGAAAAATCATCAATCGCATGGTTGTGGCCAAACAATTATCATCCATGATTTTATATGGGCCTCCAGGAACTGGGAAAACAAGTATCGCTAGCGCCATTAGCGGAAGTACAAAAGTGGCTTTTAGACAACTAAATGCCGCAACCGATACAAAGAAAGACCTACAAATCGTAGCTGAAGAAGCAAAGATGTCTGGTAGCGTCATTCTACTACTCGATGAAATCCATCGCCTTGATAAAACGAAACAAGACTTCTTATTACCACATTTGGAAAATGGTCGAATTATTTTAGTCGGAGCAACCACTGAGAATCCATACATTTCAATCAACCCAGCGATTCGTAGCCGGACTCAAATCTTTGAGCTCAAACCACTCTCTTCGCAGGATATTCAAAAAGCACTTTTAAAGGCGATCGAAGATGAAGAACGAGGTTTGGGTAAACTCGATTTAGAAGTCACAGAAGAAGCTTTAAATCACTTTGCTAGTAGTACAAACGGAGACGTTAGAAGCGCCCTAAACGCTCTAGAACTTGCCGCTAAATCAACTGAAGCTAGTGAGGATGGAAAGATTCAAATTTCCATTCAAATCGCAGAAGAATGTATTCAACGAAAAGCCCTCTCCTATGATAAAGATGGTGACCATCACTACGATGTCATCTCCGCACTTCAAAAATCGATTCGAGGATCAGATGTGAATGCTGCACTTCATTATGCTGCTCGTTTAATGGAAGCTGGAGATCTTACAAGCTTAATGAGACGTCTTTTAGTGATTGCCTACGAGGATATTGGACTGGGAAATCCACAAGGTGCCGCTCGTGCTGTCTCTGCTGTGCAAGCCGCTGAACGTCTTGGTTTACCTGAAGCTAGAATTCCACTAGCAAACGCGATTATCGAGCTCGCCCTTTCGCCAAAATCAAACACAGCTATACGTTCTATCGATAGTGCCTTGTCTGATGTCAGAAAAGGTCGTGCGATTAGTATTCCAGACCACTTAAAAGATGCCCACTATTCAGGCGCTCAAAAATTAGGCCGTGGCGTTGGCTACAAGTATCCACATGACTATCCAGGACACTTTGTGAAGCAACAATACTTGCCAGATGCGCTTAAAAATGAAGAGTATTTCAAGGGTGACCCTACCTCTTCTTATGAGGATGCATTGATGAAACAATACCAAAAATACCGTCAAAAATAATTAGTGATTTCTTAAGAAATCGGTACCAAACTTTTATTGCAATCGTCCTATTCTTGTGCTACTATAATGACATAGAGATCTAAGATGTGCGCGGTATTTACTAAGTGTTGACCGAACAATTTACGACTTTTTAGGGATTCAGATTGATATTACAGATAACAAGCCCTTTCACTTGGTAGTTAGGAAGTAATACATAGAAGCCCACCTGCTTTAGATGCGGGTTCAAACTAACAAATACATCAAACGGCATCACTGGAAATCTATATAAAGTTATTAACTTTAGGCCACTCTTTATGAGTGGTTTTTCTTTTTGCCAAAATCCCTATATTATCCGTTTTGGTTCCCTTTTCATTCGTTTTATTTAGGTGTATAATGTAAGTATCAAGAATAAGGATGTGATGATATGTTTCATGAATATGAAAAAATTCTCGTTCCGATCGATGGTTCTAAGGAAGCTAAACTAGCCTTTGACAAAGCCATTGAAGTTGCTAAACGAAATCATGCAAAGCTTGTGTTAGCACACGTCATCGATACTCGTTCACTTCAAACACCAACTGGATTTGAAGGCAATTTCTCAGACGAGATTCGTAAACAAGCTGAAAACTTATTTGCAGAATATGTAGAATACGCTAAGACTCATGACTTTACTGATGTTGAAACAGTTCTTGAATATGGTTCACCAAAAGCAATCATTTCTAAACAACTTCCAAAAGACTATGGAATCGATCTTATTATGATGGGCGCTACCGGTTTGAATGCGGTGGAACGTCTCTTTATTGGTTCTGTATCTGAATACGTGATTCGTAACGCCTCTTGCGATGTTCTAGTTGTAAGAACGGACTTAGAAAACAAACGTCCTTAATCATTTTAACGAAATAAATAAGCACAGGATTTCTCCTGTGCTTTATTTTTATTGATTTTTAGTATCTAGAATAATGGTCACGGGTCCGTCATTCACAAGACTCACTTGCATATCTGCGCCAAACTCTCCTGTTTCAACCGTTAACCCATACTCGGTACGTAGTTTCTCATTGAATTCTTCATAGAGTTTTGTAGCGTGCTCTGGACTGGCAGCTCCTGTAAAAGAAGGTCTATTTCCCTTCTTCGTATCTGCGAACAATGTAAACTGCGAAACGGATAAAATCTTTCCTCCGATTTGATCAATCGATAAATTCATTTTCCCATTTTCATCGCTGAAGATACGCATCCCTGCAATCTTTCTAGCTAAATAAGACGCATCATCACTAGTATCTTCAGGTCCTACTCCCACTAATAACAGGAATCCTTGGCTGATTTCACCAACAACTGAACCTTCGATTGATACACTAGCGGACTTCACTCGTTGTAATACAATTCTCATGAACTCCTCCTATGAAATCACACGACGTACACTATATACATCTGGTATTTGCTTAATCTTATCCACGATAAAATCTAATTGTTGCGTATTCATAATTCCGATATTGACAGAAATCGTCGCCATCTTATTCGCATCAACTTTACCGTTTACTGAATTTAATGATTTAGTCGTACTGTTAATCACATTTAAGACTTCGTTCAACAATCCATTACGGTTATATCCTTCAACGACTAACTCTGTATCATATTGTTGACCCGTATTAGCTGCATCTTCCCAATCCACTTCAATTAGACGGTTTTGTTCACTTTCAGGTAGTTGAACGTTAGGACAGTCTTTTCTATGGACTGAAATTCCACGACCTTTTGTAATATAACCAACAATTGCGTCTCCAGGTACAGGATTGCAACAACGGCTTAGACGAATGAGAAGATTATCTACCCCTTCGATAATGACGCCACCCTCGTGACGGATTTTCATCTTTTGGCTTTCTTTCTTCTGACGTTGAGGAGTTGTTTTCTCAAAGGCAGTCTCCACTACTTTTTGGTCTTCGATTTCTCGACGAGCCTTTTCAGTCATCTTATTGGCAACCGTTTGATACGAAATCTCACCAAATCCAATCGCAGCAAATAAGTCTTCTTCCGTTCCGAAATTGAAACGAGTGGCAATATCCTTCATTCCTTGTTTGGTCATGAAGTCCTTGAAATTAAATCCAAGTTCTGTAATTTGTTTTTCTAGTAATTCGCGACCCTTAATAATATTCTCATCACGGTCTTGTAACTTGAAGAATCGTTTGATTTTATTTTTTGCACGAGTCGTAAATACTAAATTTATCCAGTCACGTGAAGGTCCAAATGAATTCGCAGACGTTAATACTTCTACGATATCTCCAGTCTTCAACTGATAGTTCAATGGAACAATCTTATTATTGACTTTTGCACCTACAGTTTTGTTTCCAACTTCAGTATGGATATTATACGCAAAGTCAAGCGGACCAGACCCTAAAGGAAGTTCTGAGACATCTCCTTTTGGTGTAAATACATAGACCTTATCGCCAAAGATGTCTTCCTTCACGCTATTCATGAAGTCTTTGGCATCTTTCGTTTCATTTTGTAGTTCGATTAAGTCTTTAAACCAATCCAATTGTTTTTGCAATGGATCGTTCGTCACTTTTTCTTTATTTCCTTCTTTATATGCCCAGTGAGCCGCAACCCCGTATTCGGCAACTTGATGCATTTCGAACGTACGGATTTGAATCTCCACTGGTCGTCCGCCCGGCCCAATGACGGTTGTGTGGATGGACTGATACATATTCGCCTTTGGAATCGCGATATAGTCTTTAAAACGGCCTGGCATTGGTTTCCATTTTGTATGAATGGCTCCAAGAACAGCGTAACAATCTTTAATGCTATCGACTAATACACGAATCGCAAGTAAGTCATAAATCTCGCTGAATTGTTTCTTTTGGTCTTTCATCTTACGGTAAATGGAGTAAATATGTTTTGGACGTCCATAAATAACCGCTTCGATATCCAAATCTTTTGTCGCTTCTTTAATATTCTCAATTGTCGTATTAATGTACTCTTCGCGCTCATCACGTTTTGAATTCATTAAATGCACGATACGATAATATTGCTGTGGGTTTAAATAACGAAGAGACGTATCTTCTAATTCCCACTTAATTTTATTCATCCCTAGACGATGCGCGAGCGGTGCATAAATCTCAAGTGTCTCTTCTGCAATCATGCGTTGCTTTTCAGGTTTATGAAATTTCAACGTACGTAAATTATGCAAACGGTCCGCCAATTTTACCATGATTACACGAAGGTCGTTTGCCATCGCAAGAAGCATCTTACGGTGATTTTCCGCTTGTTGCTCCGCATGAGATTTATATTTGATTTTCCCTAGCTTTGTAACACCTTCAACGAGAAATGCAACATCTTTTCCAAATTCGTATTCAATATCATCAATACTAAACCCAGTATCTTCGACGACATCATGAAGAAACCCAGTCGCAATCGTGTCTGGATCCAACTTTAATTCAGCAAGAATTCCAGCTACTTGAATGGGATGCACAATATAAGCTTCTCCAGATTTACGAATTTGTTCTTTATGAGCATATGTCGCAAAATAGATCGCTTTTTCAATAAATTTAATATGTGTTTCGTTCATGTACTCCTTACACATTGCAAGGACATCATCTGCGGTATAAGTCTTATTTTTAGACATTTGTAAACTCCTTAAGCATTGCGCTCTAATGTATTCCTAATAGTACCGCGACAATAGACTATCGTCAACTATTGGTTCCTATAATAATTCACATTGATATGAAACTGCTGCTAGTGCATATAACGGTGCTGTTTCAGCGCGTAAAATACGTGGCCCTAGAGAACATGGAAGATATCCACTTTTCTCTAGCAACTCCACTTCTTGTTCTTCGATACCACCTTCTGGACCAAAGACAAAAATGACACGCTCATTTTCCTGTAATGACTGTAAACTCTTTACCAATTGAAGGCCTTCTCCAACTTTAGCAGACTCTTCATAGGCAATTAACTTTTGTTCAAAATTCGAAGTATAACTAGCCAATTCTTTTAGCGTCATCACGCTTGTTACTCGTGGGACTTTGATACGATGCGATTGTTCGCTGGCTTCTTCGGCAATCTTTTGAAGTCGTTCGATTTTTTTAGATGACTTGTCTCCTGTCCATTTAACCACGTTTCGTGTCATAGAAAGCGGAATGATTTCACTTACACCGAGTTCTGTCGCCTTTTGTACAATCCAGTCCAGTTTATCTCCTTTAGAGAGCCCCACTGCAATCGTAACCGATACAGGAAGTTCTACTTTTTGCTCCAAAAGTTCAACCACTTTCACTTCGAATGGCTCTAATTTCGTCACTTCAACGATGGCTAATTGATTGGTATCATCCACCACCTCGAGTTGTTCTCCTACACGAACACGCATCACTTTCTTCAACTGATGGACTTGCTCTTTTGAGAACTCTAAAGAATGCGTCGTTTCACTTACAATTCCTTTTACAAAATACCGTTGCATTATTCTACATCCTTTTTCATTACAAAGCAGTTCCACTCTTTCATCGTCATGCGTTCAACGAGTGTGAAACCTGCTTTTTCATATGCTTCTTGTACTTCTTTTGCTTTTGATTCAATAATACCAGATAGAATTAATGTTCCATTTTCGCTCAAGTTACGATAGGCATCTTCAGGCATTTGAACTAAAATCTCCGCTAAAATATTCGCTACGATTAAATCACTCTTTTGGTCTACACCAACGAGTAAGTTGTTTTCATAGACATCGATTGCCCCAATTGTTGGGTTCAATGCAATATTTTCTTTTGCTACACGCGTAGCCATTTCATCAATATCAAAGGCTGTTACTTGTCCGGCTCCTAATAGTTTAGAGGCGATACTTAATACTCCAGAACCAGTACCAACATCTAATACGCTTTCCCCACCACGAATCGTTTGTTCAAGTGCTGTGAGTGAGAGCTGTGTCGTTGGATGCGTTCCTGTTCCGAATGCAAGTCCTGGATCTAATTCAATTAAGAGTTCATCTCCTTGTTCTTTTTCGTAATCGACCCAACTAGGAACAACTGTTAAATAGCGTGTTACACGTACTGGGAAGTAATATTGTTTCCACGCCGTTGCCCAGTCTTCCTCTCCAACCTCACTAACACGAACGGTTAATGGTCCTGTTTCTAGGCCGTAATTTTCAAGCTCTTTTAACTGTTCGTCTAACTGAGTTTTGGCTTCTTCTGTCCATTGGCTTGGTTGGAAATAACCTTTCACAATCACTGTATCTGTTTCGTATAAGTCTTTTTGTTGTACTTTCAACCATTCCAATTGTTCATCTGTTAATTGGTAATAGTCTTGAGGGTCATCGATAGAGACTCCTTTTGATCCTAATTCAATTAAAATCGAACTTACGACTTCGACACTCTCAGAATGCGTATTTACTGTGAGTTCTAACCAGTTCATGTTAACCCTCTTCTTTACTTGTATTTTTTAAAAATTATAACAAATTTCATTAAAAATAACTAAAAATAACCCTATCCTATTTGTATTTTTGCATGGATTTTAGTATCATTAAGAAGATAAATTAATTAATGACTATTTGACAGATTAAAAAAGGGGAAAGCAATTATGGCACGTATTTCATTAAGTACAAAAGATATTTTACAAAAACAATTCAAACGCTCATTCAGAGGTTTCGACATTGAAGAAGTCGATGCATTTTTAGATTTAATTATTCGTGATTATGACACATTCCAAAAAGAAATCAGCTTCTTACAAGCTGAAAACGAACGCTTATTAACTAAAGTAGATGAACTCTCACGTCAAGCTACAGTTTCTAAAACAAACCGTTCAAGCAATGTATCTTCATCAGGAGTTACAAATTTTGATATCTTAAAACGTTTATCAAACTTAGAAAAACACGTTTTCGATTCTAAACTAGAAGAAGACAACTACTCTTCTCCTTCTCAAGATGTTGCAGAAGACGATGACGATTTCTACAAAACACGCGTAATTACACCAGTACGCGACAATAATTATTAATATATCAGATTTGATATAACGAACTTTTTTAAATTTAGTAAACTTTGAGTAATCGCGGCATTAATTTGCTGAGGAAAGTCCATGCTCGCACAGGCTGAGATGCTTGTAGTGATCGTGCTTAGCGAAACAATAAGCTAAGGCAACTTTAGGTTGACGGCAGAAAAACGAGCTACAGCAATGCTATGCTCTAGTATTCTTGAAAGTGCCACAGTGACGAAGCAATTTTGGAAACGGAATTGGTGGAACGCGGTAAACCCCTCGAGCGAGCAACCCAAACTTATGGTAGGGGCACTCTAATTAGGAAATGAACGAAAAAAGAGACACATGATGTGTAGACAGATGATTACTGAAATTTAATAGATCCTGCTATTAAATGGAACAGAACATGGCTTACAGAAGTTTACTTCAGGATTTTAGCGAATTGTAAGGAGTGTGGCCTTGTGTCCACTCCTCTTTTTACGAATAAAGGAGAAATCTATGACAAAATATAAATTAGTAGCAACTGCTGCTGCAGGCATCGAAGCTCTTGTTGGTAAAGAATTACGCAACATGGGTTACGAAGTTCAAGTAGAAAACGGTAAAGCCTTCTTTGAAGGTGATGATTACGATATTGCTCGCACAAACATTTGGCTTCGTACAGCAGACCGTATCAAAATCATTATGGGACAATTCACTGCAAAAACATTCGACTCGCTTTTTGAACAAACAAAGGCGATCCCTTGGGAGAAAATTCTTCCAGTCGATGCGGAATTCCCGGTATCAGGTAAATCTGTGAAATCAACGCTTTACAGTGTCCCTAACTGCCAATCGATCGTTAAAAAAGCGATTGTCAATCGTTTAAGCGAGGCTTACCACCGTCGTACTCACTTACCTGAGTCTGGTGCCCTCTATCCTATCGAAGTGGCAATTTTAAAAGATGTTGTGACACTTACAATCGACACAAGTGGAACAAGTCTCTTTAAGCGTGGTTACCGTACAGAAAAAGGTGGCGCACCATTAAAAGAGAACATGGCTGCTGCTCTTGTGATGCTAACAAGCTGGTATCCAGACAAACCTTTCTACGACCCTACTTGCGGTTCTGGTACGATTCCAATCGAGGCTGCACTAATCGGTAAGAATATCGCTCCAGGATTGAACCGTTCATTTGCCGCTGAAAAATGGACTTTCTTTACTCCTGGTGTCTTCGATAAAGTCAGGGAGGAAGCTAAGAAAGAAATCCGCACTGAACTTCAACTCGATATTCTAGGTGCCGATATTGATGGCTCGATGATAGAAATTGCCAAACAAAATGCCATTAAAGCCGGTGTCGCAGACCAAATCGAATTCAAACAAATGCAATTAAAGGACTTCCGTACAAAGAAAGAAAATGGAATTATTGTGGCAAATCCACCATATGGAGACCGTCTTCTTTCGGAAGAACAGGCTCAAGCTATCTATAAACAAATGGGTGAAACATATGCTCTACTTGAAACTTGGAGTAAATACATCTTAACAAGCGACTTAACATTCGAAGACCACTATGGTAAAAAAGCGACGAAGAAACGCAAACTCTATAACGGTGCTATTCGTACTGACTACTTCCAATTCTGGGGAGTAAGAAAACGTCGCGTTCAAGAAGACAAATAAAGCAAAAAATAACGCAATGGACAAAAGTCCATTGCGTTTTCTTTTTACCTATTATTCATTCTTTCCAATGACTTCAAATGTCACATGATCGATTCCTAAATCAC
Organism: Granulicatella sp. 20925_1_28; assembly: GCF_041433575.1. Lineage (NCBI taxonomy): Bacteria > Bacillati > Bacillota > Bacilli > Lactobacillales > Carnobacteriaceae > Granulicatella > Granulicatella sp. 20925_1_28. The sequence continues at coordinate 255,391 of NZ_JAPWBS010000001.1, forward strand.
ATTTCACTTGGTCTCCTGGAAGGATGCTTGCACGAATGATTTCTTTTGCAAGTGGTGTCTCAATTTCACGTTGAATGTAACGCGCAATTGGACGAGCACCATACACTGGATTATACGCATTATCTGCAATCCAATCTTTTAATTCATCTGTGAAGCTTAAGACGATTTCTTGATCTTCCACACGTACTGCTAATTGGTTCAACATCTTCGTGATGATACCACGAATGTTGTCTTTAGAAAGCGGTGTGAAGAAGATTGTTTCGTCGATACGGTTTAAGAACTCTGGTTTGAAGGTTGATTTTAGAACACCCTCAACAGCCGTACGAGTTTCCTCATCAATTCTATCGCCTTGATTTTCAAGCAAGAATTGTGAACCGATATTACTTGTCATAATCATCACTGTATTCTTGAAGTCTACTACACGTCCTTTAGAATCTGTTAAACGTCCATCATCTAATACTTGTAACAAGATATTAAATACATCTGGATGTGCTTTTTCAATTTCATCTAAAAGAACGATTGTATATGGATTACGACGAACAGCTTCTGTTAATTGGCCCCCTTCTTCGTATCCAACATATCCTGGAGGAGCCCCCACTAAACGAGACACTGAATGTTTCTCCATATATTCACTCATGTCGATACGAACCATATGGCCTTCTGAGTCGAATAAATCTTCTGCAAGAGCTTTCGCAAGTTCTGTCTTACCAACCCCAGTAGGTCCAAGGAATAGGAAGCTTCCGATTGGACGGCTAGGATTTTGCAACCCTGCACGAGAACGAAGTACTGCTGAAGCCACTTTTTGTACGGCTTCATCTTGACCAATGACACGTTCATGAAGAATATCTTCTAAGTGAAGAAGTTTTTCACGTTCGCCTTCCATTAGTTTAGTTACTGGAATACCCGTTAAGCGTCCAACAACTCGTGCAATTTCTTCAGAAGTTACTGATTCTTGAACGAGACGTTGTGTGCTTTCAGCATTCGCTTTATTTTGGTCTTCTAGTTCTTTTAACTCATGTTCTAGAGCTGGAATACGACCGTGACGAAGTTCAGCAGCTTTTTCAAGGTTGTAGTCTGCTTCTGCTTGTTCTAATTCACGTTTAGCATGATCGATTTCTTCACGTTTATTACGGATCTTATTGACTTCTTCTTTTTCGATTTCCCATTTCATTTTGAGGTTATTGGCTTTTTCACGTTGTTCCGCTAATTCCTCTTGTAAAATAGCAAGACGTTTTTGAGAAGCGTCATCTTTTTCCATCTTCAACGCTTGTTCTTCGATTTCAAGTTGCATCAAACGACGTGTCACTGCATCTAGTTCGGTTGGCATTGAGTTCATTTCAACACGAATCGTTGCACAGGCTTCATCGACTAAGTCAATCGCTTTATCTGGCAAGAATCTGTCAGTGATATAGCGGTTTGATAAAGTCGCAGCAGCTACTAACGCACTATCGTGAATGTTTACACTGTGGTGGATTTCGAAACGTTCTTTCAATCCACGAAGAATTGAAATCGTATCTTCAACAGTTGGTTCTTGCACAAGCACTTTTTGGAAACGACGTTCTAACGCTTTGTCTTTTTCCATGTTTTCACGGTATTCGTCAAGAGTTGTGGCTCCAATACAATGTAACTCACCACGAGCCAACATTGGTTTTAGTAAGTTACCAGCATCCATTGAGCCTTCTGTCTTACCAGCACCGACGATAGTATGGATTTCATCAATAAATAAGATGATGCGTCCTTCTGATTTTGTTACTTCTTTGAGAACGGCTTTCAAACGTTCTTCGAATTCACCACGGTATTTTGCTCCCGCGATTAAAGCCCCCATATCTAATGAGTAGATTAATTTGTCTTTTAAGTTTTCCGGTACGTCCTTTTTAACGATACGTTGCGCTAATCCTTCAACGATAGCCGTTTTACCAACACCAGGTTCCCCGATTAAAACAGGGTTATTTTTTGTTTTACGAGATAAAATACGAATCACATCTCGAATTTCCTCGTCACGTCCAATGACTGGATCTTGTTTACCAGATTGAACAGCTTCATTTAAATTACGTGCATATTTTGATAATGCTTCATATTGTTCTTCTTGATTTTGACTAGTCACACGTTCTCCCCCTCTTAGCTCTTCAATTCGAGCTCTCAAATTTTCTTTTGTTACGTGATGTTGTACTAAATAACGAGTCAACGGATGATTTTGTAATTCCATCAACGCAAGTACAACTACCTCTGTAGATAAGTAATCGTCTTTAAAGCTTTCTCTAATCTTTTCAGCTTCTGTAAAGAGTCGATATAAGTTTTGACTCATACTTTGACCATATTGGACATTTTGTCCTTCCACTACAGAAATACGGTCTAATTCTTTATCAATTAATTCCTCAAATTCTTTATCATTCACTTGTAAATCACTATATAAATTTCTAGCAAAGTGATTTGGTTCCATAAATACTTTCCATAAATGAGGAATATCAATTTCTTGATGTTTACGTACCATCGCAATTTGTTGCGCTTGGCCTAATGCTTGTTGCATTGTTGTAGTCATTTTTTCAATATTCATCTTCATTCCTCCTTTTGTGGTCTCTTGACCATGATTAAAGTATACACCTTTAGTCAGGAAAGGTCAATAATTTTATTTGACTTTTTTTGACTTTAATAAATATTTAAAAAATCAGCCACCACTGTGACTGATTTCATCATTACATTTCAATTCGAATCGCTCGTCTTGCACAGTAATAGCCTGCTGCAAGATGCCCATTAGGATCGACTAATAACGGTAAATTCACCGAATAATAAGAAGACAATGGCAGTAAATTTAATACTGGCGCCTTGAAGTTTTCTTCAAGCCATGCTCCTTTTGTATAAGGTCTACCCTCGATTAATTCTGGGCCAAATTCCGCATTTGCAATTTCCAACCCAAACATATTTTCATTCCATAAAGGAGAATTCTCTTCATCTTGAATAAGGGAACGATGCAACTGATTTCCCCATTTAAAGAGACGACGAGTACCACTGCCGCAGCAATACTCCCACTCATCTTCGTTTAAGAGGCCCATACCAGTCCGTTCAATTTCTTTACGAGCTTCTTCGTATCCTACCGGATCTGCAACGTAGCAAGCAAAATTATCAGGATTCTTAATGTCTTGTTGCATAAAATACCGATCTACACGTACCGCTCTTGGAAAATCTTGGAATAAAGCTTCCATCGAATTATCTGGAGTCACCGCTTCTTCTAAAATCTCAAGTGTTTCACGTGAAGGTTCTTCAGCACCTGTGAGTTGGCCAGTGACCACAGAATAGTTTCCGATAAAGCGTAGTCCCACAAAATTCGGTTTCTTTTCGACTAACATTGCTGGAATATCGACCTTTCTTAATTCAGAGGTCATCAAATTAATGCCATCTTCAACGATTTGAGTCGTCAATTTTTCACTCGATAAGTCTTTTTCTTGAACATCTTGATTCAGAAACATAAAGCCAGTTAGATGTTGATTTAAATACCGTTTAAAGGCATAACGAAGCTCTTGACGTTCTTCACTACAGTCAAGACCAGATAGCCCTGACAAGCCGCTGTCCCAGCCTAAAATGACCTCATTTTGTCCAGAAACAAAGACAAACTCTCTTCCATCAATCGTGACTTCAAAAGTTTCATTGGTGATTCCACCAAATTCGAATTTGACGCTTCTTAAGTTCTCAATGGTTGACATTGGATTTACAAAATATCTTAATACATTTCGAAAGACCACTTCTTTCGACTCACTAGGTAAATTCTTCCACGTTGGATTTAATACGTGTTCAAAAAAATCATTTGCCATACTTTCACCTCGTCTCTATTATACGGCATTCCGAAAAAATTGCACTCTATTTCCACTACTTTTATGCTATAATAGTGGCAATTGAAAGGATGTTAATCATGAATTTATTTATTTTTGGGAATCCAATGTCTGGAAGTCATTCCGGACAACTTCAAATTAATCAAATTGTGGAAGCTTGTACAAAACATAGTATCCATTTTAAGCTATTCCAAACACAAAGAGCTGGTGAACTACCTGAGCTTCTTGAAAAGCATTTACCAGAAAGAAATGAGCACACTAAAGTCGTCATTATTGGTGGAGATGGGACACTGAATGAAGCCTTACAATATTTGAAACAACATCATCTCATTGTCCCACTTTCCTATTTACCAGCAGGAACGGGAAATGACTTTTCACGAGAAATGAATCTGATTCATGATGCTGAGCAGTTTGTCATGAACCTTCAAACAGCTCCAACAGTAGATTTAGAATTCCTCTCCTACCATGAAAAATATTCAGATAAATCAGGCGTTGCTTTAAACTCACTTGGTTTTGGAATCGATGCGGCTATTTGCGAACTAAATCAGCATCAACGCCAAGCTGTTCTTGAATCCAACGGCATTAAAAAAGCATCTTATCTCACACCCATTTTAAAGGCATTTAGAGAGCGTGAAGAATTTGATGCGATTATCACTCTAAATAGCAGTGAAAGTTTCTCAGTGACGCAGAATCTGCTTGTAGGAGCATTTAATCATTCCTACTTCGGTGGTGGAATTCGTTTTGTTCCAACAGCCAAACAAGGAAATCATTCTTTTGAAATAGTGATTGCGCGAAAAGTAAGTGCATTTACCATACTTAAAGCCTTCCCGTTTATTCTAACAAACGGAACTCACTTTAAGCATTTCCCTAATAACTTACAAAAATATAATTGTACTTCTGCACGTATTCAAATTAATGAACCAATCAAAGCTCAAACGGATGGAGAATTTATCATATATGATAAAGTTGATTTAAACATCTCATTAGAGTACTATCCATTTATTGTTACTTATATCCAGCAAAAATAAAAAGGCGAATGTTTTACACATTCGCCTTTTCTTTATCTTTTGAAAAGTTTTTTAAAACTGATTAACGGCTCTGTCTTAACGATTTTATCGTTCCCAATAAATTCCCGCATCACTTTTAGAGTACGTCCAGAATCTTTAGATACAAACTGAAATGTTTTAGAGGAATTCGTGTCAATGAAATACGCACGAATAAACTTCCCTTTAAACATAACATGAGCTCTTACCAGTTTAATTTCTTCCCAAGGAATTTGAAGATAGCTTTCTGGATTTTGACGATTGTAAAATTCAAAAGCACGATCTCCAATCAGAATATCCCCATTGGTATATCCAAAGCCCCCATTAAATAGGTTTGCTTTTGTTTTATAAATGGCTTTTGTATTTAACGATACAACCATAATCTACTCTCCAGTCCTCTCTATTAAGGAGCCATTACTCCTGTTAATCCAGCTAAAATACCTAATGCAAATAGCCCAAAGATAATGTAAATTGGTTTTACATTTTTCTTCAATAACCACATTACGAAGAATGTTAATAGTAATGCAGCTAATCCTGGAATCAACTTGTTTAAGTTGTCTTGAAGAGTTGTCACAGCTTCTGGTGATAATGTTTTACCACCTAATAATTTAGTAACAATATCTCCTAATTGACCTCCAGTAACAACGTCATCTGCTCCAGGTAATTGAATATATTGCTCTGGTTTCAATTCTACTCTCGTTAACACAAGTGGGAATTTCATACTTGTCCAACGTTGTACTAAGATCCCCATTACAAACATCCCCACGATTGAAGATACTTTTGTAATAGATTGTAAAATACCACCTGATAAGTCTTTTGTGATTTCAGAACCTTGACGGTATCCTAATTCTTGTGTAGACCACATGAATGCGATACGGATTAAGTTCCAAACGATGAAGAAGAACAATGGTCCAATGATAGAACCTGTTGCAGCTAACCCTGCAGCAATTGCTCCTAAAATAGGACGAATTGTAAACCAGAATACTGGGTCACCGATACCTGCTAAAGGTCCCATCATCCCAACTTTAACCCCTTGAATTGTAGCATCATCGATTTGCGCCCCATTTGCACGGTCTTCTTCTAGGGCTAATGTTACCCCAAGGATTGGTGAAGCAATATATGGGTGTGTATTAAAGAATTCTAAGTGACGTTTTAACGCTGCTTTTGAATCTTCTGGATTTGGATATAATTTTTTCAATGCTGGAATAAGCGAGAATGCCCAACCACCATTTTGCATACGTTCATAGTTCCAAGAACCTTGTAAGAATTGTGAACGTAGCATAACGCTTAAGCGGTCTTTTTTCGTTAAAGATACTTTTTTCTCTGTCATGTCATTCACTCTCCTTAATAGTCATTTAAAATGTCACCAAGTGGGTCTCCTGAACCAGAATTTCCACCCGCTGAACCATTTCCACTGTTGTTTGATAAGTTTAAATAAATAAATGCTAAGCTTAATGCGATAACCCCTGTAGCGATTAAAGTTAATTCGTTTAAAGGAGCAATTGCAAACCCGATGAAGAAGAATGGCCATGTTTCTTTTGAAGCCATTAAGTTAATAACCATTGCTAACCCTACAGCTACAACCATGTTACCACCAATTGTCATCCCATTTGCAAACCACTCTGGAATTAATTTTAAGTAGCCTTGAACCACTTCTGAAGAAACGAATAGAAGTGCTCCAGCAGGAATCATAATACGTAAACCTTGCATTGATAATGATACATAGTGCCAGAAGGCTACTCCTCGGAAGTCTCCTTTTTCAGCTGCAGCATCTGCTCTGTGAACTAAACCAACTGCTAAAGTACGTACAACCATTGTTAATACAAGACCAACTGTTGCTAAAGTAACTGCAGTACCAATCGCTAAGTTACGACCAGCATCAGAGAAGTCATTCCCTTTGATATAAATAATAGCTGAAGCTACTGATGCTAAGGCAGCATCTGGTGCAACTGCAGCCCCAACGTTAGCCCAAGCAAGTGCAATAATTTGTAATGCACCACCAAGAACAATAGCTTCCGTTAAGTGCCCTGTTGCAAGTCCAATCAATGTACATGCAATAATTGGTTGATGGAATTGGAATGCGTCTAAGATTCCTTCCAAACCAGCTAAGAATGCGACAATTAGGACTAAAATAATTTGAATTGCATTAAAATCCATAATAATCTCCTATCTGTATGTTATAGTTTTAAGCCTTCATTAGACTTTGCTTCAATTAATTTAAAGATATCCGCTGGAGAGTCAGAAACTACTTTACGAACATCCATCTTCACGCCTAAGTCACGAAGTTTCTTATAAGTTTCTACATCATCTTGGTCAACAGATAATGCATTACTAATTTGAACTTTACCAACTGAGTGCGCCATTGAACCAATATTCAATTCATCAATTTTAACACCTTGTTCAATCACTTCAAGAGCTTCTTGAGGTGTTTCGAATAATAATAATGCCTTTGTATCCCCAAAACGAGGGTCATTATACACTTCCACTAATTTCTTAAGTGGAATAACGTGAGCACGAACTCCGGTTGGAGCAGCTTGCTCGATTAATTTTTTACGTAAATCATCTTTTGCAACTTTATCAGAAACAACGATGATACGATTTGGGTTTGTAGCTTTTGTCCAGCTTGTTGCAACTTGTCCGTGTAATAGACGAGTATCCACACGTGCTAGAACAAATTTAATTTTACCGTCCCCGATAACTGTTCCTTCTGGGATTGCCCCTGTTGAAACTGGAGCAGCAGATTCCGCTTTCTCCTCTTTTTTCTCCTCAGGTTGAAGAGATTCTGGACGAATCTTTACACCTTCAATTGCTGTTGGAGCAATTGCTTTTGCAATTTCATGAGATGTATTCATTGAAAAACGACTAGCGTATGATTCAATTAACATCGGCAAGCTTAATCCTGCTACAATTGCGCGGTGTTCTGGATCTTCTTCAAACAAGATATTCGCTTGGTTGAATGGACTTCCACCCCATAAGTCTACTAGAAATAGAATTTCTTCAGTATCTAGCTTTTCAACTGCTTCGCGCAGTTTTCTTTGTAAGTCTTCAGGTCCTTCGCTGGGCATAAAAACAACAGATTCAACTTTTTCTTGATTTCCGAAAATCATTGAACCTGATTGTTTAATACCATCTGCAAATTCACCGTGACTTGCAATGATAATTCCTACCATAAAGCTACCTCCTTTATTTAAATTAAATCGCTTTTATGATTTAGTCTATTTTACCATAACTATACACTCACTTAAAGAAATCTTAACTTTTAAATTGTTTTTTATCGGTTCCAATTCCCTATTGTTAAAGAAAAAAAGCTAATCCCTGAGGACTAGCTTTCGTATCATTTTATTTATATTGAGGACGACCATATCCAATGATATATCGTGCCGATAATCTATGAGATTTACGAACGACTTTTGATTCGTCATAATTACGATCACTTGTATTTCCTTCAATAGTAATAATATGTTCTGATTGAAGTGATAGTTTCAAAAAACATTTTAATGATGTAATTTATTTCCGTTATCATCAAGATAGAATGTAAATCCTTCTCCAATAACTTGATTCACGTCTGTGATGATTACAAACGCTTCTGGATCATACTCGTGAATAATCCGTTGAACTGGCATCAATTGTTGTCGACTTACAACAACGTATAAAACTTGTCGCTTCTCTTTTGAGTAGAAACCGTGTCCATCCAACACTGTAATTCCACGGTCTAAATCCATTTGGATTCGTTGTCCAATTTCATCATATTTATCTGAAATGATCATAATCGCTTTACGAGGATTAAAACCTTCTAAAATAAAGTTAATTACTTTACTTGCGATAAATAACATGATTAATGTGAGAACAGCTTTTTCAAGACCAATGACAAGAGCAAGTGGTGTTACAATAATGAAGTCAATCATTAGTAGTGAAGAGGATACGCTCCATCCTAAATATTTATGCATCATCATTGCAATAATATCTGTACCTGCTGTTGTTCCTTTTCCTAGGATAACAAGACCTAATGCTACACCTACCAATACTCCTGCTGCCACACCAGCGACAACTAGGTTTTCTGGAACGAATACCGGCCAGTCTTGTGTCACTTTTAAAAAAGTTGGTAATTCAATAACTGCTAACACAGTATAGATCATTGTTTTTCTTTCAAGATAACGATAACCAACGATTAATAAAAATCCATTCAAAATTAAGTTGGATAAGGCTGGGTCAATTTGTAATGTATAATACCCTAACAAAGTAACCCCAGTAATCCCACCTTCACCAAAGTGGTTAGCAATGATAAAAGCGTTAATCGTGTATGAAAATAAGAAACAGCCTAATGTAACCAGGATGAAGGATTTTAAAGTATCTTTGTTGAAATATTTCTCCAATTAAATTCCTCCTTATTCTGGTTCCCTATGGAATCGTCCATAGAAGTTTTCTGTGCTAATTTGATTAATAATCGCTCGAGGATCCGCTTCCTTAATCACAGCAACCGCATCAATCACTTCATAAGAAGATAACACTGTATGCAGCAAATACATTCTTTCGCGACTAAAGCCACCGATGGCTTCCACACATGAAATCCCATGACGAACTGTCTTTAAATAGGCATCCATGACGTCTTCACCATAACGTGTTGTGATTTGTAACGTAACTTTATGATAACGTTGGTGGAAGGTGCTAATCACTTTAGTAGAAATATATTGGAAGATAATCGAATATCCCGCATGTTTCCAGCCAAATAACGCACCGAATATTAATAGTAATGCTGTATTAAATAGGAAAACTTCTTGCCAAATTGTTTTACCATTACGGTTTGAAACGTATAACGCCACAAAGTCCATTCCACCAGTAGAAGCATTTCCCTTCAAGGCCAGTGAAACATATAAACCATTTAATACCCCACCGAAAATCACGTTCAGCATAGTATCATCCACAAATAACGGCTCAAAATTCAATACTCGAATAAAGAAACTTCCCACGAATACTTGTAGAATCGAATAAAACGTGAATCGTGGACTGATTCCGCGGTAACATAAAATTGCAACTGGAATATTGAGCATAATCAGTAACATTGAGATCGATAATTCTACCCCAAAGAGTTCTGCGATTTGATTCATTAAAATCGATACTCCAAGGAACCCACTAGACAATAGATTCGATGGTTGAATAAATACTTTCAGTGTAAACGCCTGTAGAAAACCAGAAATGACAACAGCTAACAGTGAAAGTACATGCCTAATCATCTTGTTTTTTCGATATTTACGATAAGAAGATGGGTTTAGAAAACTCATGCATGATCACCCACTTTGAAACAATATTGGATGCCATTTGCTGTTGGAACTTTCAACACAGCATCATAATAATGAAACGGCACTTTTTTCGATTCCAAATTCAGCACAAGATTTTCTAATTCTCGCATATTCGGAACACGCCATTCAATTTCAGAAACACCATAAAAATCTTGATGTGAATGAGGAATGAATTCCCATGCGTTAATTGCTAGTGAGTATCCATCTCGATTCACTTTAAAATTCTTACGACGAGTCACATAATCATAGGTAGTCTTGAATAAAAACGCTTCGGTTAAAAACGCTCCTGTTTCTTCAACATCGGACACATTATAGTGCACTTGTGCGATACTAGCGGTTGGTGGAAATTCTTCTGCCATCGCATCAACTCCATCGATAAACTCATGAAGCGAACGATTCATTTCTGTCCCTTCAAGATATTCATCAACGAGTTCAGAACCACTCTCGCTTTCAATCATAAACTTCAAGCGATTTCCTTCAGGATCTAAGATATAAAAGTTATCCGTATAGCCATCAAAACCTGTCGCAGTGATTGTTTGTTCTTCTAAAATCAATCGATTAATTAACTCGCCCATTTGGAATGGTTTTGTTAATTTAAAGCCGATATAGTACGTTGTTAGAATTGAATCTCTACTTCCTTTACCTTGAACTAAGCGAAGCAAAGGAACGCTACCCCTACTGTGACCAATAAGGATTTCGTTATCAAAGTCCTGCAGTACAACAAGACCTAAAACTTGCGTATAAAATTTCTTCATCACTGAAAGATTACGCACCGTTATCGTTACAAGAGAAATCGTCCACTCTTTTTTTGATTGTGGTACAAGCGCATCTTTCACTAACTGTAATAGATTTCGCATTTTCCTTTTCCTTTACTAAAAAAGTGGGGAGGACTTAAAGGATGTTCCTCACCCACTCCGTTAATTTTTATCCTTCAAAAGCCACTGTTAAAGGTGGGACAACTTGTTTCTTACGAGAAACAACTCCTGGTAGTGTTAGTACACCGTCTGTGTAGCTTGCGTTAAACGCTTGAGCCACTTTATCTAAATGGTCACCAACAACTAATACTGTTGAGACGCTTGTTAAGATGTTTGTAATGACAAATACGAATGTATCATATCCGTTTTTATCGTTTGCAACACGCATGCTTTCTTCTAATGCATCGCGACGTGCTAATAATTCTTCAGGATCCACTACGTTTACTTGCGCAATACGTAAGTTTGCTCCTCCCATTGGGAATGATTTCGCATCTAAGTCGATTAAATCATCTTCTGATTTATTTCCTAAGTTTGTACCAGCTTTTAGCATTTCTAAACCATATACATTCACATCGATTTCAGCAATGTTTGCTAAGTCTGTTGCTGCTTCGATATCTTGTTGTGTGCATGTTGGTGATTTGAATAATAATGTGTCTGATACAATGGCTGAGACCATTAATCCTGCGATATCTTTTGGAATATCTACTCCATATTCTTTGTACATTTTGTATAGAATTGTATTTGTACATCCTACTGGTTCTGCACGGTAGAATAATGGGTTTGCTGTTTGGAAGTTTGCGATACGGTGGTGATCCACAACATATTCTACTTCCACTTTTTCAACTCCTGTAGCACTTTGTTGAACTTCATTGTGGTCTACTAATGCTACACGATTTGTTTCTTCTGAAACATCTCCAATCACGCGTGGAGCTTCTTTTTTGAAATATTCTAAAGCGTATTGTGTTTCTTCATTTGGAGTCCCTAGGGCAACTGCTTCTGCATCTTCTCCTAAATGACGTAATAAGTAAGCATATGAAATTGCTGATGTAATTGCGTCTGTATCTGGATTTTGATGTCCGAAAACTAATAATTTACTCATAATTTGGCCTCTCTCTATATAAATTTACATTGACAATTTTAACATAATTATCACTTAAAACCAATAGATAATGCATTATTTCTAAGATTTCTAGAAAAAAAGAACTGTTATAGCTTTTAAACTATAACAGTTCATTCATTATGCATTTAAATAACCTTTATATTCGTCTGTTCTTAAAATACGACGAGCATTGTCCACACGTTCTTGTGTTGGTGGTTCAATATGGTCTAATTTATATGGAATTCCTAAGTTCTTCCATTTATACACACCCAATTTGTGATAAGGTAAAATTTCAAACTTCAATACGTTTTTCAATTTACTTACAAACTCACTTAATCGGATGAGATATTCATCATAATCTGAACGTTCTGGAACTAACACGTGACGAATCCATACCGGTTGTCCTTTATCTGATAAATACTCTGCTAGTTGAAGAATATTTTTATTCGTCCACCCTGTTAATTTCTTATGTTGTTCATCATCAATATGTTTAATATCTAATAAAATAAGATCCGTATATTCTAATAACTCTTCGAATTTTGAGAAGAATGGTTCATCATACGTAAATGGCATTCCACAACTATCTAATGTTGTATGTACTCCAGCTTGCTTGCAACGTTTAAAGAAATCGATTAAGAAATCAATTTGCAATAAAGGCTCTCCTCCACTGACAGTTACGCCACCTTTACGTCCCCAGAATGCACGATATTGCAACGCTTGATCGAGTAATTCTTGAGAAGTAATCGGATGACCGCCCCCAATATTCCAAGTATCTGGGTTATGACAAAACTCACAACGCATACGACAACCTTGCATGAAGGTTACAAAACGGATACCTGGTCCGTCTACAGAACCAAAACTCTCTGTAGAATGAATATATCCAGTTACTGGTTCACTCATCATTATTCCTCCTATCTTTTCTCTACTAGTATATCACAATTCGTGTACTTTAGGGCCATTTCGATTAAAAAACGGATGGACGATTTTGCCCATCCGTTTTCTTAATTTCAGCAATCTAGTTTGGTCTACTTCTAACAGTCGACCTCACACTTTATGATTACATGCTTTCGTGCATTGTACGGTTGATTACGTCTAATTGTTGTTCACGAGTTAATTTAATGAAGTTAACTGCGTAACCAGATACACGAATTGTTAATTGTGGGTATTCTTCTGGGTGTTCCATAGCATCTAATAATGTATCACGGTTGAATACGTTGATGTTTAAGTGGTGACCACCTTTAGAAGCATAACCATCTAACATAGCAACTAAGTTTTCTTCTTGTACATCTAATTCACGTCCTAAAGCTTTAGGAATGATTGAGAATGTATTTGAGATACCATCTAATGCATATTTGTAAGGTACTTTAGCAACTGATGATAATGAAGCTAAAGCTCCGTGTGTGTCACGACCATGCATTGGGTTAGCACCTGGTGCAAAAGGTTCGCCAGCACGACGTCCATCAGGAGTGTTACCTGTCTTCTTACCATAAACTACGTTAGAAGTAATTGTAAGGATAGAAGTTGTATGTTTAGCATTACGGTAAGTTTTATGTTTTTTAACTTTAGTCATGAATTCTTTCAATAACCAAACAGCGATTTCGTCAGCACGATCATCGTTGTTACCATATTTAGGGAAGTCGCCTTCTACTTCATAGTCAACAACAACGCCATCTTCGTCACGAATAGTTTTAACTTTCGCATATTTAATAGCTGATAATGAGTCAACTGCTACTGAGAATCCAGCGATACCAGTTGCCATTGTACGTAGAATTTCAGTGTCATGTAATGCCATTTCAATTCTTTCGTAGCTGTATTTATCATGCATGTAGTGAATGATGTTTAATGTGTTTAAGTATAAACCACAAATCCATTCCATCATGTCGTTGTATTTAGCCATTACTTCATCGTAATCTAAGTATTCTGAAGTGATTGGTTGATATTTAGGACCAACTTGTGCTTTAGATTTTTCATCGATACCACCGTTGATCGCATATAATAATGTTTTCGCTAAGTTAGCACGAGCACCGAAGAATTGCATTTGTTTACCGATACGCATAGCAGATACACAGCAAGCAATTCCGTAGTCGTCGCCCCACTCTGGACGCATTACATCATCGTTTTCATATTGGATTGCAGATGTATTAATAGAAGTTTTAGCTGCAAACAATTTGAAGTTTTCTGGTAAACGAGTTGACCATAGAACTGTTAAGTTTGGTTCAGGAGCTGGTCCTAAGTTTACTAATGTGTGTAAGAAACGGAAACTGTTCTTAGTTACTAATGGACGTCCGTCTTCACCAACACCGGCGATTGATTCTGTTACCCAAGTTGGGTCTCCTGAGAATAATGCGTTGTATTCTGGTGTACGAGCGAATTTAACTAAACGTAATTTCATAACGAAGTGGTCAACAAGTTCTTGTGCTTGTTCTTCAGTTAATGTTCCGTTTTCTAAGTCACGTTGTACATAGATATCTAAGAATGTTGAAGTACGTCCAAGAGACATAGCCGCACCATTTTGTTCTTTAATAGCTGCTAAGTATCCTAAGTATAACCATTGGAAAGCTTCGCGAGCGTTAGAAGCTGGTTTAGAAATATCGAATCCGTAGATGTTACCTAATTCTTTTAATTCTAATAATGCACGGTATTGTTCTGAAACTTCTTCACGTAAACGAATTACATCGTCTGACATAGTGCCATCGCCAATGTTAGCGAAGTCTTTTTGTTTTTCAGCGATTAAACGATCAACCCCGTATAAAGCTACACGACGGTAGTCACCGATGATACGTCCACGACCGTAAGCATCTGGTAAACCTGTGATAACACCTGATTTACGAGCTGCACGCATTTCTGGAGTGTAAGCATCGAATACACCTTGGTTGTGAGTTTTACGCCAGTCACGGAAGATACGAGAAATTTCTTCGTCGATCTTGAATCCGTAAGCTTCAGCTGATTGTTCACTCATACGGATACCACCAAATGGTTGTAAGCTACGTTTGAATGGTTTTTCAGTTTGGAAACCAACAACTGTTTCTAAATCTTTGTTTAAGTAACCAGGACCATGTGAAGTGATTGTTGATACAACTTTAGTGTCCATATCTAAGACACCACCAGCTTCACGTTCTTGTTTGTTCAAGTCCATTACTTGTGCCCATAAAGCTTTAGTAGCTTCAGTAGGTCCAGCTAAGAAACTGTCGTCTCCTTCATAAAGTGTGTAGTTTTCTTGGATAAAGTCACGGACGTTAACTTCTTCTTTCCATACTTTACCTTTGAAACCGTTCCATTGTTCCATAAATTTTTCCTCCTTAGATAATTGGTTGTGAAACTTATAACAGCTATCTACATGAATATTATAACACAATAAAAATTAGTTGCAATACTTAAGTGTAAAAAAATACAAAGATTTTGTTAAATATTGCTATAATCGCGATTTTAAAGTGTTAAAAGTTGTGAAAGATGTATTATAACAGTGTGTTTCGCTGTACTATTTTTTTGAAACAGAATGAAAAATTTCACAATCTATGGTTCTGTATTCACAATATGTCTCTTTTCTTATTTTATTTTCACTAAGCAAAAATAAAAAAAGAGCATTACCGAAATAAATCCGATAATACTCTTTATAATTTAGCGTTTCAGGAGGGATTCGAACCCCCGACCGTTCGCTTAGAAGGCGAATGCTCTATCCTGCTGAGCTACTGAAACAGTACTAAATTAGTATACCTAAAGACGAACATTCTGTCAATTGATTTTACAGCTTTATTACGACTCTTCTGTTTCTTTTTCTTTGCTCTCTGTATTCTTCTTTTTAGATAAAAACATGCTGATATAGATAACGAACATCACTACTGCCATAATTAGCACTCTTGCTGCTAAGGCAAAATTATATAATGCTGCAATCGCACTTAAGGCAAAGAAAATAATAGTCATATTTCTAACCGTTTCAAGAATTGGGCGTTTCCTTCCCATTGGATTTGGTCTATTATCCATTGTTACTCCTTCTTCTCTTTCGTTTTATACATTAATAGCGCCGAAGCAATAGCGACGTTTAGTGACTCTGCTTTTCCAAACATCGGAATTGTCACTACGACATCTGCTAAATCAATCACGTCATCAGAGACGCCTTGGCCTTCATTACCAACGACGATGGCTACATCCGTTGCTCCTTGTAAGATAGTGTAATCTTTTGAATCACGGTGAAGTGCCGTTACTGCTACTTGCACACCTTTATCTTTAAGCGTTGGCAAGTAATCTTTCAAATTCGCTTGAAAAACTGGGATATGGAAATGGCTTCCTTGCATCGAACGAAGAACTTTATCGTTATATAAATCAACCGTTCCTGTTCCTAATACAACCGCATCAAATCCAGCAGCATCAGCCGTTCTCACAATCGTTCCTAAATTCCCTGGATCTTGAACTGCATCTAACACAATGAAGCGACCGCTATAAGGCAATGAATCCTGTTTAACAATCTTCACAACTGCTAAAATCCCTTGAGTGGTTTCAGTCATTGATAACTTATGGAAGACATCTTGAGAGACAACTAGCACCTGTACATCACTTTGATCTAACAGATTTTGGTAGTCTGCAAGACGATTACTAGTAACCACAATCAATTCAATCGGAGCTTTCTCTTTAATCGCTTCTTCTACAAGGTGCTCTCCTTCGAGAAGATACATCTCTGCTTTTTTACGACCTTTTGCAGTCTGAAGTTTGACAAGCTCTTTAATTTTTTCATTTTTAGGTGAACTAATGATATCCATACAACTACCCTTTTAATCCTTCTATAGTATTCATAAGTTTCTTGACTTCTACTTTTTGATTTTGATGAAATCCACATTTCATAGGTAAGACATAAGTTTCCTCTTTATCAAGATATTGCAATGTTAATTTGGGATTTCCTAAAAGTTTCTTCTCAACGGAAACCTTTTGAATGCGTTCTGAAGGGATAACGATTGGTCTATTCGCTCTCCATACACCTTCTTTAGAAGTTTCAAATAGAACGAAACCATCTTTAGCCCAATAGAGTACAAAGGTTTGCTCCTCTTTTTCCAAAGCCACTAAGCTATCAGCATCCGTCATTTCGAATCCAAAAAAACTAATTTGACTTTTTAAATCCTCGATGATTTCCATTCTTATTCCCCTTCTTTCGTTTCTGAGTTGGTTTCTTAGAACTTACTTCTTTCTTTTTCGGTTGTGTCACTGGTTTTAATTGTCCTGCATATAGTTCAAACTGAACTAGTTTATGTTTCCCTGCAACCTTCTTCAAGTCTCTTAGTTCGCGGTCATTCACTAGACTAAGAACTAACCCTTCTTTTCCCATACGTCCTGTACGTCCAGAACGATGGGTATATTGTTCTGTTGAATCTGCAATATCATAATGAATGACAAGTGGTAAATCTTCAATATCAAGACCGCGTTGTGCGACATCGGTACTCAGTAAGAATGGAATCTGTCCTTTCTTAAATAAGTCGATAGCTTTCTTACGTTCCGTTTGATGAGCATCACTTGAAAGAAGTGCAACTGGAACTTGATGATACGCTAACTTTTCACCAAGTAACGCAGCATTTGCAATCGAATTAACAAAAACCAACGCTTGGTTTGCATTTTCGGAAAATGCAAGCTTTCTTAACACTTCATCACGTTTTCTTGTTGGACACTCGATGTAACCATGTACCACATTTGACTTCGCTCCACTTCCCTCAGTCACTTCGACAAAAGTTGGCAACATATTAATCCATTTATTAACTTCTTCTAAATTCTTATTCTTTGTTGCAGAGAAACAAAGAACTTGTCTTTCAGAAGGAAGCTTCTTCACAAGTTCTCTCGTGTTATTCAATTGCTCAGGATCGAGTAAATAATCCGCCTCATCTAATACAAGCAGTTCTACTTGATGTAGCTTTAATTTACGAAGTTTAGATAATTCGAGTAATCGTCCTGGTGTCCCTACAACGATTTCTGGTTTTTCTTTTAACTTCTCAACTTGTCGTTTAACGTTTGCCCCACCTGCTAAAACTTGCACACGAATTTCAGGTGTTTTCCATTCTCTAATAACTGCACCAATTTGTTGAGCTAATTCTTGAGAAGGAGCCACAATCAAAGCTTGTAGCGTTTTATCCGCTTTTACTCGCTCCGAAATAGGAACGACATACGCTAAAGTTTTCCCAGTACCTGTTGGCGAAATTGCTACTACATCTGTTCCTTCTTTGATCAGTTCTTGTGTCTTTTCTTGTATCGGTGTTAATGTGTGGAAGCCATGTTGCTCCCAAATAGTCTTTGTATTCATAAGGTTCCTTTCCGATAACCATTGTTCTTTTGAGTCCTATTCATTTTATCGAAGAAACGGCTATACTTCAAATAGTTTCAACGTTTTTATAAAAAAAGAGAACTGTTCTTACACAGTTCTCTGTTCTATTTCAATTAAAGTGCCATTTTCTTTTCTAAATATCGTTGTCCTTGTTCAAAAAGCAAACAGATAATCCAGTAAATAATCGCCACTAAAATATAAACCGTCATATAGTTTTGTTCACGTCCACCCACAATTTTCGCATTTTGGAAAATGTCAGGTAGTGAAATCATCGCAACAAGAGACGATCCTTTAATCATATCCAGTAACACATTACTTAATGGCGGAATGGCGATTCGGAATGCTTGTGGAACGATGACCTTTTGCAACGTTTGTCGGTAACTCATTCCAAGAGACATCGCTGCTTCCCATTGACCATTATCCACTGCGTCCATGGCCGAACGCAACACTTCAGAAATATACGCACTACTTGCGATACTAAAGCAAAGGAGCGCACAGACTAAAGCCGGTAACGTTATTTTTAAAAATGGTAACCCAAAATATAGTAAGAATAAAAATACTAAAGTTGGTGTTCCGCGCATAAAGGAAACATGAAATGTCGCAATCCATCTTAATAAACGGAATCTTGAACGTCTCATTAAAACAAGAACGAATCCTAAAATCGTTCCGAAAACAAAACTCGTTAATGCAACTCCTAATGTATATCCCAATCCACTAAGAATAAACCAAAAGTTATTGATTGCAATATTGATATCGAAAATTTTATTTAACATATTAGTCTACATCTGAAATATCGATTTTTTCTGTTTTGAAATCTTTAGGTTCTGTTACGTCTTGACCAGCGAAGAATTGTTCAGAGATTTTTTTCAAAGTTCCGTCTTTCTTCATCGCATCCATAGCTTCATTAAATTTGTCACGTAACACAGTGTTGTTTAGTGAAATTGAGAAACTTGCGCTATATGGGTTTGCATAAACGCCTTCGTTAATCTTAATGTCATATTTATCTTTAGCAAAAGCAACGGCGATTGATTGTAAGTAGTAATCGTTGATAATTACATCAGTACGACCGTTTACTAAATCAGACATATATACGTCATTTGTTACGTTGTCATATACGACTAATTCAGCACCAAGTTTTTTAGCAATCTTCATGTAGTTTGTACTTGCAGCACCTGCAGCTTTTTTACCTTTTACATCTTCCCAAGAATGAATTCCTGAATTGTCGCTTCCACGAACAACCATTGATGTAAATGAGTATTTATGAGGTGTAGTGTGTAAGTATGCGTCGAAGTTTTTCGCACCTTCTTCAATTGAGTAGTTTGCGATATCTGTCATACCACTGTCTAAAGCTGTTAACATTCCGTCAACACCCATTTCAGTAAATTCAACTTTAAGGTTTAAGCGTTTCGCAACTTCCTTCATAATTTCCACATCGTAACCCGTTAATTCGTTCTTATCATTATGGAATGATTGTGGATATAAAGTACCTGCAGTTGATACTTTAATGACACCTGATTCAACAATTTTGTCCCAGTTCGCTTGCGCTTCTGAAACTGATACAGTTGTTTCTTGTGTTTTAGTTGTGTTTGCTCCGCATGCTGCTAATAATGTAGCCACAGCAACGAAACCAGCTTTCATCCATTTTTTCATTGGTTTAACCACCTTTTGTTTATTTTTTCAACATAGTGAACGATACCATACTCCGCTTTAAAACACAATGAATAAAGCTTGAAAAACAAAATAAAAATGAAACAGATTTTACAACCTGTTTCATTTCGAAATAATATATAGTTATTTACCTAGTTCTTCAAGAATATTTCTGGCTACTCTTTCAGAAATTCCGATAGATTGTAACTCCTCAAGACTGGCTTGTTTCATTGCTGTTATCGTTTTAAAATGACGCAATAGTTTCTTTCTTGTTTTCGGTCCGACACCATCAATCATTTCCAATTTCGAAGCAAATGTATTTTTACTTCGTAGTTGTCTGTGGAACGTAATCGCAAATCGGTGAACTTCCTCCTGGACACGTTGTATTAGTTGGAATGCTTGTCCTTTTCTATCCAAATCAATTTCCTTATAGTCTTCACCATACAGTAATGTAGCGGTTTTATGTTTTTCATTTTTCACCATTCCACATACTGGAATTTCTAATCCTAATTCATCTTCCAGAACTTCTAGCGCAGCTCTCATTTGGATTTTACCACCATCCATTAAGATTAAATCTGGAAGTTTAGCACCTTCTCTTAGTAATCTTGAATAGCGTCTACGGATGACTTCTTGAGTCGTCGCAAATTCGTGACTTCCTACAACAGTCTTCACTTTAAACTTACGGTAATTTTTGCGGTCTGGTTTTCCATCCTTAAAGACTACCATCGCAGATACTGGATTGGTCCCTTGAATATTCGAATGGTCAAAAGATTCAATCACTGAAACTTTTTCTAACCCTAACGCTTCTGAAAGTTCTTCCAAGGCACCTTTTGTCTTCAACTGACTTTGCTCTTCTCTTCTGAATTTCTCATTTAATGAAATCTCACTATTTTGAGTAGCAAGGTCTAACATTCGTTTCTTAGAACCTCGTTTTGGTGTCATCACCTTCACACCGAGCGTTTCTGATAATAGTTCTTGGTCAATCGCTTCTGGAACCAAGATTTCTTTTGGAAGAATATGGTTTTGGTCTTCATAAAACTGAATGATAAATGATAGGACTTCATCTTCTATCTGGTCATAAATTGGAAACATCGCTGCTTCACGTTTAATAATCGTCGACTGTCTGAGTAAGAAGACTTGAATAGAAATCCATCCTCTATCAACGACATAAGAGAACACATCTCGGTTCGTGAAATCTGCGTTCATGATGTTTTGTTTCTCGACGGTTGCTTCGATGTACTTAATTTGATCACGATAATCCATTGCTTTTTCAAAATCGAGTCTTTCGGAAGCTTCATTCATCTTCGAAGTCAAATCATCTTTAATCGTCTTCACATCTCCGTTTAAGAATCGTTGGATTTTCTTGATTTGCGCATCATACTCTTCTTTTGAAACTTCATGATCACAACAACCAATACATTGCCCTAGATGGTAATAGAAACAAGCTCGTGTTTCATTCTTCCCACATTTTCGAAGTGGATAGATTTTCTGGATCAGTTGCTGCGTTCCTGTTGCTGCAGTGACATTTGGATAAGGGCCAAAATAAATCCCCCCATCCTTTTCTACCTTATGAGAAATCACGAGTTGTGGGTCTTTCTCAGATGTAATTTTTAAGTAAGGATACATCGTTCCTTGCTTTAACTTAATATTGTAGTGAGGTTGATATTTTTTAATCAGGTTAATTTCAAGCAAGAGAGACTCTTTATTTGTCTTTGTCACAATATACTCAAAATGGTGAATTTCGCTTACTAATTTTTCCGTTTTAGTATCATGGGCGCCTCTAAAATAAGAGCGAACACGATTTTTTAGATTTTTCGCTTTACCGATATAAATAATATCGTCATTAGCATTTCGCATTATGTAACAACCTGGTAAATCAGGAAGATTCTTTAGTTTACTTTCAATTAATTCACTTGCCATTCAATCTTCCTTTCTAAACATTATCGCTGCCATACAATTTTTTCGAATTCATCTTTTAATTCACGGTCCATTTCATCCTTATATACAGGATATAAGAATAATCGCACCTCTTTTTTACTCAATAGTTTTAGCGTTTTTAATAATTCTATCACTTTCAAGCGCACTAGATGGTCTGGAAAATGAAGCACTTGCCAAATATAGTCGTAATCGATGAGTTGAAACTCAATCATCTTATTTAAAATGACTTCATGCCATTTCGAAAGCGCGAAGAATTGAGGAGGTAAAACCAAAGTCGAATGTTGCTTCATATAGTCATAAACTTCGGGTCTTACAACTCCTTTTATGTAATCAATCGTACCTTCGATAAAGACTTTTGAAGTTGATTTCTCAATGTACTCTAATGCCGTTAGCGATAATGGATCTTTTTCTAACAGTTTGTTGAACTTTGAAAATCGTAGTTTACTATTCGTTTTGCTTAGTACAAATAAAATGATGGCATCATCACGATTGTCTGATTTCAACGAAGCCTCTATTATAGATTCAACTTTTGACTGCGACGACCAAATAACTTTGTCCACTAGGCCTTTTAAGTAATGATTTTGATGGAACTCCTCAGATTCCACATCTGTGCAAGTGGATAGTTCTAATTCTAAACATTCTTTCATTCGACATAATAGTGCTATCGATTCTATAGTGAAACTGCGATTCTTTTTCGTTAAAAATGACAATGGATAAATGGATTCAACCAACCACTGGATAAACTGTTCATCACTCGTTCCATGCAATACACATAGTTGATAATTGCGTTCAACCTCAGGAGTCATTTCATGGGCCATAATGACACGAAGTAGTTTTGGATGATACATACAACTTCTGGCAGCAATAGGTCGCATGCTGACTTGTTTCATCATCACATTCAGCAAATAAAAAGCATCTGCCTTCGTTCTGATTGGATAGAAAAATAAGTAATATAAGCGTCCATATCCACTAAGAGAAGGCTCCAATTTTTCTAAATAGTCTCTCCACTGACTTTCGTGAATAGAGTAGGATTTTGCAAATACAATATAGAAAGTATACGAACTATGTTTCTCGAAGTATTGAATCTTCCGCTGAGTGATTTCATTATCAAAGAATACTAGTAGCATTAACACTAATCTAAATTCTTCTTTTACTGTAGTGACTTCAAGTAATACCGTTAATCGATCGCATAGGAAGTCCTTCATTTCGGAGGATAACTGGTCGACAAACTGCTTCCAATGGATAAGTAGAGGTTCTATCCAGTAAATCACAGGAATATCAAACTTTAGAATTCCCTCGCATACTTCCACATTTGGATTCAGTAGTTTTGTCATCGCATGATAGAATTGCGGTAATCTATCTTGACTCTTCACTCGTTTTCCAAGTGCAAAGGCAAAGAACTCTCCCTTTCCATCCACGGCATCTTTCATGAATGAATACGGAATTTTTGGATACATCTTTCTATTTCGAAGAAACTCTTCGTAGATGGACTGATTACCCATTTCTATCCCCTCCTACGGTTAGAAACACAAAACACCTATCCTATAACGCTTCTTTATACACTTCCATTGCAACTTCTGGCGTCAAATCACCATGCTCAGATAATTTCACTTTCTTGTGACGTGTTAAGCCGTCCACTAAAGCTTGTAAGACATCTTCACCTAGATTCACATCGCTAAAGCGAATTGGAGCTCCTAATGATTTAAAGAACTCTTCTGTTTTAGCAATCGCCTCATCAACAATCTCTTCATCGCTTCC
This sequence comes from Granulicatella sp. 20925_1_28, assembly GCF_041433575.1. Classification (NCBI taxonomy): domain Bacteria; kingdom Bacillati; phylum Bacillota; class Bacilli; order Lactobacillales; family Carnobacteriaceae; genus Granulicatella; species Granulicatella sp. 20925_1_28. The sequence goes on from NZ_JAPWBS010000001.1 coordinate 279,050, forward strand.
TGATAAATTCCATACACGTTTTCCGTATTGTACTAATTTATCAAATTTCTGCTGTTTTCTAACTTTCATCATTGCTGGTAAGACAATCGATAATGTACGACCATGGTCAATTCCGTGGTTCAATGTAATTTCATGTCCTAATGCATGTGAAGACCAGTCCGTTGGTACACCTAGGTTAATCGTTCCATTTAATGCATTTGTTGCGCACCACATAAATGTTCCACGGTCATTGTAATCAATATGGTTCGTGTCAATAACACGAGGTGCGATTTCAATTAGAGTTTGTAAGATACTTTCTGCATAGCGATCTTGAAGCAATGCTCCTACTGGATAAGTTAAATAGTTTTCCATCACGTGGATAAATGTATCCAGTAACCCATTCACTAATTGTCGTACCGGTAATGTATAGGTCAATTCAGGCTCTAATACTGAAAATACAGGGAATGTCTTAGGTCCACGGAAACTTACTTTTGCTTTTTTCTCAACAAGTGTAATCACCGCACCTGAGTTCATTTCCGAACCCGTTGCAGGAAGTGTAAGAATCGTCCCAAAAGGAACAACTTCTTGGACAGGTAATCCTTTACCTACACCCCATCCAAATAAATCAACTGGATCTTCTGTAAAGAGACTTGCTGCAGAAACAAATTTAGTCCCGTCAATCACAGAACCGCCGCCTATAGCTAGTAAATAAGTAAAGTTACCTGCACGGACTTTCTCAACAGCTTTCATTAATGTTTCGAATGTTGGGTTGGCTTCAATTCCTGAAAACTCATCCCATTCACGATTTCCTAAAGCTTTAACAGCACGATCAAATGCTCCGTTTTTCTTAACAGAGCCGCCCCCGTAAAGGACTAATACTTTAGCGTCTTTAGGAATTTCATTATCAATATCTTCAATACGATTTCTTCCAAATAAAATCTTTGTTGGATTTTGGAATGTAAAATTTTGAATTTCATGTGTCATTTCAAATCACCTCGTTACTTCTTACTTTAATTGTACCAAAACTAATAGACCCTTTCTAAAATATCGGCTTTAAAAACAAAATAAACTGGACAATTGCCCAGTTTATGATTCTTAATTTATTATTTTTGATTCGATGTATTTTTTCAGGCGGTCTGCTGAGATTTCCTTTTCTAATTTAGAAACTTCAACAGGGCTTAATGTGACTTCACACGTTAAAACTCCGTCTGCATCATAAGAAACGACAACTTCTCCAACATCTTCTCTAGATTCTCTTGTCACTTTTGGAAACAACGCTGCTAATTCCTTTTCAACCTCTAGCGCACAGTGTTCTCTAAGTAAGCGAAACTGTTCTGCAATCACTGTTGGAATATAATAGCAGTCCACTAATGTCATTTCTTCATCTTTAGATTTTCGGTTTGACTTTTTCGCTTTTTTCATAAATGACCTCGTTTCTTTCTTCTTGTCTAGTATACAAAAATTCACCCGAGAAGGCAAAAACATTAAATTTATCCAAAGATTATAAACCTATTTTCCAAATGCGCGATTTCATGGTAAAATAGCTATGAATCACACTTATAAGGAGATACTATGCTTACAATCAATATGCTAACTCGTGCAGACAGCGTTAAAGGTCAAGGAGTTATGTCTGCGACAGAGGAACAAATAAACCTTGTAACAGAAGGATTAAAGGGCTATAACGTTGTTGTAAATCAGCTTAAAATTGCTGATATTAACCACATCCACACTATTAATCCAGATTTTCTTTTCAAATCATTTTTAAACAATAAAAAGCAACCGACAATAGCGTCCGTTCACTTTTTACCAGAAACATTAGAAAAAAGTATTTCTCTTCCAAAACCAATTAAAGAGTTATTCTATAAATATGTTTTATCATTTTATAAACAAGCAGACTATTTAGTAACTGTAAACCCTCGTTTTATTGATGATTTAGAAAAGTATGGGGTCGATCGTTCTAAAGTAACGTACATTCCAAACTTCGTATCTCGTGAAACGTTCTATAAAATTACAGACCAATCCAAAGCAGACTTACGTAAGAAATTCGGATTAGATCCAGACAAATTTACCGTTGTCTCTGCTGGTCAGCTTCAAATGCGTAAAGGCGTTCTTGAGTTTATCGACTTAGCAACTAAAATGCCAGATATCCAATTTGTTTGGGCTGGTAACTTCGCTTTTAAAGGTATCTCTGAAGGTCGTAAAGAAATTATGGAACACATGGATGATCTTCCAGATAACGTTCACTTCCTTGGACTTGTGGAGCGTGATCGTATGAATGAGTTCTTTAATATGGGTGATGTCATGCTTCAATTGTCATTCGAGGAGTTATTCCCAATGACGATTTTAGAATCGATGAACGCAAACATCCCACTACTCTTACGTGATTTACCAGAGTACAAACCAATTTTATTCGACTACTACTTAAAAGCAAACAGTCAACAAACGTTTAAAGACGAATTAACAAAACTAAAAGAAGGCGCCGATTATTACGCTAAAGCCTGCGAAGGTTCAAAACGCGGCGAACAATTCTATTCAAAAGAAAGTATTCTAGAACAGTGGCAACAATTTTATGATAAAGTTGCAACAGAAAGAAACTTGTTATCATAAAAGGAGAAATAATGACTACAGAAGAAATTAAACAAGGAAAACCACTTTCCCCTACGGCTCAAAAAGTCATGAACATTGCTTCAATTCTCGGAGCAATTGCGACAGTGGTCTTTATCGTTTGGGCATGGCAAAAAGGGCTATTCACGTCACAAGAGACGTTATCAGCCTATATGCTTCAAGCGGGAATTTGGGGCCCACCAATTTTTATCTTTTTACAAATTCTACAAACCGTTGTTCCAATCATTCCAGGAGCGCTCACTAGTATCGCTGGTGTTTATATTTACGGTAACTGGATTGGAAACATTTATAACTACATCGGTATTGTGATTGGATCAATCATTGCCTTCTATCTTGCAAGACAATACGGTCAGCAATTCGTAAAATCAATGGTTAGTGAACATACGTATAATCGCTATATCAATTGGTTAGATAAAGGACAATGGTTCGACTACTTCTTTGCATTCATGATGTTCTTCCCTGTTTCACCGGATGACTTCTTATGTATGCTCGCTGGTTTAACAAAGATGACTTATAAGAAATTCATTATTATCATCTTAGTCTTTAAACCATTTACACTGGCTGCCTACACAATCGGCCTACGATTTATTATCGACTGGGTCTGGGCATTCTTCCAATAAGCAAAAACAAACCCTTGAGAAATTTTCTCAAGGGTTATTTTTTATGTTAATCTTTCTTTTTAAAGACTTGAACAGTTGCAAGAACAATTCCACTAATAAATACGCTGAGTGTTAAAATAATACCCGCTAATAATAGAGGATTTTTGCTTAGGCTTCTTAACCAGTTCGCAAATGTTCCTAGATCACTATCTTCATCAAATGATAAGATTCCACCATTCGTTGAACCTTCTGTTGATGAAACTTCTTCTGTCGTTGTTTCTTCAACCACTTTTGTCACTTTAAACACATTTGACTTAATCTCTTTTGTTAAAGTTGGGAAAGTATGTTCCACAATGATTTCATCTCCAACAAGTTTATATGTTGGTTTTTCATCGCCTCTTGTTAAAACTTTGATATCTTTCTCTACTTTAATCTTTTGACCATCAATTTCATGAACCCCAGCTTTTAAAACTGTTTCTTCATGATATTCAGTAAAGCCTTTTTCTAAAAGAGCGTTCCCGAATTGTGCACGGTAAAATACACTTGTGTTATAGTCGCTCCAGCTACCAACACCCATTAATACTTCAATCAGACGACGGCCTTTTCCTTTTGCAGTAATCACATGGTTTAAAGCTGCATTTGGTGATGAACCTGTCTTAAATCCATCTACATCAAAATATCCTTGAGGCATCCCACTTGCTAGTTGATTCAATGTATAGAACGTTTCTTCTACAGGAGTTCCTTCCATTGTTGTAACAGCTGGTTCTCTTGTAATTTCTAAGAATTCTGGATAGTTCTTTAAGAAGTAATATGCTAATGTTGCTAAATCGCGAGCTGTTGTTTGGTTGTACTTATCTGGTACACCTTCAACAACATATAATCCACGAAAAGCTGACACAACAGCTCCACTTGGATTATAGAATTTGGAATTTGTCATTCCTAATTCTTTCGCTTTATCATTCATCATCTTAATGTATTCTTCGTTTGACTTACTAATCGCGTGTGATAACATCACTGTCGCAACGTTTGAGGAAGGATACATCATCAGATAAAGTAAATCGCGCACTGGATATTCAATCCCTGCTCTGATTTGGTTATTACTAATATCATCGATAGTAGAAATCGCTCTATCTTCTTCTGTTGCCGTAATTTTGGTATCTAATGTGAGCTTGCCTGCTTTAATCGCATCATACACAAGATACGCTGTCATTAATTTAGTTGTACTCGCTGGATCCCATGGTTTATCAATATTATCACCATAAAGAATTTGACCAGTCTCAGCATCGACTAAAATAGCCCCTTCAGGTTTGTAGTATTCACTAACATCATACCCATAACGAGCTGTAATCTCGAAAATATCTTCTTCAATCGGAAGGTCTTTCGACGTTGTTGTTGTCGTTGTTTGCTCTGTTGTCTCTGTTGCTACAGTTGTTTCTGGAGCCTCTGTTTGTTCAACAACAGTAGTGCCTTCTCCCGGTTCTTGTGTTGTTTCTTCAGCAGCAATTGGCGCTAAAGCAGAAAGTGCGAATGCACATGTCATTAATCCCAAAAGAAACTTAAATTTACGTTTTTCCATTCCTATCCCCCTTGTAATTCAATTTATTTTACAAAGAAATTCTTAAGATTTCAAATAGAAAGAAGCAAATTCGTAACATTTTTGTAATCTTTACGAAATTTGCTTCCAACTTTTTTCAACATTATTCATTAAATTGTTGAGACGTTCTACTCTTCTTTCTAATATCGAAAAAATTAAAACATTCTCATCATCCAAATCAATCGTACCTAATGCGATTCCCGCTTGTTGTAATTTTGCAGAAACACACTCTAAATACTCTGATACAGAACACTCTACAGAGCAAGTCTGCAATTCTTGCTGTGCGATTCCTTTTAACAACTTTAATTTGGGAAGCTTACTGGCTAAAGTACTAGCATTATCTCTCCAATAAATTTGAGTTGCATAGGATTCTTTTTCAAGTGTTAATAGCATTAGTAACCAATAGTCGTCTTGCGCTTGTTCCAATAGGTCAGCGAACTCATCATTCCAGTCCACATCATCTTCTCGTAGTTCTTCAATCAATAAATCAGGATTATCAAAATAACTCTCTAAAAGTTGTCTGATACGTTCACTATGACCAGTAATGATATCGGCAATTTGATGATAAGCTTCGTCATCAGAATCACTATCCACTTCCACAGATTCACTATAAAACGTTTCTTCCATTTCAAAGTCATCTTTACGTTTATTTTTTCGATTAAATAACCACATAGATCGCGCCTCACTTTGACTGAGTTCTTTTCCATAGTATATCAAACATATTCCGAAGAATAAATACGAAAAACAAAAAAGCAGAAAGATTTCTCCTTCTGCTCGTTAATAATTCTAAATTGAATCTCCGTTAAAAATTGAGTTTTTAACGATGACATAATCTACTTTGCGGATAGCTTCAATATCTTTACCACCTGCATATGAGATTGATGATTGTAAGTCTTGTTGCATTTCGATAAGAGTATCTTCTAAAGAACCTTTATAAGGAACAACGATTTTCTTACCTTCAACGTTCTTACGTTCACCTTTTTGGAATTCAGATGCACTACCGAAGTACTCTTTATAAAGCATTCCATTCACTTCTACAGTTTTACCTGGTGATTCTTCGTGACCTGCAAATAATGATCCAATCATGACCATAGTCGCACCAAAACGAATGGATTTAGCAATGTCTCCGTGAGTACGGATTCCACCATCCGCAATCAATGGTTTACGTGCAGCTTTTGAGCACCAACGTAGTGCAGCAAGTTGCCATCCACCAGTACCAAAACCTGTTTTAATTTTCGTAATACATACTTTACCAGGTCCAATCCCTACTTTAGTAGCATCAGCCCCAGCATTTTCTAATTCACGAACGGCTTCTGGAGTACCTACGTTACCAGCAATAACAAATGCTTCCGGTAAATGTTTTTTAATGTGCTTAATCATGTCAATAACTGAATTTGAATGACCATGCGCAATATCAATTGTAATGTAATCAGGAACAAGTCCATTTTCTTTTAATTCTACAATAAAATCATATTCTTGAGGTTTTACACCTACACTAATTGATGAGATTAATCCACGTTCTTTCATTCGTTTAACAAATGGTAAACGGCTTGCTTCATCAAAGCGGTGCATAATATAAAAATATCCGTTTTCTGCTAAAAATTCAGCAACAGATTCATCAATAACGGTTTGCATGTTAGCAGGAACCACTGGTAATTTAAAAGTGTGTTTCCCTAATTTAACCGTAGTATCACACTCCGAACGACTATTTACAATACATTTATTTGGGATTAATTGAATATCCTCATAATCGAATGCATTTAATTCAAACATTTAACATCCTCCTAATTCGTTAATGCGTACTTATGTAGTATACATGAATTCACGTGAAAATGCATTAAATTCTTTTCAGAATCTTTCAAAAACTTCTTGAATGAAGGCAAACAAAAAAGCCTAGGCGAACCTAGGCTATAAAAGTATTGATTAGTCTTTTCTGCTTCCGAATAAACGTAAGATATCTAAGAAGATATTGATGAAGTCTAGGTATAATTCTAACGCACCTAGAATCGCAATTCCTTCTAATGCTGATTGTCCTTCGTAGTAGTTGTACATATTTTTTAGTTTTTGAGTATCATACATTGTTAACACGGTAAAAATGACCAATGAGATACCAGACATGATTAATTCAACTAATGAACTATGGAAGAAGACCAAGTTAATTACGCTAGCAATGATTAACCCTAATAAAGCTCCCATTGCTTGACGACCAAAACTTGTTAAGTCTTTCTTCGTTGTAAATCCAACGATTGATAAACCTGCGAATAACGCACAAGTAGAAATAAACGCTTGTACGATACTTCCTAACTCATAAACTTGTGTTACTATGAAGAATGTAAATCCTGTTAATGCTGCATATAAACAATATGAAACAATATAACGAATTGGTCTACCAAGTTCTTCATAATTTGGACGCATTACAAATACAAGTATTAATTGCGCAATAAAGATAACCCACATTCCGTATCCCTTAGTCGTTACCATGAAATTGAAGAATGCACTATAAAGCGCTGGAACTGTACTGAATAGGTAAGCAACTAAAGCAGAAATTGCTAGTCCTCCAAACATCCAAGCATACACTTTCATAAAAAATTGATTTCTTCCAGCAATACTGGATTCAACACTATAATGATTATTTTCCATTTTTTCGCCTCATTTCAAATTTTATTATAGATATATTATAGCATATCTTTTACTAAACCGTAAATAAATTGTTCTGGTTCAAATGGTTGTAAGTCATCCATTTGCTCCCCTAATCCGATAAATTTCACCGGAATGTTTAATTCGTGACGAATTGAGAGAATCACTCCTCCTTTTGCAGTCCCGTCTAATTTCGTTAAAATCAAACCAGTAATGTTAATCGTCTCACCGAATTGTTTCGCTTGAACAAGAGCGTTTTGACCAGTCGTTGCATCTAACACTAATAATGTTTCATCAGCACCTGTTTCGATTTCACGAGAGATAATACGATTCATCTTCTCTAACTCTTTCATCAAGTTCACTTTATTTTGAAGACGACCCGCTGTATCGATTAACAAATAATCGAAGTTCTCTTCTTTTGCTTTCTTAATCGCATCAAATACAACTGATGATGGATCCCCACCTTCACGACCGGATACTACAGGAACACCTACACGTTCGCCCCATACTTCTAATTGTTGGATGGCACCGGCACGGAACGTATCTCCTGCAGCTAGTAATACTTTATTGCCTTCTTGTTTTAATCTCCAAGCTATTTTACCGATTGTGGTTGTTTTACCAACCCCATTCACACCGACAAACATTAATACAGTTGGACGACCTTCTGCTTTCTTCAGCGCAGATAAGTTGTCTTCCCCTTTTTCGTAAATATCGACCATCTTCTCTATGATGACTTCTTTTACTTGGCCAGAAGTCGTTGCATTTTGCAGACGAACTTCATCACGTAAGGCATCCGTAATCGCTAATGTCATCTCGAAACCTACGTCTGAAGAAATAAAGGTTTCTTCTAAATCTTCAAAGAAGTCTTCGTCGATTTCTCTAAAATCAGCAAGAAATTCGTTTAAACGATCTGAGAAACTACGACGCGTTTTCTCCATCCCTTTCTCATATTTCTCAATGACAATCGACTCTTTCGTCTCCTCGTGTTTAATGACTTCATCTTCACCGGTAAAGGCACGTTTAATTCGATCAAATAATCCCATGTTTTCCCCTCACTTTACGCTTGTTTATTCATTTCTAAAATATGATAAATGGCCTGCGCAACACCAGATTCTTCATTTGTCGCTGTCACATATTTTGCCACTTCTTTGACTTCTTTTGAGCCATTGCCCATGGCTACAGGATAACCAACAACCGTTAACATCGGCAAGTCATTTTCCTCATCACCACATGCAGCCATTTCATCCAACGAAATACCAAGAATTTCTCCAAGCATACGAAGACCGTTTCCTTTTGAGACATGTTTAGGAACGACTTCTAATAAGAATGTTCTTGATTTCATACAGTTGAAGCGTTCGAAGAATTCTTTAGGTAATTTTGCAATTCCTTCATCTAAAATATCTTGTTCGATACAAAGAACAGCTTTATTAAAGATATGTCCTTCTTCAAAATCTTCTGGATTCTTTTGTTCAAATGTAATTGGGTGTGGTAATGTGTTATAAATTGACGGACGTCCTGCTGGAGGCGTTGGCTCGTAAGCTCTCACCGTATCAATCATCACTAATGGAAGACCAACTTTTGTCACTTCTTCATGGCAATACTTCATATCCTCAACAGTATGTCCTGTTTCATAGACGATTTCTCCATGTTTTGTTTTTTGAATTAAACCACCATTGAAGTTAATCGCGTAATCATCGTCCCCCATTAGGTCTAATTCTTCCAGTAAGTGAACAATACTTACAATTGGTCGACCAGTACAAAGAACCACTTTAATTCCATTTTCTTTGGCCAATTTAATGGCTTTTTTATTTTCTTCTGTTATTTTCTTTTCACCAGTTAATAATGTTCCATCTAAATCTAGTGCAATTAGTTTAATCAACTATAAAACTCCTTTAAGCATTTCTGCTTTCATTATACGCTCATTGTACATATCTAGTATATTATACCACAAAACACATCATTTCGTATTGAAAAATAAGAGGCAGCACGCATTTGCCACCTCTTATTTTCTATTTTGCTTCTTCTAATTCATCGAAGTCTTCAAACTTAACTGAAGCAAGTTTTGAGACCCCAGATTCTTGCATCGTTACTCCATACAATACATCGGCTTCTTCCATCGTACCACGGCGGTGCGTAATTACGATGAATTGCGTACGGTTTGTAAATTCTTTTAGGTAACGACCATAACGCGCTACGTTTGCCTCATCCAGTGCTGCTTCAACCTCATCGAGTAAGCAGAACGGAACTGGCTTCACTTCTAAGATTGCAAATAGTAATGCAATCGCAGTAAAGGCACGTTCCCCACCAGAAAGTAGACTGAGTGATTGAAGCTTCTTACCAGGTGGTTGAGCGATAATCTCAATCCCTGTCTCAAGTAAGTTATCCGGATCCGTTAACTCAAGCGTTGCACGTCCACCACCAAATAAGCGTGGGAATGTGCGCTCAAACTGAGTACTTACGGCATCAAAGGTTGTCTTGAAGCGTGTAGTTACTTCTTCGTCCATTTCCGTAATCGTTTCTTCTAGCGTTTGTTTGGCTTCTAGTAAATCCTGTTGTTGCGCTGTTAAGAAGGTAAATCGTTCCTGTACCGCCTCAAACTCTTCAATCGCTAACAAGTTTACCGCACCCATTTGTTCGATTTGTTGTTTTAAGCTACGAACGAGTTTCGATGCTTCTTCAATCGACATGTCTAGTGTTGTTTTAGCAATTGCTGCTTCAAACGTCAATTCGTATTCTTCACTCAAGTACGTTAATTTTTGGTCAATCGAGATTTCAAAACGATTTGCTTTCGTTTCTAATCGTGTTTGATTTTTCAACTGGTCTTGTAATTGATGTTGCGCTTGAGTTCTAGCAGCTTCTGACTGTTTTACATGAATTTCAAGGGCAGCACGCTCATCACGTAATTCCTTAATCAGTGCATCTAATTCATCCACTTGACCTTTTAACGTATCAAACTCTTCTTGAATCTTCGCATAAATTGCTTCGTCTTCCTCTTGATTACGAGACTGCTCCGATTTCTTAGAATGTAATAATTCAATTTGATCTTCTAAGCGAGTTTTTTGAAGTTTCGTTTGATGAATTTCACGCTTTTCTTGGTTAAATTGCTCTTGAACACGAGCACGATTCGTACCAAGTTCTTGCAATTCTTTTTGTTTTTCTTGAATTTGTTGAGTCTTATCTTCATTCGATAATTGAAGGTAATCCAATTCTTTCTTCAAGGATGCATTTGCTTTTTGAAGAGCCACCAATTTCTCATGGTTTTCAACATATTGCTCTTCCAATTGCTCATATGCTTCAATGAGTTCATCCATTTCAAATTGGTTTGCTTGTTGAATACGTTCGTGCTTTTGAACTTCTTCAAGTGCAAATCTTGATTGGAATTCTAATTGGTTGAGAGTTTGTTCCAATTGAGTATGACTCGCATTTAATTCGCGATACTCTTCTTCTAACTTGTTCTTTTCAGCTGTCACTTTTTGGAACTGTGCTGATAATTTTTCGTATTCAGCCTTTGCTTCTTCAAATTGCTTTGTCACTGTTTCTAGTTGACTGTTACGACGAACGAGTGACTGTTGACCAGAGTTCTTAGAAGCTCCCCCTGTCATCGAACCTCCCGCGTTTACGACATCCCCTTCAAGTGACACAATACGATAGCGATAACCGAGTTGTTTCGCTAATAGTTGTGCTACTTGTAAGTTTGTCGTTACAAGAGTTGTTCCAAGTAAATTTTTGATAATAGAAACATATTTTTTATCTGATGAAACAAGTTCGCTTGCAATACCAATAAATCCGTCGACTTTTTTCGCTTGGTTCAGAACTGTATCTGGTACTTGTTTTTCTTTAATAATTGATAATGGTAAGAACGTTGCACGTCCTAGACGATTCGTCTTCAAGTACGTAATCGCTTTGGCAGCAGCCTTTTCATCCGTTACTACAATATGCTGGCTCGTCGCTCCTAGCGCGATATCAATAGCTGTTGTTAATTGTTCATCTACACGGATCAGTTCCGCTACAGAATTGACAACACCCGGTAAATCCGTTTTGTGTTTAAGAACTTCACGAACCCCTTGATAGTAACCAGCGTAGTCTTCAGAAACTTGTTTTAAGCTTCGAACCGTTGCTTGTAATTGTTGAAGGTGGCGTTCTTTTTCCATCCCTTCGCTAGAAAGAGTTGCATGTTTCTCATTCACTTTTGCTAATTTTTCTCTTAGCTGCGAAAGTCGTTTTTCAGAAGCAGCTTCTTCTTTAGTGAGTTCTTCAATTTTCTCAACAAAATGATTTGCTTTTTCTTCTAAAGCACGATGTTCTTCATCAAAAGAATCAAAACGCTCTGTCATTTTCTCTTGAGTGTTTTGGTTTACTTCCATTGACTTCTCAAGGTTTTTTTCTTGGTTGAGTAAACGTGAGATTTCTTGTAATTGCTCAATATAACGATTTTGAAGCTCTTTAACGCTTTCCTCGTTACTTTGACTTAATTGGTCTAACTCTTCTACTAATTGGCTCCAAGCCTCTTCTACGTTCTTTAATTCAACCTTACGCTCGACTTGATTCTTTTCAAGAACTACTAATTTTTCTTCTACTTCTTCTAACTCACGAAGAGCCGCAGCCAGTGCTTCTTGATTTTCTTCATCACTTCGTTCAGCGAATTGACGACGTTGCTCGAAGACTTTCCGTTGACCATCCAATTGTTCAACTTTTTGGATTAATTCCACGTATTCTTCTTGCTTTGCATCGAGTTCTTCATTACGAGCTTCAAGTTTGATTTGGTTTTCCTCAATGTCTACTTGAAGGCTTTCTAATGTTGCTTCCGTTTGCGCTAATTGCTCTTGTAATTGTTCTACTTCTTGAAGTGCTACTTTCCACTGAGCATTCAACGTTTCGATTTCAACTGCTAAAAGGGCTGTTTCGACATCTTCTAACTGTTCTTTCTTAGAAACGTACGCAATCGCCTTTTCGCGTTGTTCTTTCAGTGGTGCTAATTGCCCTTCAATCTCATGGAGAATATCTTCCACACGATTCAAGTGATCTTGTGTTTGATTCAATTTGCGTTGTGCTTGATTCTTACGGTCTTTGTATTTTAATACTCCAGCCGCTTCTTCGATAATCATTCGACGTTCTTCAGGTTTTTCGTTAAAGATTTGCTCTACTTTCCCTTGCGAAATCAAAGCAAATGAGTCTTTCCCTAACCCTGAGTCCATCATTAAGTCAGTAATGTCTTTCAAACGAACTGGTTTCTTGTTAATTAAGAAATCACTTGCCCCATTACGATTCAAACGACGCGTTAACACGACTTGTGTTTGATCCGTTGCCAACACTTTGTCTTCGTTGTTGATATACAGATTCACTTCGGCGATATTCACTGGCTTTCTTGTTTGAGAACCTGCGAAAATAACATCATCCATCCGTTTCCCACGTAAACTCTTAGCCGATTGTTCCCCAAGAACCCACTTAATCGCTTCAGAAAGATTAGACTTTCCACTACCATTAGGTCCCACAACCGCAGTCACGCCTTTATCGAATTCAATTGTTGTCTTATCGGCAAATGATTTAAATCCCGACATTTCAATTTTCTCTAATTGCATGCTTTAATCCTTTCTTTCTATGAAAGTGAACTCTGTGTTAGTTCTTCCATAGTCAATTTTGCGGCCATTTGCTCGGCTGCCTTCTTCGTTTTACCACTCGCAGTTTTGTATTTCTTCCCATCCACAGTTAATTGAACGGTAAATACTTTATCATGCGAAGGTCCTTCTTCTTTAATCAATTCATAACGAATATGAACTGTCCCATTTTGTTGCAAATACTCTTGTAACTCTGTTTTGAAATCAGTAATCAGTTCATAACGTCCATTTTTAATTTTAGGAACAATTACTTGGTCTAAGAAGCGTTGCACTTCTTCCATCCCTTTATCAAGATAAAGAGCACCGATAAACGCCTCGAACACGTCACATAAAACAGCTGGCTTTTCACGGCCACCGCTAAGTGTTTCTCCCTTACCTAGTAATAAATACTCGTTCAGTGAACATTCCTTTGCAAGCATCGATAAGCTATCTTCGCAAACGATTTGAGCTCTAAGTTTTGTTAATTGTCCTTCTTTAAAATGAGGAAATTGTCTAAAAAGCCAATCTGAAATATTCAGTTCTAAAACCGCATCTCCAAGAAACTCGATGCGCTCGTTATAGATTCCCTTCATTTCTTTATGCTCATTGGCATACGAAGAGTGAGTCATCGCTTCTACGAGCAATGCCTCGTTATTAAACGAAATATCGAACTTCTCTTTTAAAATTGCTGAGAGTGCTTTTATCTCTTTCATGATGGCCTCCTGAAAAATTCCTTATCTTCAATATTATACGCGTTTTGGGGTTAGATTACAAATTTACGCCACAAAAAACGGCTTGAATTCAGAGTTTCAAGCCGTTTTAAAATATTATTTACGATATCCTTTTACGCAATATTGATTTTTCTCTTCGTCATAGTTTAATGACTCGACGAGAGTACGCTGTTGCAACTGATTCAACTCTTTTGTCTGCGTCACGTCTAACCACTCTTCATAGTATGTCATTTGCGCTTTTACTTGTTCTTTCAAGAAAGCCTTTAATCGTTCCACATCTGCTTCATTTACTGCAGAAATTTGAATCGATGGATAAAGGTTAGGCTGGAATTCGCCTTCGATTAAGTCTGTCTTATTATAGACTGTCACCATTGGAATTTCTTGCATTTCCAAGTCGTTTACTAAATCGATAACCGTCTTTTCATGTAGGGAGAACTGCACGTTTGACGCATCCACCACATGAACTAATAAATCGACATCGGCACTTTCTTCGAGAGTTGATTCAAACGCATGAATCAATGTTGTTGGTAACTCTTGGATAAAACCTACAGTATCTGTTAAAGTCACTTCAAAATTCGGGAACAAGTCTACCTGTCTAGTTAACGGATCCAGTGTCGCAAACAATTGGTCCATTTGATAAGTACCCGCATGTGTTAATTGATTTAAAATCGTAGACTTTCCAGCATTCGTATACCCGATTAATCCCAGTTGGAATCCATTAGAACTCTTTCTCTTCTCGCGTGAACGTTCACGGTGTTTTTTGATCTGTTCTAGCTGTTCTTCGATATCTTGGATTTGCTTACGAATATAACGTCTATCAGTTTCCAAGCGAGTTTCCCCTGGACCACGAGTACCAATTCCCCCACCTTGACGAGACAAGCCTTCACGTTGACCCGAAAGACGTGGCAGTAAGTAGTTTAATTGCGCGAGCTGAACTTGAAGTTTCCCTTCTTTAGAGCGAGCACGCATTGCAAAAATATCTAAAATCAATTGCACACGGTCAATGATACGACAGCTAATCGATTCATTAAGATTTTTCACCATCGAGCCTGTGAGCGATTGATAAAATACAACAAGGTCCACTTCTAGTTCGTCGACAAGATGGCTGATTTCTTCAACTTTCCCTTTCCCGACAAGGGTACGTCCACTAATCGACTCACGTTTTTGAGTAACGGTCGCCACCACTTCCCCCATCGCTGTATCGACTAATTGCGCCAGCTCTTGGTTAGCATATGCGAAATCTTCATCGGTTTGCATCGTTTGTACGCTTACGATTAATACGCGTTCTCTTTGTTCCATTCTATCCCTCCTCTACAAAAGCTGATAGTTCTTCTAATAGTTCTTCTTTATCTTTTGGATTCTCTAATAAATTCACCCAACAAATTTGCGGCAGTCGATTTCTAAACCACGTTAATTGTCGTTTGGCGTATCGTCTTGAGTTTTGTTGAATGTTTGCAATAATCGCCTCACGCGACTGTTCTCCTTCAAAATACGGAATCCATTCCTTATATCCAATTCCACTAATCGATTGGATATCTAGGCCTTTTGATTTTTCATATAACTCCCTAGCTTCTTCTTCAAGACCTGCCTCACTCATCAATTCTACACGCAAATTGATCCGCTCATATAGAAGTGCTCTATCTGTATTTAATCCAATAATAAACGCATCATAGTGCGGCGTCTTTTGAATTTCTAGGCTTGAAAACTTCTTACCTGTCGCATGAATCACTTCTAGCGCACGAATCACGCGTCTAGGATTATTGACCGAAATCTTTGCAGCGGCTTCTGGATCTACGGCATTTAATTCATTCCAAAGCACTTCTGAACCTTTTTCTTCCAGTTCTTTTTCTTTTAATAAACGAAAGGCCGGATCATTCGAGCCCTCACCGCTATAATGAAATCCATATAATAGACCTTCGATATAGAGTCCTGTTCCACCTACGATAATCGGAAGCTTCCCACGACTCGTAATCTCTGTAATTGCTGCTTCGGCCTTTTCTTTAAAGTCACTTGCAGTAAAAGGTTTATCCCACTCACAAATGTCTAGTAAGTGATGACAAACGCCTTCTTTTTCTTCCTTAGTAACTTTTGCAGTTCCAATATCAAGCCCCTTATACACTTGAAGCGAATCTCCATTTATGATTTCGCCGTTGAAGTGTTTTGCAAGTTCAATACTGAGAGCTGTTTTTCCTACCGCAGTTGGTCCCACGATAATAATAATTTTTGGTAGCTTATCGCTCATAGTTCTCCTTTAATTGTAACGCCTTTTCCGGATAGTCCGTAAAAATAGCTTCAATCTGTAGTTCAAAGCAACGGTTAATGTCTTTTTCTTCATTCACGGTCCAAACACGTAAAGGCAACCGATTCGTATTCCATTCAAGCGTCCAATCGAGCAACTTCAAATCAGGATGATACGATTCTTTTTCAAGCATGGCATCCCCTTTATTTGCCCACTCCTTAGATTCAAAGAGAAGCCCAATTTCTTGAGAAGGATTTGCTTGTTTCAGTTCAACTAGTGTATAAGGATTAAAACTTGAATAGACAATGGCAAATGGCCAATCCTTAGTACTTTGCAATGCTAGACATTTCTCAACGAGACCTTCATATTGAATAACATCTGTTTTTAACTCAATATTTAATTGACCATTGAAACCTAACCCTTTCAGCAATAGGAGTACTTCTTCAAGAGTTGGAATCTTCTCACCAGCAAATGTCGCATTAACCCAACTTCCTGCATCTAGCTCTTTGATTTCTGCTAGTGTTAAGTTTCTGATTTCTCCAGTTCCATTAGTTGTACGGTCGACCGTTTCATCATGAATAACAACTAAATGTCCATCCTTTGTTAGGTGGACATCGAGTTCAATGCCGTCACTACCCACACGCACTGCTTCTTTGAACGATGCGAGTGTGTTTTCTGGATGTGTCCCTTTACTCCCTCTATGTGCAAAGATTTTTGTCATTTGCGTTCACCTTCTGCTCGTGTATCATTTTCTTGTTTAATTGCGTTTGAAATTTGTAATAGTTCTTTTGCATTTTCAAGTGTTAGTGCGGTAATCGTTGTACCTGAAAGCATGCGTGCGATTTCTTCTATACGTTCTTCTTCGTCCATCACTTTAAGAATCGTATGCGTACGTTCGCCTTCTTCTACTTTTTCAATATGAATATGCGTATCCGCCATACTGGCCACTTGTGGTAAATGCGTAATACTCAACACTTGAGCATATTCAGAAATGTAGTGCATTTTTGAAGCAATCGCCTGCGCCACACGTCCGCTAACTCCTGTATCCACTTCGTCAAAGATAATCGTTCCAACGATTTGTTCTTTCGTGAAGATGGACTTCATCGCTAATGTAATACGCGACAACTCCCCACCAGAAACAATCTTGCTTAGAGGCTTCAATGGTTCCCCTTTATTCGTTGAAATATAAAACTCAACAAGGTCAATCCCTGTTTCGAGTAAGGCTTCCGAAGTCTTAAATTGGATGGCAAATTGCGCATTCTCCATATAGAGTCCATGCAATTCACTCACAATATCTGCTTCTAAACGTTTAGCCACTTCACGACGAATACTTGAAATATTCTCCGCAATCGCGAAGGCTTCAAGAGTGGCCTGCTTCAACACTTTTTCTGTTTCAGCAATCAATGCTTCTTTATTTTCAATCTTATTCAAAGCATCTCTTGCTTTATCTTGGAAGGCTAGAATCTCTTCTGCATCATCCCCATATTTACGTTTCAATTGATAGTAAACATCAAGACGTTCTTCAATAAAGGCAAGGCGTTCTTCATCAAATTCAGCATTTTCGATTTCATGACGAATCGCACTCGCAGCGTCTTGTAATTGATAGTAAGCCTCGCTCATTTGCGTAGAAAGTGTCTTGAAGCTTGTTGAAATTGACTCTAGGCTTTCCACTTCACGTGTCGCTTCTCCGATGGCATCGACGCTTGAATATTCTTCCCCTTCAAGAGCAGCAAGAGCTGTTTGAAGTGCCGTTTGGATTTTTTGGAAGTGCGTGAAGTATTCTTTTTCTTCACTTAATTGTTCTTCCTCACCCACATAAATATTGGCTTCTTCGATTTCTTGCAATTGAAATTTCAACATATCTACGCGTTGTGCATCTTCTTTTTCTGCTGTTTGAAGCGCTCTGAGTTCTTGTTTTGCAGCAACCACTTTGGCGTATGCCTCGTCATATTCAGCTATTAAATCTCCCATTTGATGGTGTGCGAACTCATCTAATAGCCCTAAGTGTTTCTCTTCATTTAATAATAAGAAGTGCTCATTTTGGCCATGAATATCGATTAAATAAGGGCCGATTTGTTTGAGGAGCGCAACAGTTGCTAACTGTCCATTAATACGGCAGTTTGATTTTCCATTTTGCAATAATTCACGTTGAATCATTAATTCATCTTCAACGACTTCAACACCGAATTCTTGCAGCTTTTCAACAACGGAAGGATCCTCAATTCGGAATACCCCTTGAATCAAGGACTTTTCTTCACCATAACGAATCATTTCGAGCGATGCACGTTCACCAATTAATAGTCCCACCGCATCAATAATAATCGATTTACCAGCGCCCGTTTCCCCGGTTAATACAGTCATCCCTTTTTCAAACGTACACTGAACTTCTTCGATAATGGCAAAATTTTTAATGTAAATCTCTTGAATCAAGTTCGTCACCCTTTACTTTTTTAATCGTTGCGCTTCTTTAACCGTCTCACGCGCGAGTTCTTCAAACGAATGAACTTCGCTTGGAGCCGTATTTTTTAAATGCGCTAAAAATTCAATATTCCCACTTCCACCAGTGATTGGCGAATACGTTACTTTTTCAACAGTAAATCCAATTTGTTCGCTGAAGCTTAAAATATCTACTAATACATCTTCGTGGACTTTTGGATCACTCACAATCCCTTTTTTTCCGATGCGCTCACGACCTGCTTCGAATTGTGGTTTAATCAACACGAGCACGTCTCCGCCTTCTTTTAGAATTGGTTTTAATGGCGGTAAAATAAGCTTTAATGAGATAAACGATACGTCGATTGACGCCACATCTGGTTGTCCTTTTGTGAAATCATCTGGAGTTGCGAAACGGAAATTCATACGCTCCATCACAACAACACGCTCATCTTGGCGAAGTTTATAGTCTAATTGGTTATACCCTACATCGAGCGCATAACTTTGTTTAGCACCATTTTGTAAGGCCGCATCTGTAAAGCCACCAGTAGAGGCACCAATATCTAATAAAATCTTCCCATCAACACTGACATCGAATTCTTTTAAGGCTTTTTCTAATTTCAAGCCGCCACGAGAGACATATTTTAACGGTTCACCTTTAATCATCAATGAACTCGTCACAGGAATTTTTTCCCCTGGTTTATCGTATCGGTTATGATTCACTGCATCCACAATCTGTCCTGCCATAACAAGACGTTTGGCTTTTTCTCTGGAATCTGTCAGCCCTTGTTGGACGACAAGAATATCCACACGTTCTTTTTCCATTTGTTACTCCTATATTTCTAAATACGTTAAAAATTCAACGAGTAGCGCCTTTGTTTGTTGATTTGCTGGTGTAAACTCAACTTCCTCTAACGTACGCTTACAAGACGAAATTTCGCTTGCTAAGGCATCTTTTGCGCCTTCTACTCCTAAGAGACTAGGATACGTATTTTTACTAAGTTCTGAATCCTTACCTGTTTCTTTACCAGTTTGCTCACTTGTCCAGCACACATCTTGCAAGTCGTTTTGAATTTGGAATGCTAGGCCAAAGTGAGTCGCATATGAAACAAAAGCTTCTTTCATCTTCGCATCATCGATAAATAGATTTCCAAGACGAACAGCAGCTAGTAATAACTCGCCTGTTTTCTCACGATGGATTTCTTTCATTTGTTCCAAAGTAATCGTCACTTCTTCACTAGCAATATCTTTCATTTGCCCTGAAATCATGCCACTCATACCAGAAGCTGTTGATAAAATCTTCACGGCTTCCACTAACTGATTCGCTTCTAAATTAGCATTCGCAGCAACCTCAAATGCTAATGTAAGTAATGCATCCCCTGCTAAAATCGCAGTCGCTTCGTCAAACGCCTTATGCACAGTTGGACGGCCACGACGCAGGTCATCATCATCCATTCCTGGTAAGTCATCATGAATGAGTGAATACGTATGAATCATCTCTAAGGCACAGGCCAAGTCTAACGCTGCTTCATTTGACGAAGTTCCAGCTGAACCAACCGCAAGCGTCAAGAGCGGTCTAATACGTTTCCCACCGGATTGAACCGCGTATAGCATCGCTTCTTTTAGGCGTGAATCTGAAGTTCTTTTTTCAATCAGCTGCGTTAAATGAAGTGCTACGTCTTGTTGAAGTTGTTGAATAACATCCTTCACCATACGACTATGCCTCTTTTCCTTCTGCATTCACTGTAATCATTGCACGAACGGTTTCTTCGGCTTTTGTCAATGTTTCATTACATAACTGGCTTAATTCCATTCCTTCTTTAAATTTATCAAGCGCTTCGTCTAAAGGAACATTTCCGCTTTCTAATTGGCGCACGATTTGTTCTAAGGCACCCATTGCTTCTTCGAATTTCATTTCTTTTTTAGCCATTATAAACTCTCCTTATTTTTTGCTGTGACAGTAGCATTCACTAAACCATCACTGAGTCTGATTTCAATTGGTTGTTTTTCTTCAATTTGGTCAATAGATTTTACGATATCGCCGTCTTTAAATACGATACCGTAACCACGTGTCATAATCTTTAATGGACTGAGTAAATCTAATTTCTCCACTAATTGTTGGAATCTGATTTGCTTATCTTGCAAGTAATTTTGATTGCTATCAACTAATTGCTTATGCAACCATTCGAGTTTTTGCTTTTGTTGAATTAAGATTTGTTCTGGCGACACTAATTGCAGGCGGTGCGTAAATTGCATCGACTGTTGTTTTGCCAAGTGAAGTCTTTGTTGCATGCCTTGCATTAGTTTTAATCGCAGTTGATCGACTTGTTGTGCATAGACTTCATACATCCGCTCTGGTTTTACGAAAATACCCGACTTTTCTAGTTTACTTAATAACTCTTTACGAGTATTCAACTGGTTCAGCATCGTCGTTTGCAAGCGCCCTGTTAAATTTCCAAGTTTTAAATGAATCTCATTTAAAACCGGCGTTGCAAGTTCTGCTGCGGCAGTTGGTGTAGCTGCGCGTTGGTCAGCAGCAAAGTCTGTTAAAGTCGTATCTGTTTCATGTCCTACACTGGAGATAATAGGTAGTGAGAATGAAGCGACACGTCTTACAACCGGTTCCTCATTAAAGGCCCATAAATCTTCGATGGAACCTCCACCACGACCAATGATAACCACATCGGCATCCGACTGTTCGACTAAGTCTAAGTTTTTAAGAATACTTGGAACCGCGTGTACTCCTTGCACCACGGTTGGATATAACACGAGTTGCGCGATTGGGAAACGACGTGCAACCGTTGTTTGAATATCTCGGATAACAGCACCTGTATCACTGGTTAGAATCGCAATTTTCTTTGGAAATACAGGAATTGGTTTCTTCGGTCCAGCAAATAAGCCTTCTTCCGTTAATTTCTTTTTCAACTGTTCATAGGCTTGATAAAGAGCTCCAACACCATCTGGTTCCATGTGCTCGATAATCATTTGGTATTTCCCAGATTTCTCATATACCGTTACGCGCCCAATCACAAGAACCTTCATTCCTTCTTCTGGTTGGAATTGAATTTTCTTGTACGCTCCTTGGAACATCGTTGCAGCGATAATGGCATTTTCATCCTTCAAGTTGAAATACTTATGCACACTATTTTTATTAAAGTTCGAAATTTCTCCCGTCAAGTAAACGCGGTCTAAGTGCGGATCACGGTCAAATTTAGTTTTAATATACTTCGTCAGCGCACTGACGGTTAAGTATTCTTGTTCCATGTCCTACTCCTTCTTACTTTTTGCATTTTTTACGGTTTGCGCTAGTAACATTGCTATCGTCATTGGGCCCACCCCACCTGGAACAGGTGTGATTGCACTTGTGAGTGGTGCCACTTCATCGAAGAGGGCGTCACCACAGAGTTTTCCTGCTTCATTACGGTTAATGCCGACATCGATCACAACGGCTCCTTCTTTCACGAAGTCTTTTGTAATGAGTCCAGCTTTTCCGACTGCACTAATCAAAATATCAGCACGTTTAGCAACTTGGGCTAAATCTTTAGTACGGCTATGGCAAACTGTAACTGTCGCACCATGATTCAATCCTAAAAGTGCCATTGGACGGCCGACTATCGTACTTTGGCCGATAATCACCATCTCTTTTCCAACAAGATTAATATTATATTCTTTGAAGAATTCCATGATTCCTTGCGGTGTACACGGAACAATCGATTCATCCTTTTGCAGTAACTTCCCCAAGTTCACTGGATGGAATCCGTCCACATCTTTTTCAGGAACAATCGCTTCTAAGACAGCATCAGTATCGATATGTTTTGGCAAGGGCAATTGCACCAAAATTCCGTGAATGCTTGCGTCATGATTGAGCTTATTCACGTATTCTAATAACTCTTCTTGTGTCGTTTCTTCGCTGAGTCGAATCACGTTTGAATGAATGCCTACTTCTGTTGCTGCACGTTCTTTGTTACGCACGTACACTTGGCTAGCTGGGTCTTCTCCAACAAGAATTACTGTTAGTGAAGGTGTGACTCCACTTTTAGAAAGTTGTTCTACTTCCTGTTTTAGTCCTTCTCTTATTTTTCCAGCTAATGCTTTCCCATCTAGAATTTGCGTCATAGAAGTCTCCTTTTTCTTAAAATAATGTTGTTAAATTGATAAAAATAAAATATGTATGGTGAAATTAACAAATGTGTGAATTATCATATATGATAATTTTTTAGTGCATTCAATGGGGTGTGACATGACTTAGGCGCGGTGGTTTATTACTGCAAATAATTTATATTGTATTGTCTTATAGATTAACCATTCAATATCATTTGCAATGCCCACGACCCAAATCCTTCGCACTGTGAAGGATTTTGCAACGTTCCATTTCTGAACTCGATTGCTCGCATCCTGTAGTTGAGTTCGGGCTCGTAGCTTTCGACCTCACATCCTATAGTTGAGTTCGAAAAGGCATAGGCTCAAGCCTTTCGAGGTTAGTCCGCACGACTGTAGACAGTCCTTTGCTGCTAACCTGCGAACCGTCATCGCCTATGACCGCCTTTTCTCACATCCTGCTTTTAGTTGAACTCGGGCTCACAGGCCCGACGTCCATTTCCTGATATGTCCGCACGACTCGTCCCGAGTCCCTTGCGTCATATCAGTCCAACGACCCACAATTCGCACTGTGAATTGTGGCCAAACGTTCGCCCTCGTATCCTTTAAAAAAGAGTCTGAAACTGTTGCTTCAGACTCTTCGTGTAGTAGAATCTTACCCGTTTACTAAGTTTGATAAGATACCATTAATAAATTTCGCTGATTTTTCGTCACTGTAAGTTTTTGCGATTTCAATTGCTTCGTTTAACGCTACAGTTTGTGGAACTTCTAATTCTGGAGAAGTCATTTCGAAAATAGCCACTCGCATGATGATTAAGTCTAAACGAACGATACGGTTTAGCTTCCATCCTTTTAAGTACTTTTCGATTAATGCGTCGATTTTCTCGACATTATCTTGAACTCCTCGCACTAATGCTATGCTGTATGCAATCTCTGGAACTTCGTTAAGTAACTCTTCTTCAGTAATTGCTTCGATAGAATAAGGTGAATCTTCTGAGCATTCCAACGCAAGACTAAGCGCATCTACAATGTGCATTTCAGGCGACACATCTAGTTGGTATAAAGCTTGAATGGCCAATACTCGTAGTGCTCGTCTTTTTAATGGTTTACGACTCACTATTCATCCCCCAATTCAAATAATTCTGCATCCGCATGGTGCACTGGTAAAATTTCTTGAACGTGAACATTCACTTGTGAAATGACTAATTCACAGCTGAATAATAATTGTTCTTTAATTTTATTTTGCAATACTAGAGCTGTTTTTGGAATTGAAACACCGTAATCTACATTTCCGTAAATATCAATTACGAATGATCCGTTTTCTTCTGTTAAATAAGCTCCTTTAGATAATTGTTTTCCACCAAAAATAGTGTTTAAGAATCCAGGAACTGGATAGAAGCCTTCCACTTGTGCAGCTACAATACCTGCAATACTTTCGATAACTTCAGGAGCAATTTCGATTGCACCTAGTTCTTGATCTTTAGAATATTTTTTGATTTGTTCCATTTTGTAACCTCCCTGTTTGATAGAAAATTACTCATAAAAAGATTTTCCAATTCTCATTTAGTTTACCATGAAACAGCTATTCTCACAACTACCGTCTATTTTAGAGAATAATGAGTTCGCGAGGAACTTTTTGAATCACTTCGCCGCCTGTTTCAGTAATAATAATGTCGTCTTCGATACGTACACCACCAACACCTGGAAGGTAAATTCCTGGTTCATTTGTAATCACGTTACCTGGTACAAACGCTTGTGTCGCAATACGAGAAACATTTGGTGCTTCATGGATTTCAAGACCGATACCATGACCTGTTGAGTGAGTGAAGTATTCGCCATAACCACGACTAGCAATGTAGTCACGAGCAATCTTGTCTAATTCAACTCCTGTTTTACCAGGTCCTGCTGCTTCGCTCACTTTTAATTGAGCTTGTAGGACAACATCGTGAATCTCTTTTAATTGGTCAATTGGTTCACCAACAGCAATTGTTCTAGTCATATCAGACACATAACCATTGTAGTAGCAACCAAAGTCAAGCGTTACTAGATCTCCAGTTTCAATCACTTTTGCACTCGCAACACCGTGAGGCATTGAAGAACGAACTCCACTAGCAACGATTGTATCAAATGAAACTCCAGTTGCTCCAAGTCCACGCATATAGAAGTCTAATTCATTTGCCACTTGGATTTCGCTCACACCTGGTTTAATGAAATCTAAAATGTGTAGGAATGCAGCATCTGAAATACGGCAAGCTTCACGGATTGTTTGGATTTCACCTTCATCTTTGACTTCACGAATTTTTTCTACAATGTTTTGCGTTGGAATTAATGCTGTATCAAACGCATCTTCGAAGATTTCTAGTTGAGAAACTGAAACATGGTCTGCTTCAAACCCAACAAATTTTAAGTCGTTTTCACGAATAATTTTTTCAAACGCTGGAACCCAACCTGTCTTATGTTCAATCACATGGAATCCTTTTGCTTGTTGTTGTGCTTGTTGTGTATAACGTGCATCTGTTACAAAATAAGCATCTGTCAACGTGATTAATGCAAACCCTGTTGTTCCAGTAAAGTTTGCTAAATAACGCAAATTGTATGGGCTATAGACGATAAGTCCATCAATTTCTTGTTCTTTCATGGAATTTCTTACTTTTTCTAAACGTGTCATAATTGTTCCCTCCAATGAAAATGGTAACTCTAGTATAACAAAAAAGAGCCTAACAAAAAAGTCAGGCTCCTTGGAATTTTCATCCAATTCTAATATTGATTAAATCGCTCTAAACGTTGGCTTACAATTTCTTCTTTCGATTTCTGTGACCACTCATTCAATTGAACTTCTAATTGTTCTCTCATATCTAAAGCAATCTCTTCATTTGTCTTTTTCTTTTCTGGAATAATGCGGTCTACAATCTTTTGCGCCAACAAATCCTTACTTGTAAATTTCATGAGTTCAGCGGCTTGACTGGCCTTAGAACCATCTTTCCACAAGATGGATGCAAATCCTTCTGGAGAAAGAATCGAATACATCGCATATTCCATCATCCATACTTCATTGGCAACGGCAAGTGCTAATGCACCACCGCTTCCTCCTTCACCACAAAGGATGGCAATAATCGGAACTTTCAAGTGGCTCATAATACGAAGATTATCTGCAATAGCTTCACCAATTCCACGTTCTTCTGCAGTGGCCCCGCAGAAAGCACCAGCCGTATTGATAAACGTCACAACGGGACGATTAAACTTCTCGGCTTGTTTCATTAAACGTGCACTCTTTCGATATCCTTCTGGATGGACTTGACCGAAGTTTGTCTTCAAGTTTTCTTGAAGTGTATGCCCCTTCTCCATCCCAATCACCGTAACAGGCTTGCCGTTTAATGTCGCAATTCCACCTACAAGGGCTTTATCATCGGCGTAGTAACGGTCACCGTGTAATTCAATAAAGTCGTCAAATACGGCGTTAATCCATTCTTTTGTGGTTGGACGTTTCACATCACGTGCCAACGCAACAATTTTCATTGGTTTCATGCATTCGACCCCTTTCCATGAAGGACAAGTAGACGATGAATCATCTTCTTCATTTCTTTACGGTGAACAACCGCATCGATAAATCCTTGTTCAAGAACTGTTTCCGCTTGTTGGAAATCATCTGGAAGTTTTTGGTTCATGGTTTGTTCCACAACACGTTTTCCAGCAAATCCAACGATCGCTTTTGGTTCTGCTAAAATAATGTCGCCTTGCATCGCAAAGCTTGCAGTGACGCCTCCTGTAGTTGGATCCGTCAATACTGTTAAATAGAATAATCCAGCTTGATGGTGTTCTTCCACAGCTCCTGAGATTTTCGCCATTTGCATGAGAGAAAAGATCCCTTCTTGCATTCTAGCACCACCTGAAGCGGTAAAAATCACAACTGGCAATTGGCGTTTAATTCCCTCTTGGAAAGCCTTCGTGATTTTCTCACCAACGACTTGTCCCATTGACCCCATCATGAAGAATGAGTTCATGACGCAGCAAATAAAGGATTCTTCCCCAATCGTTGCCACACCGACTGTCACAGCTTCATTTTCTTTGGCTACTTTTGAGGCTTTCTCCAATTTCGCTTCGTACCCAGGAAAGGCTACATCCACTTTTGGTTTTTCATCCTCAAAGAGTTCTTGGAAAGTATCTACCGTAATGGCTAATCGTTCAGCCGCATTAATTCTAAAATGAGCATCACAGTGCGGACAAACTTTTAAGGATCCTAAATCCTCTTTGTAGACAATCTTGTCACAAGAAGGACATTTCACCCATTTCCCATCCGGAACTGTAGGTAACTCAGACTGTTCAGATAAGTCTACTTTGGTACGATTAATAGTGATATACGACCGTTTTCTAAACAGACCCATCTAATCACTCCTTTATTAAATCATTCTATTTCTCTTTTGGTTGATTCCAGTGTTTCAAAAATTCAGTTTCAACATACGCAGTTGTATAATCTCCGCGTCTAAATGCTGGTGAATCTAATAAATCTTCAACGAATTCTTGGTTGGTATCGACACCTTCTACCACGAGTTCAAAAAGCATACGTTTCATGCGAAGAATCGCTTCTTCACGTGTTTTACCGTGCGCAATCAACTTCGTTAACATTGAATCGTAGAATGGTGGGATTTGATACCCTGTATACAATGCGGATTCAATACGAACGCCCATACCACCAACAGGTTGGTGTAAGAATGTTACTTTTCCTGGAGAAGGACGGAAGCCTTCAAATGGATTTTCAGCGTTTAAACGACATTCAATCGCATGACCTTCGAAGGTAATATCCTCTTGCGTAAATGGTAACTCTTCTCCTGCAGCAATTTTAATTTGTTGTTGCACAAGATCCACATTCGTAATCATTTCTGTAATCGGATGTTCTACTTGAATACGCGTGTTCATTTCCATGAAATAGAAATGTTTTTCTTCATCCACAAGAAACTCAATCGTTCCTGCGTTTTGATAGCCGACTGCTTTAGCAGCACGAACAGCTGCTTCCCCCATTTCTCTTCTAAGCTCGGGAGAAAGAGATGGACTTGGCGCTTCTTCGATAATCTTTTGATTTTTACGTTGAAGTGAACAGTCACGCTCTCCTAGGTGAACCACATTTCCATGTTGGTCGGCTAAAATTTGAATTTCAATATGTTTGGCTGGATAGATAATACGTTCCATGTACACATCGGCATTTCCGAAGGCTTGTAAGGCTTCTTGGCGAGCTGTGACAAATTGATGTTCAAATTCTTCAACTGTTTCAACACGACGAATTCCTTTACCACCACCACCAGCAACCGCCTTAATTAAGAGCGGGAAGCCGATACGCTTTGCAAGTTCAATTCCTTCTTCAACGGTTGCAACGACATCATCACTACCAGGAATTACCGGTACGTTTGCCGCAATCATTTGCTTACGAGCTTCTGCTTTATCCCCCATTTGAGAAATCACTTCGCTTGAAGGCCCAATGAAAGTGATATTGCATTCCGCACACATTTTGGCAAATTTGGCATTCTCCGATAAGAATCCAAATCCAGGGTGAATCGCTTGTGCGCCTGTTATAACAGCTGCGCTCAAAATATTTTCAACTTTTAAGTAAGAATCTTTTGAAGCAGCAGGTCCGATACAAACGGCATGGTCAGCTAATTGTACATGAAGAGCATCTTTATCCGCTTGGGAATAGACTGCCACCGATTCAATTCCTAACTCGCGACAAGCACGAATAATGCGGCAAGCAATCTCTCCACGGTTTGCGATTAGTACTCTATTAAACATAGGCTTAACGTCCAATAATAAAGGTTAATTCAGCTTCTGCGACTTTCTTACCATCGACATAAGCAACGCCTTTACCGATTCCTGCATATTCTTTTAATTTCACGATATCCACTTGAAGTGTTAACACATCTCCTGGAGTTACTTTTTGACGGAATTTAACATTGTTTAATCCACCTAAGTAAGCTGTTTTTCCTTTGAAAGAATCTAATTTCAATAATGGAATTGAACCCGCTTGTGCTAATGCTTCAACGATTAACACACCAGGCATTACAGGTTCACCAGGGAAATGTCCTTGGAAGAAGCTTTCGTTAAATGTCACGTTTTTACGTGCCACAACGTGCTCACCTGGTACTAATTCATCTACACGGTCAATAAATAAAATTGGGTAACGGTTAGGGATTAACTCAGCTACGTCTGTTACAGTCATAATGTTCATCTTAATTTCCTCCTAAAATTGGGTTTAGCGAATCGCAAATAGTTTTTGTCCGAAATCAACCATTTGGCCGTTTTCTACTAGGACTTCTACAACTTCACCATTGAAGTCGCTCTTAATTTCGTTCATGATTTTCATTGCTTCGACAATACATACAGTATCGTTTGAAGTGATTTGTTTACCCACTTGTACAAATGGATCTGCATCTGGTGAAGATTGTAAGTAAACCACCCCAACGATTGGGCTTGTAATGTATTTTGCATCTGTTGCTACTTGTGGAGCTTCTTGAGCTTCTGCAGAAGGAGCGGCCACTGGAGCAGCTTCTACTACTGGACTTGCCACGTTTGCAACGGCATTAGAAACGACTTGAGGATATTCCTCGCGTTTACTAAATTGCACTTCGAACTCTTCGTTTGATAAATGAAACTCAGTCATGTTTGAATCATTGAACAAAGTCATTAGTTCTTTAATTTCTTCTACATTCATGTATTAATCCTTCCATTTCTTCACGCAGATTACGGCATTATGTCCGCCGAAACCTAACGAATTACTAATTGCTACATCTACTTTTGTAGAAACTCCAACGTTTGGAGTTACGTTTAAATCACACGCTTCGTCTTGCTCTGTTACATTAATCGTTGGTGGAACGAAGTCTTCCTCAACTGCTTTCACACAGGCAATCGCTTCGATAGCACCAGCAGCCCCTAATAAGTGTCCAGTCATTGATTTTGTACTTGAAACATGAACCTTATCAGCAGCTTCTTTTAACGCATAACGGATTGAAGTTGTTTCCGCTGAATCGTTAGCTGGTGTACCTGTACCGTGAGCATTCACATAGTCCACTTCGCTTGGAGCTACTCCTGCTTCTTCGATGGCTTGTAAGATTGCTTTACCAGCACCGCTTCCATCAGGATTTGGAGCCGTCATATGATAAGCATCTCCTGTAGCACCGTATCCAACAACTTCTGCATAAATTTTAGCACCACGTTTTTGAGCGTGTTCTAGGCTTTCAAGAACAAGAACCCCTGCTCCTTCACCCATTACGAATCCGCCACGTTTTTTATCAAATGGTAATGAAGCTGCATCTGGATTGTCACTGCTTGAAAGGGCCGTTAAAGCAGCAAATCCTGCAATTCCGATTTCACAAATAGAACCTTCAGCACCACCGGCTAAAATCACATCTGAGTAACCATGTTTAATGTTACGGAACGCTTCCCCGATGGCATGTGTTCCTGTTGCACAGGCTGTTACTAAAGATGTACATACGCCGCGTGCACCAATCTTCATTGAAATATTTCCTGCAACCATGTTTCCGATTGCCATTGGAACGAATAATGGAGCTACACGTGTTGGGCCTTTATCATGCATTTTGATGATTTGGCTTTCCATTACTGTTAACCCACCAATACCAGAACCAACCATGACACCAAAACGGTCGTAGTCTGTATTTTCTGGAGTAATGCCGCTATCTTCAACGGCTTGGATTGCTGCAGCTAGTCCGTATTGACAGAATAAATCCATACGTTTTGCTTCTTTACGATCCATGTATTTTGTAGCATCGAAGTCTTTTACTTCAGCCGCCACATGAACATCTAAGTCTTTTTTATCAAATTTTGTAATTGGAGCAATTCCGTTCTTACCTTCTTTGAGGCCTTCCCAGAAGCTATTAACATCATTTCCTAAAGGAGTGATTGCTCCCATTCCTGTAATTACTACTCGATTCATTGTTTTCCTCCTTTAAGAGATTACATGTATAATCCGCCGTTAACGTTTAACACTTGTCCTGTAACGTATTTTGTTTCCGCTAAGAACACACAGGCTTCCGCAATATCTTCTACTGTACCGAAACGACGTAATGGAATTTGTTTTTCCCATTCATTACGAATCTTTTCAGGTAATGCTTGTGTCATATCTGTATCGATGTATCCAGGAGCAATAGCATTCACTGTAATCCCACGAGAGCCGATTTCTTTAGCAACAGATTTTGTTAAACCAATGATTCCGGCTTTACTTGCGGCATAGTTTGCTTGACCTGCATTCCCTGTAACCCCAACGATACTTGTAATGTTAATAATGCTTCCTGATTTTTGTTTTACGAAAACTGGAGTCGCAAAACGAATCATATTGAAGTATCCTTTTAAGTTAATATTCATTACATCGTCAAAATCAGATTCACTCATACGCATTAATAAACCATCACGCGTAATTCCAGCGTTATTGACTAACACGTCGATACGTCCAAAACGCTCTTTTACTTCGTTAATAAAGTTTTCAGCTACGTCGAATTTCGAAACGTCTCCAACAAATGTCATTACTTCACCAGGATAAGCATCAAATTGTGCCAGTGTTTCTGCATCAATTTCACGAGTACCATTTAAGACAACGTTAGCGCCAAGTTTAGCGAATTCTAACGCGATTCCAAGTCCGATACCACGACGACTACCTGTTACAACAACTGTTTTATCTTTAAATTTCATTTCGTTATCCTTTCAGTTCCTTTACTTTTTCAATTGTTTCTGTCACCGCTTTAAGGTTATCTGTGTGGAATAATTGAACAGAAGCACCTTTTGCTTTGGCAATTTGTTTCACCATTTGCGTCAATGTTTTTCCAGGACCTACTTCAATAAAGACATCTACGCCCTCTTGAAGCATCCACTCAACATTTTGTTTCCATTTCACGGCATTTGTAATTTGATCACAGAGAACGTCTTTTGAAGGAATCCCTTCATGTGGTGTGCCAAGCGTATTGCTTAATACAGGGCATTTGCTTTCATGTAACTCGGCTACCTCCATCACAGGAGCAAAACGAACTTTCGCCTCTTCCATTAATGGTGTATGGAAAGGTCCAGACACTACAAGTGGTACGGCTCTTTTTGCGCCAGCTTCTATGCATTTTTCGCTTGCTACGTCTACTGCTTCTGCATGACCACCAATGACTAATTGGCCTGGTGTGTTGTAGTTTGAAGGAACTACTAGGGCTTCTGGTGTTGAAACTTCACGACAAATGTCTTCGATAACATTGTCTTCAAGACCTAAAACGGCCACCATTTTCCCTTCGCCTTCTACAACCGCTTCTTGCATATATTGACCGCGTTTTGCGACTAAGTTTAGAGCTTCCTTGAAGTCAAGGACTCCTGCTTCAACAAGTGCTGAATATTCACCTAGAGATAATCCAGCCGTCACATCAGGTGTGATGCCTTCTTGTTCTAAGACGCTTGCTAATGCATGAGAAACCGTTAATAACAACGGCTGTGTATATTCTGTTTGATTGATACGTGCGGCAGGTTCTTCCAAAAGAATGTCAGCCACACTGTATGGCAGAACGCTACTAGCTTCTTCAAAAACAGCTTTTGCCACTTCGAAGTTGTCAGCAATTTCTAAGCCCATTTGTGCTTTTTGACTCCCCTGACCTGGAAATAAAAATGCGATTTTCATGAGTTTCCTCCTATTGCGCTGTAAAAAAAATGGTGGAAGTATGCTAAATAAGCATATTTCACCATTCCCTTTTTCATTTAATTAAAAACGTGCAAGTTGTTTTTGGATTACTTCATGAGATTCTGCCATCAATTCTTGGATAATTTCAGAACAGCTTTGTTCTTTTGAAATTAAACCAGCGATTTGACCAGCCATCATTGATCCCATTTGAGTATCCCCTTCAACTACGATTCTACGTAGTGCTCCACGTCCAATATCTTCTAAGCGTTCGAAGTCTGGATTTTCTTTACCAGTTTCTTCTTTTTCAGCTTGTAAGTAGATTTTTGTTAATTTATTACGTAACACACGTACAGGGTGCCCTGTAATTTGTCCTGTAATCACAGTATCGATATCTTTAGCTTTTAATACAGAAGCTTTGAAGTTATCGTGTGCAGTACATTCAGTTGCAACAAGGAAACGAGTTCCAAGTTGAACTGCATCGGCACCAAGCATCAAAGCCGCTGCCATCCCGCGTCCGTCACCAATTCCTCCAGCACCAATAACTGGAATGTTTACCGCATCAACTACTTGTGGTAAAAGTGCCATGGTCGTAGACTTACCAATATGTCCGCCTGCTTCCATCCCTTCTACAACAACTGCGTCCGCGCCTTCTTTTTCCATTCTTTTCGCTAGAGCAACTGAAGCTACAACTGGAATTACTGTAATTCCTGCTTCTTTAAATTTCGCCATGTATTTGCCAGGATTACCAGCACCGGTACAAACCACTTTCACGCCAGCCTGACAAACGACATCCACAACTTCATCAACAAATGGACTTAATAGCATAATATTTACACCATATGGTTTGTCTGTTAAACGTTCCATCTCTTCGATGAATCCTTTAACGACATCGCCAGGAGCGTGTCCACATGCAACGATTCCTAAACCGCCGGCATTGGACACTGCACTTGCAAGCGCAGGATTTGCAACCCATGCCATCCCTCCTTGGATAATCGGATATTCAATTCCAATCATGTCGCAGATTCTTGATTTCATGTGTTACCATCCCTTTTTAAAATTATTTGTCAGCTAATTGAGCATCAACGTAGTTTACTAAGTCTTGAACTGTTTCTAGTCCTTCTTCAGTATCGATTTTCACATCGAATTCATCTTCGATATCGTTGATGATTTGGAATAAATCTAAGCTGTCTGCATCTAATTCGTCTTTAAGACGAGTTGTTAATTGTACTTCTTCTTCCTCTTTACCTAATTGATCTACGATAATTGCTTGAATTTTTTCAAATGTCATTGTGTTTTCCTCCAATAGTTTAAAATTATAATGTTATTGTGATACTTCCCCAGGCAAGGCCTCCGCCAAAACCTGATAAAAGTAATTTTGTATTTTCTCCAATTTTCAATGTTCCGTTTTCTACGAGTTCATTGAGTAAAATCGGAATACTTCCAGCCGAAGTGTTTCCAACGTGATCGATATTCATTGGGAATTTTTCGATCGGTTGTTTTAATTTCTTAGCCACTTGTTCGACTAAACGACGATTTGCTTGATGTAACAAGTACAAATCAATATCGTCGGCAGTATATCCAGCCTTTTGTAAAGTCTCTTGGATATTGACTGGAACAGTTTTGCTGACTAATTCATAAACGCCTCGACCATCCATTGTCATGGTTGAAAGTGTTTGATTTGTCATTCTTTTTCCAGCGACTAATGCCTCAGATTTCTGTCCATCATTTTGTAATGTTTCCGCCAATAAAAATGGCTCTTCATCTTTTTGTAAAAGAACAGCTCCAGCGCCATCTCCAAAGAGAATAGCCGTTGAGCGGTCTTCCCAATCGAGTGAACTGAGCATTGTTTCTGCTCCGATGACGATTCCGTATTTTCTTTGACCATGTTCCAACATTTTTAAACCTGTTGATAAGGCAAAGACAAATCCGCTACAAGCAGCACTGATATCAAATGCGAATGCATTCGTTGCTCCGATTGCTCCTTGTACCAGTGACGCGCAAGAAGGACTTGCTGCATCTGGTGTCATCGTTGCTACAATGATAAATTCAATGGATTCAGGAGAGATATTGCTCTTTTCAACTAAGCGTTTAGCGGCAATTGTCGCCAAATCACTAGTTGTCTGTTCTTTTGCCCAATAACGGGTTTTGATTCCTGTTCTCTTAACGATCCATTCATCAGAAGTATCTACTCGTTTCGCCCAGTCATCGTTTGTGATCACGGACGTTGGGAGATAGGAACTTGTCGCTATCACTTGAACCCCCACAATGTCTACTTCCCTTCTTGATTTGCTAGTACAGCCTCGTGTAAGAAATCATATAAATTATGAAGTCCTTTAACAAGAACTGCCATTTCTTCAGCATTCATTCCCTCGATAGTTTTTAAAACTAATTTCTCGTGGAATTTACGATGAAGACGATAAAGTAAGCGACCTTTCTTGGTCAGACCTAAAATTACAATTCTTCGATCGGTTTCACTCTTCAAACGAACAACATAGCCTTTTTTCACTAAAGCATTCACTGCAACTGTTAGCGTCCCAACAGTAACATTTAATTTATTAGCGACTTCTGTTGTCGTATGTTCGTTATACATTCCAATCGCTTCAATGGCATGCATCTCTTTAATGGATAAATCATTAAATTGGCTTTGCGCCAGCGAAGATTCTTCAATGTCGAGCATTTGATTAAAGACGTCCACCAAATACCCGTTTATGGTCTCTAGAGTTGGTTCCATAAAAGATTTCTCCTTTTTGTTTGAATATCAAATCATTTGATAATCAAAGTATATACGAGAGATAGTTTGAATGTCAAACCTTTTTTAAACATTTATTTTGAATTTCAAACTATTTTCAAAATTTAAAAAGCTTACATTCCTTTTAAATTAGGAATTATTGTTTGTAATTTTCATAAAAAGAACAATTTTTAAAAAGATTAAAACACATAAAAAAAGCTAGATAGACTGCTCTATCTAGCTTTCTCATTATTGTTTATAGACACATTTACCATTGACGTATGTCGCTTCTACGTTCGTGTTTAACAATTCCATTGCGTCACTTTCAAGAATATTCTTATCTAGAATTACGAAATCTGCTAACGAACCGACTTCTAGTGTGCCAATATCTAAACGACTGAGTGCTTTTGCTGCCCCACTCGTGTGTGCCTTTAATGCTTCACCAATCGAAATACGTTGTTCTGGCATTAAGCATGGCACTGGTAGCTGCTCTTTTGTTTGGCGGGCTACTGCGTTAAACATCGATTCAAACGGCGTCACATCTAGTACAACTGGCGTGTCTGTTCCAAATCCAAGCGTTGCACCCTCTTCTAAGAAAGATTTGAACGGGAACATATGACGCGAACGTTCTGCACCCACCTCTTCATCTAAAGTCTCGTATCCTACTAATAAATGACTTGGTTGCACTGAAACAATTAATGAAGGCTGAGCCGTTAATGGAAGGTCTGTTGGATCCATCACTTCCAAATGTTCAATCGTATTGAATTTATTCGGAGCGTCAAACGGAGTCTCTTCTTGCGCCTTTTTGAAGTTTTGAAGCGTTAACGCAATCGCCTTATCCCCAACCGTATGAATACGCATTGGCCATCCTTCTTTATTGGCAAGAAGTGTTAAGCGTTCCATCTTCTCTTCCGTTAAAAGCGGTCCACCGACGTCTCCTTCGAAGAACGGCATCGGATACGGCTCTTTTAAATACGCCGTATGCGAACTGGTCACTCCATCGTAAAATTGCTTCACGCCCCCCATTTGGAGCATGTCAGAGCGGTATGTCTTGTAGAGTTCACGGTTACGTTCCACTTCTTCACGCATCGCTGGAAAGAAGCTCACACGAACTGTGGCATCCTTTTCTACTTTCGAGTAGAGTTCGGGATACACGATATCATCAGGGCTTTCTCCCGTTAAGGCAACATCCCCTACAGCCGTCACACCCATTTTGTTTAAATAAGACATATAATCTTTTAACGCTTGCTCTTCGTCGTCTTTATATACAGACAAGACTTTTGATAAATAATAGATGGCTTTTGCTTCAAGGAACACCCCTGTAAGTTCGCCGTCTGCCACCACTGCTTCTCCGCCGATGTTTTGCGGAATCGCATCTGGCGTTAATTCAAGCACTTCTAGCGCTTTTGAATTGAGCCAAATCGTATGAGCATCCCCTGCGATTAAGCAGATAGGTACGTCTGTTGATGCTCTATCTAAATCTTCTTTTGTCGGTAAGACTTGTTGTCCGAAATCACTCGCATACCAACCAATTCCGATTTTCCAACCATTATATTCAGGAATCGAACTTGCTTGAAGAACTACCTCATCAATTGTTGGTCCACCAACTGCCTTCATTTTTCCTAAATGAATTAAGGCAGATAAGTATAAATGCACATGTGCATCAATAAAACCAGGAACGACTAGTTTGTCTCCTGCATCTAAGATTTCTCCTTCAACAGGCGTATTGTAATCGAAGTGGCCAACAATTCGACCATCTTTAATTTCTAAAATTCCAGAAACTGCCTTCGTTGTATCTCCAATAAAGAGATGTTTACTTTTTAAATAGTAATGCATATTATAACTCCATCTTGAAGTCTAAGAAGGCTTCGTTATATTTTTGAATCCAGTCATTTCCTAGATATTCATAATGCTCTAATGAATTGATAATTTCTTCTGAAGGATAGTATGTTTCATCAGAAGTCACTTCAGGATCCATTAACTCTTTTGCTTTTTCGTTTGGTGTTGAGTAACCCACGTATTCGGCATTTCTAGCTGCATTTTCTGGTCGAAGCATAAAGTTAATAAAGGCATACGCACCATCGATATTTACAGCTGTGTGAGCAATCGCAAAGTTATCTGTCCAAACTGCACTGCCGTCTTTTGGTAAGATATATTGGACGTTTGGATTTTCTTCTGCAACTGCCGCCGCGTCTCCAGAATACCCCATTCCGATTGGAGCTTCTTCAAGTTTCATCATTGTTTTGATTTCTTCATTAAGAACCGCACGAACATTTGGTTTTAACTCTTTAAGTTTTTGCTCGGCAGCTTTTAATTCATCTTCATTTTTTGAATTTAATGAATAGCCTAATGATTGAAGCGCCATCCCTAGTGCTTCACGGTTTCCATCTAAAACAAGCACTTTATTTTTGAAATCTTCTTTCCATAAATCATTCCATGTTTGAATGCTTTCTGGATCGATATATTTCGTATTGACCATAATTCCTACTGTTCCCCAGAAATACGGAATCGTATATTGATTTCCTTTATCCACTGGACTATTTAATAAGAACGGAGAAATATTTTCTAGTCCTTTAATCTTTGAATGGTCTAGCTTTTGAAGTAAATTTTGATTCACTAATTTGGTAATACTTGATTCACTTGGAAAGACGATATCATAACGCGTTCCGCCTTGTTTTAGCTTGGCTTCCATCGCATCATTTGAATCAAATGTTTCATAGACAACTTGAATGCCTGTTTCTGCTTCAAATTCCTTAATTAATTCTGGATCGATATAGTTCCCCCAGTTAAATAGGAACAATTGCTGTTGTTCTGATGAAGTTTCTACTTCCTCTGTAGATTCTTTTGCTTGAAGCATGTTCTTTACTCCAAATAAAATAGCAACCATTGCGAGAATTGCAACAATTAAAGAAACTAATTTTTTCATTTATAACCCCTTCTCATTAAAAATACTGCTTTTAATACAGTATGGCACCTAGATTAAAAGCAGTTCTCATTCTTATTTAGATTTTACGTAGTTCTTACCGTTAGCGGCTGGTCCTTCCGATTTTCCAATGAATCCTACCAATACAATGATAGTAATCAAATATGGCGCAATCGTCAAGCCAACTGATGGAATATCTTTAATTACTGGGATGTAGTTTCCGATAACCCCTAAACTTTGAGCAAGTCCAAAGAGTAATGCTGATAGCATGACGCTCACTGAATTCCACTTACCAAAGATCATCGCAGCCATCGCAATGAACCCTTGACCAGCAATCGTTGTCGCTGAGAAGTTCAGTGTAATCGATTGAGCAACGATGGCTCCTCCGATACCTGCCAAGAACCCTGAGATTAATACTCCTGCAAAACGCATATGGTAAACGTTAATTCCTAATGTATCTGCTGCTTGAGGATGTTCCCCTACAGAACGTAATCGTAATCCAAATTTTGTCTTATTTAAAACCGTCGCACAAACAAATGCTAAACCAATCGCTAAATAAGCCGGAACAAATGTATCTGTAAAGAAGATTTTCCCAATGACTGGAATCGAACTTAATACTGGAATCGTTGTTTTACCAAAGTAGTTTGTAATGATTTCCGTTTGTCCGATTTCGTTATACATCAAGCGACATAGGAATACGGTTAAGGCAGGTGCTAGTAAGTTTAACACTGTCCCTGAAATAATATGGTCTGCACGCAGATAAACTGTTGCGAACGCGTGAATCGCTGAATACAACATTCCAGCAACTGCCGCGACAATTAGAGCAACCCATGGCGTCCATGAACCAAATTGTGATGCGAACGCTAAGTTAAAAACGGCTGAGGCAAAGGCACCGATGACCATTGTTCCTTCAAGACCGATATTTACAATCCCGCTTCGTTCTGAGAAGATACCCCCTAAAGCTGTTAAAATCAGCGGTGTTGAGTAGATGAGCATGTTCCCGACAACTACTTGTAAAAGTGTTACTAAATCCATTTCTCATTACCCCTTTCTCTTCCCAAATTGAGGGAATTTATCAACAATAACTTCCATTAAGTAGTTCGCACCCACAAAGAAGATAATAAATGCCACCACAATAGATACGACTTCTGTAGGAATCTTCGCTAGTAGTGGCATAGAAATCCCACCGATACGAAGGATGGCAAATACTAATGCAGAGAATAGAATACCGATTGGATTATTCAAACCAAGAAGCGATACCGCCATTCCGTCCCATCCAATACTTGGAAGACTTTCTGAAGCGAATGCGTTTTGGAAAGTTCCTAACCCTTCCATTACTCCACCAAGACCTGCTAAGGCACCAGAGATAACCATCGCAAGAATAATCGTCTTTTTCGCACTCATCCCTGCATATTCTGCAGCATGTTTATTTAATCCTACTGTTTTTAATTCGAAACCAGTTGTTGTTTTATTCATAATTAACCACACAATGAAGACAGCCAGAATCGCAATAAAGATACCTCCATGCAAGGTTGATTTTCCTGTCAATTGATACAAGAATTGCATTCTTAAGCTTGCTGCTTCTGGAACTGAAGCTGTGATTTCTGCTTTTTCTGTTAAAACTTCACGAATCACATAGTTTACGATATGAAGTGCTGTATAGTTCAACATAATCGTTACAATGACTTCACTCGCGTTAAAGTACGCTTTTAAGTAACCAGCAATCCCTGCCCAAATAGCACCGGCAAGCATCCCCATAAAAATACATAATGGTAATAGAATGATCTTAGGTAAATCTGGTAGTAAGAGACCTGTTGCAACGGAAGCAAACCAACCGACTAACGCTTGACCAGCAACCCCAATATTGAAGAAACCAGCGTAACTTGCAAATGCAAATCCGAGCGCTACTAGAATTAAAGGTGTGGCTTGTCTTAAGGTTTCACCAATATAAAATGGTTTTCCAAGCGATCCTTTGAGTAATGCGGAATATCCTTTAACAACATCAAAGCCGAATACCCACATAATAAGAGCTCCGACTAATAATCCAAGCACAACTGAAAGGACCGGAATAAGAATCTTTTTGTATTTTGAATTTTTCATCTTATAACGCCTCCTGTTCCTTTGCTCTTACTTGTTCTCTTGTCGAACCCGCCATTAATAATCCTAATTCAGTTTCATTTGTTTCTTTTGTATCTAACACATCTACGATTCGACCTTCATACATTAC
This sequence comes from Granulicatella sp. 20925_1_28, assembly GCF_041433575.1. Classification (NCBI taxonomy): domain Bacteria; kingdom Bacillati; phylum Bacillota; class Bacilli; order Lactobacillales; family Carnobacteriaceae; genus Granulicatella; species Granulicatella sp. 20925_1_28. Next base: position 319,103 of record NZ_JAPWBS010000001.1, read on the forward strand.
TGCGATACGGTCCGCAACGTTTAAAATTTCATCTAATTCAAAGCTCATCAGTAATACGGCTTTACCTTTATTTCGTTGATCGATTAAACGCTTATGAATGTATTCAATCGCACCAACGTCAAGTCCACGGGTTGGTTGTGCTGCAATGAGTAAACTTGGGTCACGGTCGATTTCACGCGCGATAATCGCTTTTTGTTGGTTCCCCCCAGAAAGAGCCCCAGCTGCCACCGTTGGACTAGGAGTACGCACGTCAAATTCTTCGATTAAGCGTTCCGCTAAGTCCACAAAAGCTTTCTTATTTAAGAAGCCGTTCTTCGATAATGGTTCTTTATAGTATGTTTGAATACCGATGTTTTCATCGAGTCCCATTTGAAGAACAAGACCATGTTTATGACGGTCTTCTGGAATATGCCCGAGTCCTCCTTCTGTCCGCTGTCTTGTTGGCACCTTCGTGATGTCTTTTCCATCCAATTGAATCGAACCACTTTCGATGGCACGTAGCCCAGATAATGCTTGAATGAGTTCTGATTGTCCGTTTCCGTCAACCCCTGCAATCCCTACAACTTCACCATGTCTTACAGTTAAATCTAATCCTTTCACCGCTTCGATACCACGGCTATCTTTCACAACAAGGTCTTTAATGACTAATGCATCTGTTGTTGGTTTAGCAGGTTCTTTTTGCGTCTTGAAAGATACGGAACGTCCGACCATCATATCTGCTAATTCTTGGTCCGTAACATTACCAATCTCAACAGTTCCAATCACATTGCCTCGACGAATAACCGTACAGCGGTCAGCAACCGCTTGAATTTCCTTAATCTTATGAGTAATTAAGAAAATCGATTTCCCTTCTTTAGTTAATTGCTTCATGATTACAATAAGCTCTTCGATTTCTTGAGGAGTTAGTACTGCCGTCGGTTCATCAAAAATCAAAATATCGGCACCACGATATAAAGTTTTTAAGATTTCAACACGTTGTTCCATTCCAACTGTAATATCTTCTACTTTTGCATCAGGGTCTACAGCTAGATGGTATTTCTTAGAAAGTTCCAAAATTTCTTCTTTTACCGCATTTTTATCGATAAAACCGAACTTTGTTTGCTCCTTACCCAGGATAATGTTCTCCACTACGCTGAATTTCTTCACAAGCATAAAGTGTTGGTGAACCATTCCAATTTTTAAGCGATTCGCTGTATTTGGCGAATCAATTTTTGTTGGAACACCATTTACTTTAATTTCTCCTTCCGTTGGTTCTAATAACCCTGAAAGGATATTCATTAATGTCGATTTCCCCGCTCCGTTTTCTCCAAGAAGCGCATGGATTTCGCCTTTTTTCAATGTTAAATCAATCTGATTATTGGCTACAAAATTACCAAACTTTTTTGTGATGCCTTTCATCTCAATCACAAATGTTTCTTCTACCAATCGTCTCACCCCACAAAGTGTTCTATGTATAAAAAAGTAGGAGCGAAGAAATTCGCATTCTCTTCAACTCCTACTCCTCTCAATTCAAGTTCGTTTATTTAAAATTAAGGTTTCGCAGGAACTTCTTGTTTTCCTTCGATGATTGCTTTTTTGAATACAGCAATTTTTTCCTTAACTGAGTCTGATAATTGACCATCTGTTAAACCAACACCGTTATCAGATAATCCGTAAAGTACTTGTTCACCACCGTGGTAGTTTCCTTTAGCAGCATCTTCACTAAATTTGATTAGTGCTTGTTTTACACCTTTAAGTGTAGATGCCAATGTTACGTTACGAGAGTCGTTCACTTTACCTTCTGCTTGTTGGTCTTGGTCAACCCCGATTACCCAAATTTGACGATCTGGATTTGCTTCAACGATTGATTTAGCTGCTGCGAATACTCCAAGTCCTGCACCACCAGCTGCTGCATAAATAATGTCAACATCTGAAGCGTACATTGCTTCTGCAAGAGATTTTGCTTTAGCACCATCTGAGAATGATTCAGCATATTGAATTTCAACAGTTGCTTTAGGGTTAACTGCTTGAACCCCTGCTTTGAAACCAGCTTCGAATTTGTCTAATGCTGGACCGTGCATACCACCGATGAAAGCTACTTTGTTTGTTTTAGTTGTTAAACCAGCTGCAACCCCTGCAAGGAATGCTGCTTCTTGGTCTTTATAGTTGATTGAAGCCACGTTTGGTTGTTCAACCACGCTATCGATAATCGCAAAGTGTGCATCTGGATTTTGTTTTGCTGCTTCATCAACAGCTTTTTGTAATTTAAATCCGATTGCGAAAATAATATTGTACTCATTTAAAACCGCAGTGTTAAGGTTTGTAGTATAGTCAGATTCTGCTTTTGAAAGAATGTAATCAATACCATTCCCTTTTGTTTTACCACCGTTGTTTTTACCCCATTCTTGAAGGCCTTCCCAAGCGCCTTGGTTGAATGATTTATCGTCAATACCACCAGTATCAGATACCATTACCGCTTTAAAGTTGTCTGAAGAGCCAGCGTTTTGAGAAGATGCTTGTGAGCTATCAGATTTTGATCCGCCACACGCTGCCAATACAGCAGTCGCACCAAGTGTCAATGCAAATAAAGCTAAATTCTTTTTAGTTTTCACGATAAAAAACCTCCAATAAATGATTTACTACAGTCATTCTATCATAAATAGAATGAAAATCAAGCTAAATCTTTTCATTGGAGGTAATTTTTATGAAAAATGTTCGGTTTTTACATTTCTATGCGTTAGTTCCACCTGGTTCGGAAGCGTCATTTTCATTGAAAACATGAACATTTACTTTTCTTCCTTTACTTCCATCAGCAGGTCCAACATAACCACGCGCTTCTAATTCATCAATCATTCGCGCTGCACGGTTGAATCCGATACGGAATCGTCTTTGTAAATAAGACGTACTAATCGTTTCTTGTTCTTTTAATAGTTCGATGACTTCGTAGAATAGTTCGTCTTCTGGTTCACTTCCACCAGCAGAAGCGGTATTTTCTGAAGGCATCATCGCTTCGTCATACTCTACTTCTTGTTGATTCTTCACGAAATCAACGATACGTTCGACTTCTTCGTCCGTTAAGAATGCGCCTTGCACACGAATTGGTTTATTTTCACCCATTGGCATATATAACATATCCCCGCGTCCAAGAAGTTTCTCAGCACCATTGGCATCGATAATCGTACGAGAGTCTGTACCACTCGATACCGCAAAGGCGATACGAGAAGGAACGTTGGCTTTAATAATCCCTGTAATAACGTCAACGGATGGACGTTGTGTTGCTAGAATCATATGAATTCCGGCAGCACGCGCCATTTGAGCTAGACGAATAATCGCATCTTCCACTTCATTACTTGCCACCATCATTAAGTCTGCAAGTTCGTCTACGATTACGACAATATAAGGTAATGTTGGGTTATTTTCGCCAGTTTCACGGTTATATTGTTCGACATGAGCGTTATATCCATCGATGTTACGCATTCCCATTGAAGCGAATAATTCGTAACGTTTTTCCATCTCAGCAACAACCTTTTGTAAGGCTTGAGCGGCTTTACGAGGGTTCGTTACAACCGGAGTTAATAGATGCGGAATGCCATTATACACATTCAACTCTACCATCTTCGGATCGATCATCATTAATTTCACTTCATGAGGTTTTGTCTTCATTAAAATACTAGTGATAATGCCGTTAATACATACGGATTTACCAGAACCGGTTGACCCGGCGATTAACATATGTGGCATTTTTGTAATATCGCAAAGACGAACATTACCAGAGATATCTCTCCCTAATGGTACGTCTAATGGTTTTGGAGATTGAAGAGCCGATTGAATCACATCGCTAAACGACACAAAACTTGTTTGGCTATTTGGAACTTCAATCCCTACATAAGGTTTTCCTGGAATTGGAGCTTCAATACGAATATCTTTTGCAGCCAGTGCTAGCGCAATATCATCACTTAAGTTTACAATCTTACTTACCTTCACCCCAATTGCTGGTTGAATTTCGTATTTTGTAACAGCTGGCCCCATCATTGGGTTTGGCATCACTTTGGCGTCTACCCCAAAACTTGCAAAGGTACGCTCTAAAATATGCATATTACGTTCAACAATCGTACGTTCATTCGATTGATCTGAATGTTGTACGGGATTGAGTAATGTCACTGGTGGTAATTGATAATCTTCATCATCTTGTTCCCCACTCATTGAAAGTTCCCCGATGTCTTCCCCATCATCTTCAAACTCAGGCTCTTCTGGCTTTTGAACTGAAACAGGAGCAACAGGTGCTACTGGTTGCGTTGGCATCACTGGCGCTACTGGTTCCACTGGAGGAATCGGTTCAATAGGTTCTACCATTGGAGAAGTTACGTACTCTTCCTCTGTTAAGGTTTCATCTTCATATTCATCAAAGAACACATCTTTCATTCGGTCTAATAATGAATGATGTTTTCTTGGTTCTTTTGGTGTTTCAGGTGTTTCTGTTTGTACTGGAGCTGGTGCTGGTGCTACAGGTGTTGCCACAACATTCTCCGTTGTTTCTTGTTCTTCTTCCAAACGTCGTGCTTCACGTTCGGCTTTACGCTCGGCTAACTTTTCAGAAGCATTCGCTGTTTGCGTACGAACAAAATCCATCACGTCACTTAAATGAACGTTGAAGATTAAAAGTCCGCTACATACTATTAATAAGAAGACGATTAAATACGTTCCCCATTGCGAAACAAGAAAATATGTACATGAATATAGAAGCGTTCCGAACAGCCCACCACCGAGACGTTGAGAAACAGTATTCGATGTAAAGTCCACCATAAAGCGACTCATCATCTCTTGGAAGACAGGAGAACCTGAACTTGTAAAATTACTATAGGTCATCACAGACACGAATAAGAGGAGTGCCACACTTGAAGAGATTGCAGCTGCAGTCCATCTCCACATGATTTTAGGCATTCTTCCACGGAATAACATTCCAAAACCAGCTAGAACGCCACACACTCCACCGAAAGCAAATAAATCCCCGATAAAGAAACGAATCAGATTCGCAAAGAATTTTCCTAAGAAGCCTAATTGAAAAATTGCTAATAAACTATAGACAATAATAAATACGGCAACAGCTTCAATGGATAAAAACGGATTTGTATTCTTTGAATTTTTTCGTTGTGTTTTTTTCTTCGTTTGTTTAGCCACGTTCTTCTCCTTCCAACTCTACTAATTGATTCTTCTCATCGACTAAAATCAGTCCATGGAAAATTTGAACATCACATTCACACGCCACACAATAATCTTGTTCTTTCTCATCCCAAAAGGCAATGGCGCTTGCTCCTTTTGATCGTTTTTCTGGATAGTTTGCAGCAAGTCTTGCTTCATGCTGTTGGAAACTATTTTTCGCTTCTTCTAAAGAAGAAAATTCTTCAGTCGAAACAATCATTTTTTTCCAGTCATCGAAAAACCACCACGGTTCATCTTGACCTGCTGTCTCAATTACTTTAAACATGTTTTCACCTCGTTTATTAGTATACCAAATTTTGCGAAATCATGGTAATCTTGTTTCATAGAGATGACAAATATTTTATGATTTTAGGAGGTCTTTCTATGATTACAAGACAAATTCGTGTCTGGGGACGTGTTCAAGGTGTCGGATTCCGCTTTTTCACGCAGCAACTCGCGATTCAATTAGATATTTGCGGCACTGTTCAAAATAAAATGGATGGCTCTGTATTTGTGGTTGCACAAGGCGAAGAAAAAGCCGTCACTCGTTTTATCGAAAGAGTTAAAGCTTCCGTTTCCCCTTACGGACGCGTTGATCGCTATGAAGAAAGTGAAGTCCATGACGCACCTCTATACACAAAGTTTCAAATTATATAAAGAACGTTGCTATTTCAACGAAACACGTGTACAATAAATCATGTTATTAAATGAAAAGGAAAGTGATTATGAAACTAACTAAAAAAGCTCAACTGCTATTAGTTGCAACAGTTCTTCCCCTACTACTTGCGGGATGTACCGTTCAATTTAATGAAAATAAGGAACCTATTGGTTGGCTCTATAATTATTTAGTAGTCCCAACACAATGGTTATTAAACCAAATTGCTTCCGTATTTAACGGAAACTACGCGATTGCAATTGTGATCGTATCAATACTTGTTCGTGTCTTATTGATGCCAACACAATTCCATCAAATGAAAGCAATGCTTGTCCAACAAGAAAAAATGGCAGTATTAAAACCATATATTGCTGAGATTACTGCTCGTGCAGAACAAGCATCAACTCCTCAAGAGAAACTTGCGATTCAACAAGAACAAATGGAGTTATACAAATTAAACAATGTCTCACTAATGGGCGGTATCGGTTCAGGATGTTTACCAATCTTGATTACACTTCCAATCTGGAGTGGATTGTATAACGCGATTCTTTTATCAAACGAAATTTCAAGTAGTGATTTCATGGGAATCAACCTTGGAGCACAATTCTTACCAATTGCCCTTGCTACAATGGTGGCTTACTATGTTCAATCAGTAGTCAGCCAAATGGGAATGGACGAAGAAACGAAAAAACAAAGTCGTTCAATGAACTACATCCTTCCAGTAATGATGTTCATGATGACCTTCCAATCACCAGCTGGGGTTGGTATTTACTTCTTCATCTCTGCCCTTATCCAAATTTTACAATCATGGATTCAAAACACTTATATTCGTCCAAAAATTAAGGCTCAAATCGACGAAGAATTAAACCATGAAAACATTGTGTTACCAGAACGTACAACACCACGTAAAACAGCTCAAAAAGCGACTCAACAAGAAACGTTTGCACAACGTCAAAACAAACCTGGTGGCCGTAACGCTGGTAAACAAAACCGCAAATAATAACGCAAAATACCTTTGAGAATTTCTCAAAGGTATTTTTTTGATGCAATGTGTATCATGCATGATACGTATCACAGATGATACATCTTAAATTTAAAAACTCCTTTTGTATCAATTTTTATACGTATCATTTTTGATACATTTTAGTTTTTTCAACGGAAGATGTAACAATTATGTTACGTAACAAAAATGTTACACTCGCAAAAAAAGACATAGCGATTCGTTATCGCTATGTCTTTTCTAATAATTGTTATTCTTGCATCATCCCTGCTTGGAGTTGATACATCTTATAATAGAGCCCTTCTTTTTCTAGAAGTTCTGTATGCGTTCCGCTCTCTACGATTTCTCCTTTATCGAGCACAAAGATTTGGTTAGCATCTTGAATGGTCGATAAACGGTGCGCAATCGCTAAGGTCGTTCTTCCGTTTCTCATTTTCTTCAGAGACGTTTGAATGACTTCTTCGGTTTGCGAATCGATATTAGCAGTTGCTTCATCCAGAATCAGGATTTTTGGATTGGCCGCAATTGTTCGTGCAAAGGCGATTAATTGACGCTCTCCACTAGAGAATGTTGAGCCCTTTTCAGAAACTTTATTGTCATATCCTTGTGGCAGTTGCTCGATAAAATGATGCGCATCCACGAATTCACTCGCTTGTTTCACTTCTTCGTCTGTAACATCTTGGTACATACGAATATTGGAAGCCACTGTTCCATGGAACAAGAATGGATCTTGAAGCACGAGTCCGATTTTATCGCGAAGGACTTCCTGTGAATAGTGTTGAATTGGAATATCATCAATCAAGATTTCTCCTTCTTTGAAATCATAGAATCGTAAGAAGAGATTCATGATAGACGACTTCCCTGACCCAGTCGAACCAACAAAGGCGACAGTCTCTCCAGGATTCACCACAAAGTTAATATTCTTTAATACATTCCGTTTTCCATCATAAGAGAAAGTGACATTCTTAAATTCAATCTTCCCGTTCTTAATCTCATTAACCTTCCCAAGTTGTTCAGGTTCGTAATCCGTATTATCAATCACGTCAAAGACACGAGTCGCCGCAATCATCGACGTTTGAATAATCGAGAAGTTTTGCGTCACATCGATTAATGGATTAAATAACTGATTGGAGAATTGAATAAAGGCATACATCACCCCTGCTGTCACTCCGGCTACTTCCCAAGTAAGGCCAAAGTATAAAATAATGACCGCATAGGCAACAAGCTTTAACAGCGACATCGCAGGGCGAAGGAACAGACTATTCACATTAATCGAACGATTCGAGAATTGTACATGCTCCTCGTTAATTTGTTCGAATTCTTTTCTTAAACGTTCTTCTTGGTTAAACGCCTGAATCATCTTCATCCCATCAATACTCTCTGCTAGCTTCACGTTAATCTCGCTGAGCTTCTCACGCGTCTTACGAATCACGCTATGGGAGAGACGGTTATAGACTTTAACGGATGCAAACATCACCGGAATAAAGAGAATCATTAATATCGTAAGGCCTACATTCATACTAAACATCGCAGATAAGGTTGCCACGACGATAAATAAAGTACTTAAAAACGTTGAGAAAATCGAGCTAAACATATCGCTGACTGCTTGTGTATCGTTCGTTAAACGAGAAACGATGGCTCCAGCTGGTGTTGTATCAAAGTACGTCATATTGAGTTTTTGCATATTCGAAAAGGCCTCTTGACGTAAATCTCTTACGACACTATTGGATACATAACTAAAGGCATAGGTCCCAATATACGTTAATAACACTCGCAGTAAGAATAGTGAGTAGTACACAATAAGGAGCCAGTATCCTTCATTCCATGTGCCTTTTTCAATATACGTATCAATATAATAACGAGCCATCAACGGAATCACTGTTGCAGTCACACTGGATAAGAGGATAAATAAAATCGCAATCGTACTCGACTTCTTATATCGCCATAAGTAGGCAATGAGTCGATTAAAGGTCTTCATGTTCAACTGCACTACCCCCTTCCTCAAGTGTCGCTTCAAGCTGTTGACGGTCGTAGGTTTTGGCATACCAACCACCAAGCGCCATCAATTCTTCATGCGTTCCTTTTTCAATAATACGTCCATCTTGGAGCACGATAATAAGGTCCGCATGCACAATCGCTGATAGACGGTGCGCTGTAATCATCGTCGTTTTGTCGCTGCGTTCACGTTTCAAGTTTTCTAAAATTAAATGCTCTGTCTTTGCATCAACAGCCGATAACGAATCATCGAGCATTAAGATTTCAGGGTTCACAACCAGCGCGCGTGCCATCGATAGACGTTGTTTTTGCCCGCCTGATAAAAGCACACCCTTCTCTCCGATTAACGTATCGAACCCTTCCGGCATCGCCATGATATCATCATACAATCCGCAAATTTTAGTCGCTTCTATAACAGCTTCGTCAGGAAGAGTTGGATTTCCAAAACGGATATTGTCTTTAATCGACATCGCAAATAGAATCTGTTCTTGTGGAACATAACCCATAAGCGCACGCAAGTCTTTAATGCGATAGTCTTGAATGGAACGTCCATTGATCAAAATCTCTTCTTTTCCTGCATCATATTGACGAAGGAATAATTTTAAGAGCGTTGATTTCCCAGAACCTGTTGGGCCCACAATCCCCAGCGTTTGCCCTTGGTGAAGGCTAAATGTTACGTCTTCTAATGTTGGCACATCTTCGTATTGGAAGTTGTGAATTGAAACAACCATCTCACGAGCTTCTGTAATCGGCAGTACGTTAGGGGCTTCTTTGACTTCGCTTGTTTCTTCCATTAATTTTTCAATACGACGATATGAGATACTTGCACGTTGACCGATATTCAAGAGCCAACCAATGGCTTGAAGCGGCCACACTAGCATATCTAAATACGTCATAAAGGTAATCATTTCCCCAACGGTGAATTCTCCGCGTTGGATTAAATATCCACCATATCCCAAACTGATTAAGTAGCTGAGACCCACGAAAATCAAAACGATTGGATCGAATAGATTATTATATTTTGCAGCGTGATTATTCTTCTTCCATGCATCTTCGTTCGTTTTCCAAAACGACGCTGTTTCTTTTTCACCATAACCAAAAGATTTCGTCACTTTTATTCCAGAAACACTCTCGTTCACATGATTATTCAGTAAGGAGAAGGCTTCTTGTGATTCCTTATAGCTCTGATGCTCTGCACGAACGACGATATTCGTTGCAATCGCAAGTAGTGGCAATGGAATAATCGCAACGAGTGTCATTCGCCAATCCAGCATAAAGAACATCGTCGCTAGCGTCACTAACGCTGTAATCGAGGCATCAACAGCCGACATCACACCTCCGCCTGCAGTCATGACAATAGCACTCACGTCATTGGTCGCATGCGCCATTAAGTCTCCAGAGCGATACTTTTGATAGAAGCTTGGAGACATGCTTGTAAAGTGTTCGTATAATTGATTTCTCAGTCTCTGGCCTAACGAGTTCGCAGTCCCGAAGATAAAGAGCCGCCATACAAAACGAAGCCCGTACATGGCTACTGCTGAAAGGAGCAATAGCAGTAAGTTCCATAATAAAGACGATGTTGTGAGCGTCTTAAGGTCAATAGAATCGACAACTTCCCCAATCACTCTTGGCGGAATAAGATTGAATACACTGACTAGCGACAATGCAATAATTCCAATCGTGTATCGTTTCCACTCTAATTTAAAAAACCACGATAATTTCTTTAATAAATACATATCTCTCTCCTTTCACGCGTCAATCTATTGTACTATAGTCGTCTTTCTATTTCATATGATACGTTCTAAAAAAGACAACCCTTCTCCAAGTAGAAAAGGATTGCCTAAGGACTTTAATTTTTCTTTTGTGTTTGCGGATAAATCCATAAGAAGACAACTAATGCAATGACTGCAAGTGTCGTTACAAAAAGGATACTTGTTCGTCCTGCTGTTACTAAATTCGAATCAAACGAGCTGAAAATACGAGCGATAATCGTTGTTGAAATCGCACCAGTGAACTGTTGTAAGGTATTCACAATACTATTTCCGTCCGCTTGAATTTCTGGTTTCAACTGAGCTAACGAATACGTGACGTTACTTCCCATTACAAATCCAATCCCTGTCATAAAGATGACGTTGAGGGCTAATAAAGGATAAATCGTCAAACCTGGGAAGAAGAAGCTGATAGAAACTCCCCCAATCACTGCAAAGATTAACCCTGTTAAGATTGGTTTTAGCGGACCTGATTTATCATACCAGCGACCAGATAAGGCTGAAAGAATGGCTACCATCGCAGCCCCTGGGAACATAAAGAGTCCTGCCACTGTAGCTGTTTCGCCCCACGCCAGTTGAATGTAGTTTGGATAAATAAACGATAATCCAAGTACAATTCCTTGGAAAGCCAAGACGATATATAATGTTGCGTTGAACGTCGCAAACTGGAACGGTTTAAACGACAAGAGTGCATTTTCTCGGTTAAAGTAGAAGAACGCTGCAAATGCCACGACCACTACTCCAAGATAGAGGACTGATAAATGTTCAATCGCCATTAGTAGGCTTGCAAGTCCAATCCCTAATGTCACAAACGCCATAAAGTTGAATGGTTGTTTCTTCGGAGATTCTTCTGTTGGAATCGCCCAAAGTCCCATCACTAACGAGAATACTAAAAATGGAATCAATGCGTAGAAAATCGCACGCCATCCAAATGCGCTTGAGACAACCCCACCAAATGTTGGTCCTATTGGTGGAGCTAGTGCAGTTGTCATTGCACCAATCCCAATGACGGTTCCATGTTGATGCAGCGGTACTTTTGATAATACGATATGGAACATTAACGGAAGTGCAATCCCGGTTCCAATCCCCTGCATAAAGCGTCCGAGTAATAAAATCATTAAGTTTGGTGAAATACAGTCGATTAAGACTCCACCAATAAATAAAAGGTTTGCTGCCAAGAAGAGTTGGCGAATCGTGTAATTTCGTGTTAAATAAGCCGTAATTGGCACGACAATCGCAATGGCTAGTAAGTATCCAGTTGTTACCCATTGAATCCCTGAAGAATCCGTATTGAATTCTGTCATCAGTGTCGGGAAGGTAACGTTCATTGCGGTTTCAATCAACACGCCACAAAAGCTCATAATCGCCGTTGCGACTACTGCTGGAATGACATGCCATGTTTTTGTTTTGTTTCCCATTGAGTTCTCCTTTCTTTGCGTTATGATCGCCATAAAAAAACCGCAACCTTACTCGAGAGTAAGATGTTGCGGTTTAAATTATTTTATAACGCTGTTTCCTAACGTTTTTTCTTTAATTTTTTCAATTTATTTTGTTTTTGACGGCGTGCGTATTGTTGCATACCGATTTGAGCGAGTTTGTTTCCACGTCCGCCCATGCCCATTTGGTTCATCATGCCTTCTAGGCCTTTCATATTCCCGTTGGACATTTGGTTCATCATCTTCTTAGATTCGTTGAACTGTTTAATTAAACGGTTTACCTCTGCTAAAGGACGAGCCGAACCTGCCGCAATCCGTTTACGACGAGCTTGTGATAAGATATCTGGATTTTCACGCTCTTGTGGAGTCATTGATAAGACGATAGCTTTCATACGAGCTGTATCTTTTGGATCCACTTTTAAGTCGTTTAGACCAGCCATTTTATTTAACCCTGGAATCATCTTCAAGATGTCTTCTAGCGGTCCCATCTTATTCACTTGGTCTAATTGGTCGATAAAGTCATTAAAGTCAAAAGTGTTGGCTTTAATTTTATCTGCCATCTCTTGCGCTTTTGCTTCATCGAAGTCTTGTTGCGCCTTCTCGATAAGGGTCATCATATCCCCCATACCAAGAATACGAGAAGCCATACGTTCTGGGTAGAAGATTTCGAAGTCTTCTAATTTTTCCCCACGACCTGTAAATTTAATTGGTTTTCCAGTAACAGAACGGATAGATAGAGCCGCACCACCACGAGTGTCCCCATCAAGTTTTGTAAGAATAACCCCTGTGATGTCCAAACGTTCGTTAAATGTTTGAGCTACGTTTACGGCATCTTGCCCTGTCATGGAGTCGACAACGAGTAATATTTCGCTTGGATTTGCGACTGCCTTGATGTTTTGTAATTCTTCCATCAAGTTTTCGTCAATATGCAAACGACCGGCCGTATCGATAATCACTAAGTCGCGACCATCAATTTTCGCTTTTTCAATCGCTTGTTTGGCGATTTCCACTGGGCTTACTTGATTTCCAAGTGAGAATACTGGGAAGTTTAATTGTTTCCCTAATGTTTGTAATTGGTCAATCGCGGCTGGACGGTACACGTCGGCAGCAACTAGTAATGGGCGTTTCTTTTCATGTTTTGCCATGAAAGAAGCGAGTTTCCCAGCAGTCGTTGTTTTACCGGCCCCTTGAAGACCGACCATCATTACTACCGTTGGCGGTTTTGCTTCGAAACGGAATGGCGCTTGTTCGCCACCCATTAATTCTGTTAATTCTTCGTTAACGATTTTAACGACTTGTTGTGCTGGTGATAATGCTTCAAGCACATTGGCACCTAATGCACGTTCGTTCACTTTACGTACGAAGTCTTTTACAACTTTGAAGTTAACGTCGGCTTCTAAAAGCGCAAGACGCACTTCACGCATCATTTGTTTTAAGTCAGCTTCCGTAATTTTTCCTTTTCGTGAAACGGAAGTCATCGCATTTTGCAGGCGATCTGATAATCCTTCGAATGCCATAATTTCACTCCTTGAGTTTATTTATTCATCTCTTGTAATTTTGAAACGATTGAAGCAAGCAGTGTTGCCTCAGGATAGTTCTTTTGAATCTCTTTTTCTAATTCATCATAGTGCTCTTGGCGTTTATAGAAATCAGCTACGAGATGTAATTTCTCTTCGTAGTTTTCTAATAACTTTGCCGAGCGGCGGATATTATCATATACTGCTTGACGGCTCACGTCAAATTCTTCGGCGATTTCACCAAGCGAATAATCATCCCCATAATAGAGCTCCATATATTCGAGTTGTTTATCGGTTAAAAGGCTGCCATAGAACTCTACAAGCAAGTTCATTTGCGTTGTTTTTTCTAATTCCATTCGTTGCCCTCCCTTAAACTCATATCCTTTATTATAGCAAAATTAGGGTTATTACGCTAACAAAAAACGGAGTAGAACTTCCCCCAGAACTTGTATCATTCCGGTTTGTTTTCTACTCCAAAAATAGAACTACATTCGATTTATTACGTTGTCACCCTTTTTACACGGAACATTCTACCCATCTGAACCAATAGTTGAAGAATACTCCACCCCATCATCAAAAGAACTAGTTGACTACAAATCCCAAAAGCTCTTTGTAAGAAAAGTGGAAGGTTACTATCCACAAATGCATCCACAATCATAATAATACTGGCATTGATTTGATAAAATAGTAAAAGAAGGATTAAAGCTTCCCCTACTCCAATTAGCCAATCGTGTTGCTTGTTACTTCGTTGCACTATTCCAACCACCAACAGTCCAATCAAGGATTGAAACAGTATTAGTACTCCTTCTTCAAAAAATACACCACTTTGATTATAGAAATAGATTGAAAAAAGAAATTGAATCAATAAACAGATAAAAGACAAATACTGGTAGACCTTACTTAACGACTTCATCATTAACTCATTCTCCTTTCTATTCAGCTATTCACTAAGTAAATTATACAAAACATAAAATCGATTTTTAAGTAAATGCACTCGAAATTTAAACTTATACCAACCCAATAAGTGCTTCAATTTCCGCCAAAGTTTTCGCAAAATGAATTTGGCTTCTGTCTTCTGCGCTCAGTAAGTTTGTTTCCACCATTTTATCGAAAAAGGCTTCTAAATGGTCATAATAGCCTTCCATATTATAGAAAATACAAATGCCATTCGTTTGGCCTACTCGTACCCAAGAAACCACCTCTGCAATTTCTTCGAGGGTACCAGGACCTCCAGGAAGCGCAATGTACACTTCACTGAGTGCGATCATCTGATTTTTACGCTCGGACATCGTATCGACAATATGAAGTTTCGTGATATCTTGTTTTGCAATTTCACGGTCTACAAAGAACTGTGGCATCACGCCAATCACTTCTCCGCCTTCATTCATTACGGAAGTCGCAACGACTCCCATTAGCCCTGTATTTCCACCACCATAGACAAGCGTGTGGTGATTTTGGGCCATCCACTTGCCTAGTTCTTCTGTTTTCTTATCAAATGCAGGGCAATTACTTTGGCTTGCCGCACAATAAACTGCAATATTCATATGCTCTCCTTTAAAAGAAAGAGGCGTAAAATCTTACGCCCCTCCACTCATTTTTATTTAAATGCTGCGATAATTTCATCAGCAATATTTTTAGAACAGATAACACCTGTTGTCTTTTTGTTAGGAACTAAGAAGTCCACTTCTTTTCCGTCCACTGTACTGTAGTGTAATCCTAATTCTTTAGCAATCACCATTCCTGGTGCGATATCCCAAGGTGCTAATAATGTAGAAACATACGCTACAGATTTTCCTAAAATTACTTGGATATGCTCGATTGAAGAAGCCCCGTAAGTACGAGTAACCATTGCTTTACGAATCATTTCTGCTTCTTTTTCAGTCGCTTCTAATAACATAAATCCATTCACGTTAATGGAACTGTCACCAATGCTGTGGATTTCAGGAGTTGAAAGACGACGACCGTTGCAGTATGCACCGTAATCTTTAATACCATATACGAAGCGATCACGCATCACATCGTAAATGTAACCTAATAGACCTACGCCATCTTTATATAAAGCAATCATAATACCGAAGTCTTCTTGACGTTTCACGAAGTTTAAAGTGCCATCGATTGGGTCGATTAACCAAACGTAACCGTCCATTGAAGTTAATTCGTCACCGAAACCTTCTTCTCCCATGATTTTATGTGTTGGGAATTGTTCGCGAATTTTAGCGATAAAGAATTGTTCGATTTCTTTATCCACGTTTGTTACTAAGTCGTTACGGCTTGTTTTTGTATCAACTTTTAATGGTTCACCAAAGCTGTGACGAATTTTTTGTCCAGCCTCCATAATCCAGTCATTTACTAATAAGTGTGTTGCTAATAAATCCATTATTTTTTCAATCCTTCCATACGAATAATTTTTGTTGCGTTTTTACTTGCTTGGACCACACGATAAAGGCTATATCCAGATGCTTCCTCGAATTCACGACCGAGTCTCTTCTCTTCACCGATACTACGGACTACCGTTTTAAATTCTTGGTACGCTTTTTTAAAAGCTTCTACTTGAATCCCTTTTTCGTAAGCCTCTTCGACCGCATTCCAAAGTTTGATGACTTTATTCATCTCTTCATGCGACCATTCCAAATCAATTGGATAACTATAATTGGCCATCTCGCCACCTCACAATCATACCTATTTAGTATACACTTTTTCTGCAAGAGTTTCCATTTATGCATAACAAATTTTTTTTAAAAAAGAAGATGATTCCTGCGAATCCTGGCGGATTATTTCATTGCCGTTGTAATGGGGCACCGGCTCAAGCCTTTTGTCTTTGGCCTTTAAAGCCTCAAAGCAGGAGTAAGAAAAACTCCTAACTCCTGTTCATTCGCATTTAATGCACTTTCCCATTACTACGACAATAAAATCCACCAGATTCTTCGTCATCATCTTCTTGGTGCTATATATGAATTAATACAACTCTTCCAGAATTTACTAAATAGGTTGATTCCTCGAATATTAGACAAAACCGCTCTAACTTCATCACTGCTTTTCAGTTTAATTTGTTTAAAGCACTCTTCTAAACTAAGTTGCTGCACTCTCTAACTCGAGAAGCACCAGTCCCTTTCTCTTGGGCACAAATCCCAAAAGAAAATTCTATGGATTACAGAGAATCCGCGGATTTTGTAGTTGCAGTGACAGGAAGTGCATCAAAACGAGGGAGAAAGACAGAAATGCCATAGATACATTGTATCTATGGCATTTCGTTTTCTTTCCCCCACAAAGTTGAATAGGAATGAGATAGCTGTTTACAGCGAAACTCATTCCATTCAACCACTGTGCTAAGAGGGCGTAGGATTTTGAATCCATACGCCCTCTTTGAGGCTTTGAAGGTGAGAGACATCGGCTCGAACCGGTGCCTTGTCACAGCAACTACAAACAAATCCGCAAGGATTCGTCGTAATCCATAAAACCTTTGATTATTTTCCTTCTTGGTATTCTTTTGCGATTTGCGCACCAAGTTTCGCGTTATTGTAAACAAGCTGAATGTTTGTCTTCAAGCTTTCCCCGCCTGTTAACTCAACGATTTTCGCTAATAAGAATGGTGTGCTGTCTTTACCACGAATCCCTTTTTCGTCCGCTTCACGAACTGCTTGATCGATAATCGCATCGATTTTTTCGTGTGGAATTTCGTGTTCAGCTGGGATTGGGTTTGTGACTAAGATACCACCTTTAAGGCCTAGTAATTCAGAGTAACGAATCATTTCCGCTACTTCTTTAGCAGAGTCTACACGGCTGTTTAATTTATACTCAGAAGTACGAGTGTAGAATGCTGGTAAGTAGTCTGTTTGATAGCCTACAACAGGAACTCCTTTTGTTTCTAAATATTCAAGAGTACGTGGTAAATCAAGAATCGCTTTTGCACCAGCGCAGACAACTGTGACTGGAGTTTGTCCTAATTCATCTAAGTCAGCTGAGATATCCATTGTTTCTTCAACACCACGGTGAACTCCGCCGATACCGCCAGTTACGAATACTTTAATTCCAGCTAAGTGCGCACCAATCATTGTTGTCGCTACTGTAGTTGCTCCTAAAACACCCTTAGCAAACACTTCTGCTAAGTCACGGCGAGATACTTTTGCAACTGGTTTTTCTTTTGCAAGACGTTCTAAGTCCGCTTCTTCTAAACCAATTTTGTATTTTCCATCCATGATAGCGATTGTCGCTGGAACAGCACCATTGTCGCGGATAATTTGTTCTACTGTTTTAGCCATTTCAACGTTTTGTGGATATGGCATTCCGTGTGAAATGATTGTTGATTCTAACGCAACGACTGGTAGGTTGTTATCTAATGCGTGTTGCACTTCTTTACTGATTGATAATAATGGATTCATGATAAACCTCTTTCCTTTAAATGTTGATATTCTTTTTCAAATGACTTAGCGTTTAAGTCTTTTCGAACGGTTTCAATGGCTTGGACTGTATAGTACGAATTCGTTAATCCGTATCCAATCGACTCTTCCAAGCTTGCTCCTTTAAGAGCTCCGTAAAGCACTCCAGAAGAAAATGAATCTCCTGCTCCTGTCACGTCACAGACTTGCTCTGCTTTTATAGGTGTAAAAGTCTTTACGACTCCTGTAGCATCTGCAAAGACACCACATTTGGTTCCTTTAGTAATCACAATATTTTCTACGCCGTCTTTTTGCCATAAAGTAGCTAATTCAGCTAGCGTATGTTCTCCGTACCTCGTCCTGGACTCGTCCGCATTGACGACAATCCAAGTCACTCCTTGTAAATCGTCTGGGATTCGTTTCATCTTCGGTCCACTCACTGGAATAATGGCCAGTGGAATCTTCTCAAGACTTGTTAACTGAATGAGCGCTTGTAATGTTTCTTGCGGAAGATTCAGATCCGCAATCACTAGAGATGCTTGTTTCACCGCTTCATCATGCGAAAAAAGCCAATCAGGCGTCATTTCCTCACAAATGGACATATCGGCTAAAGCTAGACACATATCTCCTTGAAGATCCAAAATCGCTGTATAGTTCGACGTTGTTTTCCCTTTTAAGTGTTCTACAAGCGAAAAATCGATAATGCCTTCAGTCTCTTTTTCAAGCCACGTAAAACTTTCATCATCGCCTGCAACTGACAACATCTTAACAGGTACTCCTAGACGTCCCAGATTTTCGGCAATGTTTCTTGAAACACCACCGGCACTCAGCGACGAGACCACTGGATTACTCGTCTCAAGCACGAGATTTTCGAGCAATTGAACTTTCTTATCCACGTTTATTCCGCCGATACAAAGTACGTAGGAATCTTTAAATTTCTTCTCTTCTGACATGAAACATCCCCCTTCATTTACAAAAAGGTTCGATGAATGGAGGTTGATGAATCTTTTCCTTCATTCGGTCTTATACGCTTCATTATACGCGATAACCCCTACTCCAATCAAGCTATCCAGGAGAAAACCACAAATATTTCAAAGTTCATTTACATAATTGTTCGGATTTAAAGCATAAACTGTGTCGTCTTTCCTTTTGCAACAAAAAAGGACTCGAAAACTCGAGTCCTCTGTCGTATTCTTTAGAATTATACGTGAATTGGCATACCTAATGCTAATTCAGCTGTATCCATAACTACTTCTGATAATGATGGATGTGAGTGGATTGTTAATGCGATATCTTCCGCATTCATTCCAGCTTCAACTGCTAAACCTAATTCAGCAATAATGTCTGAAGCGTTCACGCCGGCAACTTGTGCACCAACGATTACGTTATCTTCTTTAGTAGTGATTAAACGAACGAAACCTTCTGTAGCGTTCAATGATAATGCACGACCATTTCCTGATAATGGGAATTTAGAAGCTTTTACTTGTAAACCAGCATCTTTAGCTTGTTGTTGAGTGTAACCAACTGAAGCTAATTCTGGATCAGTGAAGGCAACAGATGGCATTGCACGGTAGTCAACAGCCACTGGTTTACCTGAGATTGCTTCTGCAGCGATTTTTCCTTCGTAGCTTGCTTTGTGAGCAAGAGCTGGTCCAGGAACGATATCACCGATTGCAAAGATTGATTTAACGTTTGTACGTCCTTGGTTGTCAACTTTAACTAAACCACGGTCAGTCATTTCAACACCAGCAACGTCTAAACCAATTTCGTCTGTGTTAGGACGGCGACCTACAGCAACCATTACGTAGTCAGCTTCAACAGCTTCTTCTTTGCCATCTACTGTGTACTTAACAGTTACGCTGTCACCATTTTCAACAGCTTCTTTAGCCATTGCGTTAGTTACGATAGTAACACCTTTTTTAGCCATGTTATCTTCAACAAGTTTAACCATGTCTTTATCAAACATTGAAAGGATGCTTGGAGCACCTTCAAGGATTGTCACTTCTGAACCTAAGTTAGCGTATGCTGAACCTAGTTCTGAACCGATAACCCCACCACCGATAACAACTAATTTTTTAGGAACTTCTTTAAGACCTAAACCACCAGTTGAATCGATAACGCGTCCACCAAATTTGAAACCTTTGATTTCGATTGGACGGCTACCTGTAGCTACGATAGCATGGTTGAAAGAATAAGTTTGAGCGCTGTCTTCAGTAACAACACGTAAAGTGTGCTCATCCACTAAGAACGCTTCCCCTTTAATAATTTCAACTTTGTTTTTCTTTAATAAGTACTCAACACCAGCAGTTAATTTCTTAACAACTTGGTTATCTTTCCATTCTTGAGTTTTAGCGAAGTCTAAAACAACTTCTTTAGCAGTCACACCAAACACTTCTGAGTGTTGTGCTTCTTGGTAATGATGTCCAGCTGAAATTAACGCTTTAGATGGAATACATCCAACGTTTAAGCAGACACCTCCAAAATATTCTTTCTCGATAATCGCAACTTTTTGACCTTCTTGAGCTGCACGAATAGCTGCAACATATCCACCAGGGCCGGCACCGATTACGACTGTATCTAGTTCAATAGCGAAATCGCCTACTACCATTTTTTTCACCTCTTAAAAGTTTTCAAATAAGGAACCGACGTAAACCCATGTCTACGCCGTTCCTAACAATTTAATGAATTAAGCTTCCATTAATAATAATTCTGGATCATTCAATAGACGTTTCAATTCGTTCATAGCTTTTTGAGCAGTTGCTCCATCCACGATACGGTGGTCAAAGCTTAATGATAATTTCATGTTACGTCCGATTACGATTTCATCGTTTTCGTTGATAACTGGTTCGCGAACGATTGTACCAACACCTAAAATCGCAACTTCAGGGTAGTTGATAACTGGAGTGAACCAACCGCCACCTACTGAACCGATGTTAGAGATTGTAATTGTTCCTTGTCCCATTTCTGCAGCTGTTAATTTACCTTCATGAGCTTTTGCAGCTAATGCATTAATTTCATCTGCAATACCAAACATGCTCTTAGTATTCGCATCTTTGATATTTGGAACGAATAAACCTAAATCTGTATCTGTAGCGATACCGATGTTGATGTAGTTTTTGTAAACAATTTCTTGAGATGCATCGTCGATAGAAGCATTCAATACTGGGAATTTCTTCATTGCTACTGCTAAAGCTTTAACAACGTAAGGTAAGAATGTTAATTTAGTACCTTGTGCAGCTGCAACATCTTTGAATTTCTTACGGTGATCCCAAAGTTTAGAAACTTCAACTTGGTCATGTAATGTAACGTGTGGTGCAGTGTGTTTGCTGTTAACCATTGCTTTAGAGATTGCTTTACGCATTGGAGTTAATTTAACGCGTTCTTCACGTTCAGCTGATCCAACGAATGGTTTAGCTGGAGCTGGAGCCGCTGCTGGTGCAGGTGCTTGAGCTGGAGCTGCTGGTGCAGATGCTGCAGGAGCTTCTACTGCTGCTGGAGCTGCTGGTGCAGCTACTGGTGCGCCACCGAAGTTATCGATGTCTTCACGAGTGATGCGTCCGCCTTTACCAGTTGGAACTACTGCTGTGATGTCAACGCCTTTTTCACGTGCATATTGACGAACTGAAGGCATTGCTAATACTAATTTACCAGGGTTGCTTGCTGCTGGAACTCCTGTTGGAGCTGCAGGTGCCGCTGGTGCTGCTGCTGGAGTTGGTGCTGCAGGTGTTGCTGGAGCCGCTGCTGCAGGTGCGTGAGAACCGCCTTCTGTTGCGATTTCAACGATTACATCACCAACGTGAGCTACTGTTCCTTCAGATACTAAAACTGCTGTTACAGTTCCAGCTACTGGAGAAGGAATTTCTTCTACAGATTTGTCGTTTTGTACTTCGAATAAAATGTCATCTTCAGCAATCTTGTCGCCTACTTTGATGTCGATTTTAACGATTTCACCTTCTGCAATTCCTTCACCGATGTCAGGTAATTTGAATTGGAAAGTGCTTGATGCTGCTGGTGCAGCTGGTGCAGGGGAAGCCGCTGGAGCCGCTGCCGGTGCAGATGCTTCTGCTGGACCAGAACCATCGTCGATAACTACGATGACGTCGCCTACGCGAGCTACTGTACCTTCTTGAACTTTAACTTCTAATACTTTACCACTCACTGGAGAAGGAATTTCTTCTACAGATTTGTCGTTTTGTACTTCGAATAAAATATCATCTTCTTGAATTGTATCTCCGACTTTAATGTCGATTTTTACGATTTCGCCTTCTGCGATACCTTCACCGATATCAGGCATTTTAAATTGGAAAGCCATGCTTGTACATCCCTTCTTATTTTTATAAAACTCTAAAGAGCACACTCAAGGGAGAGGCTCTTTAGAATGAAAATTTGTTGAATTAGAAGTTCACTGTTTCGCGAACTTTAGCTTCAATATCGCTAGCATTTGGTAACCAGTCGTTTTCTGCTTGACCAAATGGGAAGATTGTATCTGGAGCTGCAACACGTCCGATTGGAGCTTCTAAGTTTAAGATTGCGCGCTCAGCAATTTCAGACATAACCATTGCGCCGATACCAGCTTGACGTTGTGCTTCTTGAACAACAACTACGCGACCAGTTTTTTCAACTGATGCTAAGATTGTGTCTAAGTCTAATGGAGAAACAGTACGTAAGTCGATAACTTCAACTGAAATTCCTTCTTTTTCTAAGTTCTCAGCAGCTTTAACTGCTTCACGAACCATTGCACCGTAAGTAATTACAGAAACGTCTTTACCTTCACGAGTTACTGCAGCTACTCCTAGAGGAACTGTGTATTCTCCTTCTGGAACTTCTTCACGGAATGAACGGTATAGTTTCATGTGTTCTAAGTAAACAACTGGGTCGTTGTCACGAATAGCTGAGATTAATAACCCTTTTGCATCGTATGGGTTTGATGGGATAACCACTTTCAAACCTGGTGATTGAGCTACTAAACCTTCTAAGTTATCTGAGTGTAATTCTGGAGTATGTACCCCTCCACCCATTGGTGAACGGAATACGATAGGCATTTGACGAGTTCCACCCATACGATAACGTGTACGAGCTGCTTGAGCTACCACGCTATCCATTACTTCGAATACGAATCCGAAGAATTGGATTTCAGGAACTGGACGGTAACCTTCTAATGCTAAACCGATTGCTAAACCACCGATACCAGATTCTGCTAAAGGAGTATTGAACACGCGGTCTTCACCGAATTCATCTTGAAGCCCTTGAGTTGCACGGAAAACCCCACCGTTTTTACCAACGTCTTCCCCGAAAATTAGGACATTTTCATCACGTTTTAATTCAACAGCCAATGCATCAGTGATGGCTTGAATCATTGTCATTTGTGCCATAATTATTTATTCTCCTTTGCTTTAAAGTATTCGATTTGTTCCTTAATAACGTTTGTTGGTTCTTCAAACATTGTTTCTAAGAAGAATGAAACTTTTTGTTTAGGTTGTTTGTCAGCCTCTTTAATTGCTTCTTTGATTTCTTCTTTAGTTGCTTCAATTACTTCGTTTTCTTTTTCTTCTGACCATAAGCCTTTAGCTGTTAGGTAGTTACGGAAACGAATTAATGGATCTTTTTTAGCCCATTCGTCTTGAATTCCTTCTGGTTGGTAACGAGTTGGGTCGTCACCTGATAATGTATGAGGACCATAACGGAAGCAGATTGTTTCGATTAACACAGGACCGTTTCCAGCAACTGCGTATTCACGAGCTTTTTTAGTTACAGCGTAAACTGCTAATGGGTCCATACCATCTACTTGGATACCAGGGATACCAGCAGCAACTGCTTTTTGAGCTAATGTTGGAGCAGCAGTTTGTAACTCACGAGGAGTTGAAATTGCCCAACCATTGTTTTGAATGAAGAAGATTGCAGGAGCTTGGTATGCACCAGCGTAGTTAATACCTTCATAGAAGTCCCCTTGTGAAGATCCTCCATCACCAGTATAAGTCACTGCAACATTTTTCTTACCACGTTTTTTAAGACCTAAAGCAACACCGGCTGCTTGAACATATTGTGCACCAATGATGATTTGTGGTGGTAAAGCTTTTAATGATTCTGGGTACATGTTACCTGCAACATGTCCACGAGACCATAAGAATGCTTGTGATAATGGTAAACCGTGTTTTACTAATTGTGGTACATCACGGTAACCTGGTAAAAGAACGTCGTCTTTCTCAATAGCTTTGATTGAAGCTAATTGTGAAGCTTCTTGTCCAGCTGTTGGAGCGTAGAAACCTAAACGTCCTTGACGGTTTAATGCAGTTGAACGTTCGTGTAAGATACGTGACCATACCATGTCAGTCATTAATTGAACTAATTCGTCATCAGACAAATCTGGTACTAAGTCAGGATTTACAACTTTTCCTTCTGCGTCTAACACTTGAACCATTTCGAAGTTCGTGTTATTTGGTGTGAAAAGTGCATCGAGATTGAATTTTTTCTTCGTTGCCATACTTCTTTTTTCCCCTTTTCTATAAGAAATTGTGCTTAACAGACAAAACAGGTAGTTAAAACTGTACTATTCCCTCTGCTATCGTATAATAATTTAACAAACTTTTGTGAAATATGCAAGCAAAGAAGACTTTATAGAGCGTTTTTGTAAACTTTGTGAAAAAACTACCACTATCTTACGCTAAATAAAGTCTTCTTTTATTCTGATTTGTTCATTCAATTTTCTGTTTTCACGTTTTTTCAGTAAATGAATTCTTAATTTTCACAATGAAACTGTACTAGTCTGTTGGTGAAAACTGTACTAATATTTTAAAACAGTTTTAATTGTTTATATAGTCTATTTGTATTTTCCAGATGCGAAACGGTGAGTCCTATCAGTCTTATCGGGCGTTCTTGCATCATTTCTTCAAAAAGCTGAAGTGCAATCGAATAGATTTCCTCCTGTTTATTCAAATAATCACGCATTGTAACACTCTTCGTCATTGTATTAAATTCCAAATCTCTTAATTTAAGCGTGACGGTTCTTGCGGCAAGACTTCTCTTCTTCAACATCCGTTCTAATTCTTCTGAAAACTCCTCCAAGTATCCCGTTAGAATACCATGGTCGGTCGTGTCCTTTATTAAGGTTCGCTCTGTCCCGATGGATTTACGTTCCCTGTGAAGCGTCAGTTGGTCATTTGACTCCCCTCGTACTTGCAAGTACAATCGTGGACCAAGAGTGCCAAACTTCTTCTCCAGTTCTTCCTTAGACAATGGAAAGAGATCTTCTCCTGTTAGAATACCCGCTTGTTTCAATTTCTCTGCGCTCACTTTTCCTACTCCATAGAAATCTTCGATAGGAATTGTTCGAATAAATTCTTTGGCATTTTCTGGTGTAATGACGGTTACTCCAGAAGGCTTATGATAACCTGATGCCATTTTCGCGAGAAACTTATTAAAGGATACTCCAACTGAACAAGTGAGTCCTGTTTTTTCGTAGACGTCCTTTTGAATCGAATGAGCAATCACTGTTGCAGAGTTGATTCCTTTCTTATTCTCTGTAACATCTAAATAGGCTTCATCAATCGAGAGCGGTTCGATTAAATCAGTGTAGGTTCGAAACACTTCATGCACCTGGGCAGAAACTTCTTTATATAACTGATATCGCCCAGGCGTGAGTATGGCTTGTGGACAGAGTTTCATGGCTTTGGCTGTAGGCATCGCAGAACGCACGCCAAAAGCTCTCGCCTCATATGAACAAGTAGACACAACACCTCTTTGGTTAGGTTTCCCACCGACAATCACAGGCTTTCCTCTCCACTCAGGATGGTCCCTTTGTTCCACCGATGCGAAAAACGCATCCATATCTACATGTAAAATTTTCCGCATCGATTTCCCTCTCTTTCTATCAACGTTTCTTCTCTATCTTATCGATTTTTGATGAAAAATAAAAACGGAATGCACATTGGCACTCCGCTTGCGTCTATTCATTGTTTGCTATGAATCTTTTTCTTGCAAAATATCGAATGATTTTTGCAACCACGATTCCATTTGTGATGGCAAAGATGACTATCTGCACAACGCCTGCTCGTTGGATGACTTGCTGCATCCATTCATCAAGTGCTAAATCTGTTGCGTATTTTAAAACAGTAACACCAAACGCTCGAACGACTAATGTAAGCCATGCGATACAAAGTAGCCCCGCATTTTCAATAATAAATTCAAAGAAATCATCCGGGAATTTCTTCTTCGCAAATTCCATTCCAAATACAATGACTAAAATCAGTATACTGAGAATGACAACATGCCATCCTTGAGTTGTAATAAAAGCATTCCCTAAGTTCATTAAGGTTGCTGTTAGCACTAAATAGAGAATGGTTAAAACAGCGACGATATTATAGTAAATCAACATCAGTTTTTTCATCATTATCCCTCCATTTCAACTCTTCTATCTACTTCTATTGTACTCCTCCTAAAAGCGGACTTCAATCATTCATTTTCTTATTCATTTTGGAAATAAAAAAAGACTGACAGAGAACCTGCCAGTCTTACTTATTTAAATTAATTTTTGCTTTCTTCGTCAGAATCTTTTTTCTTAGCGAATACTAACACTCCAACTGCTGCAACTACTAAAAGTGCACCAATCACCATATAGATTGTTTGGTTGCCAGTACCTGTGTTTGGAAGTTCTTCAGTTACAGTTGTTGAAGTTTCTTCAACTGTTGTAACTGTTGTTTCTTCTGTTGTAGAGGTAGTTGT